>NZ_AZUP01000001.1:2460873-2768482 GCF_000527135.1 Methyloversatilis discipulorum
GCGCCCCTGCCGCCCGCGGTTGCACAGATTGCGCGGGTCAAGGCCGGCGTAGCGATGGCCGCTGGTCTGCGCGAGCACGCCGCGTGCGTACAGACGATCAGCCATGGCGCAGACGAGCGCACGATCGCGGCCGCCGAGCAGCGCCCGCTCGCCGGTATCGGCCACGCCATGCACCGCCAGCACCGCGTCGCAGTCGGCGATCAGCGCCAGGGCGCGCGGCTCGTCGAAGCGGGTGCTGGTAATGTGCAGCGTTTCGAAGTTCATGGTCGGCAACGCGCCTTCGAACAGGTAAAGATCGAAGTCGTCGCCGGCGATCGCGCGCGCCACTTCCGAGGTGCCGCGCTCGATGCGCCCGCCATGCGGCGCGACGATGGCGACCCCGCTGCCGCGTCGCTCGACGGTGACGTGGTAGTCGATGCCCTCGCGATGCGCGGACGACAGTTCGGCATAGCTGCGATGGCGGTCGCGGTGCACGGCGCTCAGGGCTTGCCGGACAGGAACAGCTTCTCGATGCGCGCCATGCCCGGGTGATCGCGTCCGGAACGGCGCAGTTCGGCGAAGTCTTCGCGCAGGATGCGGCGGAATTCGTCGGTGCCACGCAGGGTCATGTTGGCGGCGTACACCTCGCGCGCATTGCCGATCTGTCCGTTCAGCAACAGCGCGTGCGCGTGATTGATCTGCGCTGCCTTGAATTCCGGCGCGTCGTTCGGCACCTTGGTCGCCGCCTGCAGCACCTCGTCGTAACGGCCGAGGTTGAGGCAGGCCCAGGACCAGGCGACCCAGACCGAATTGTCCTTGTAGCCGGCCTGCATCGCCTTCTCCAGCCAGCGTGCCGATTCGGCGTAGTCGGTCTGGGCGCCGCCGCCGCTGTAGATCGCCGCCAGATGGACATAGGCCGGCGCGTAATTCTTGTCCGCCGCGCGCCTCACCCAGGCCAGCGCCAGTTCCGGCGCCAGCGGGTCGGCGGTGTCGGCTTCGATCATCTTGGCCAGCAGCAACATGCCTTCCGGGTCACCGCCTTCGGCCGCCAGCGTGTACCAGCGGCGTGCCTCGGCCGCATTGCGCTCGACGCCGATGCCGCTGGCGCGGATCTGTCCGGCGACGACCTGGCCACGCGCCAGCCCGGCCTCGGCCGACAACAGCGCCCAGCGCGCCGATTCGGTGTCGTTCTTGTCGAGGCAGGTGCCGAAGAAATGCCAGTCGGACATCTGCAGCATCGCTTCCGGCTCGCCCTTCTCGGCGGCGCCGCGCGCCTCCGCCAGCGCCGTATCGCAGTCGCCGCGCAGGTGGGCGGTGCGCCACTGTTCCGACGCCGCAGCTGTACTGGCTGCCGACAGCAGCGCTGCGAAACAGAAAAGACGGAAGCGCGCGCTCATGAGCAATCAGGCCGGCGACAGCTTGGCCACTGCGAGCGCCAGCCACTTGACGCCCGACGCACCGAAATTGACCTGTACCCGGGCATCCGAACCCGAGCCTTCGGCATTGACGATGACGCCGGCGCCGAACTTGGCGTGGCTCACCTGCTGGCCGACGCGGAAGCCGCTGTCATTGACCGCCGTCGTCCGGCGACCGCTGCCGAAGCTGCGCGGATTGCTGCTCGCCGGTACCGACGGTACGGCGCTGCTGCCGAAGCCGCCGTAGCCGCGCGCGCTCGCCGGTGGCGTGAGCCACTTCAGCAGTTCGGCCGGAATTTCGTCGAAGAAGCGGCTGCGCAGGTTGTAGCGGGTCTGGCCGTGCAGCATGCGCGACTGCGCGAACGACAGATAGAGCCGCTTGCGGGCACGGGTGATGGCGACGTACATGAGCCGCCGCTCCTCTTCCAGACCGTCGCGCTCCAGCACCGAGTTCTCGTGCGGGAACAGGCCTTCTTCGAGGCCACCGATGAACACCACGTCGAACTCCAGCCCCTTGGCCGAATGCACGGTCATCAGCTGCACCGCCGCTTGGCCGGCGTCGGCCTGGTGTTCGCCCGCTTCGAGCGAAGCGTGCGACAGGAAGGCGGACAGCGGATCGGGCGGCGCCGCCTCGTCCTCGGCCGCAACCTGGGCGTAGCCTTCTTCGGAAATGAAGTTGGCGGCCGCGTTGATGATTTCATCGAGGTTGGCAACGCGCTCCTGGCCTTCCTTCTCGGTCAGGTAGTGCGCGCGCAGGCCGGACAGTTCGAGTACCTGCTCGACCATTTCCGGCAGCTTCAGCCCCTCGCAGGCGAAGCGCAGCTGGTCGACCAGCTTGACGAAGGCGCCGACCGACTGCGCCGCCTTGCCGGTCAGGAAATTCAGCGCGCCATACAAGCTGGTGGAATGCGCCTGCGCGGCGTCCTGCAACTGTTCCAGCGAACGGGCACCGATGCCGCGGGTCGGGAAGTTCACCACGCGAGTGAACGCGGTGTCGTCGTGCGGATTGGCGATCAGCCGCATATAGGCCAGCGCGTGCTTCACCTCCTGCCGTTCGAAGAAGCGCAGGCCTCCGTAGACACGGTAGGGAATGCCGGCCGAGAACAGCGCGTGTTCGAGCACGCGCGACTGGGCGTTGCTGCGGTAGAGCAGCGCGATGTCGTCGCGCGCGGTGCCGTCGTGGATCAGCGCGCGGATTTCCTCGACCACCCAGCGCGCTTCCTCGATGTCGTTGAAAGCCTCATAGACGCGCAGCGGCTCGCCGTGACCGGCTTCGGTCCACAGGTTCTTTCCGAGCCGGCCACTGTTGTGCTTGATCACCGCGTTGGCGGCATCGAGGATGTTGCCGTGCGAGCGGTAGTTCTGTTCCAGCCGGATGACGTTGTCGACATGGAACTCGCGCTCGAAGTCGCGCATATTGCCGACCTCGGCGCCGCGGAAGCGGTAGATGCTCTGGTCGTCGTCGCCGACCGCCATCACGGCCGCCTGGCCTTCGGTGCCCAGGCCCGCCAGCAGCTTGAGCCAGCGGTACTGCAGCACATTGGTGTCCTGGAACTCGTCGACCAGGATGTGGCGGAAGCGGCGCTGGTAGTGCGCGCGTATCGGCTCGTTGCGTTGCAGGAGCTCGTGACAGCGCAGCAGCAGTTCGGCGAAATCGACCACGCCCTCGCGCTGACACTGCGCCTCGTAAGCCTGGTAGAGCTCGACCCGCTTGCGCGCGAAATCGTCGAAGGCCTCGACCTCGTGCGGGCGCAGGCCCTGCTCCTTGGCCGAGTTGATGAAATACATCAGGTCGCGCGCCGGGAATTTCTCGTCGTCGATGTTCAGCGCCTTCAGCATGCGCTTGATGGCCGACAGCTGGTCGGCCGAATCGAGGATCTGGAAGAGCTGCGGCAGCCCGGCTTCCTTCCAGTGCGCGCGCAGCATGCGGTTGCACAGACCGTGGAAGGTGCCTATCCACAGCCCGCGCGCATTCATCGGCAGCATCGCGGTCAGCCGCGCCAGCATTTCCTTGGCCGCCTTGTTGGTGAAGGTGACCGCGAGGATGCCGTGCGGCGACACCTGACCGGTGGAGATGAGCCAGGCCAGCCGGGTCGTGAGCACGCGCGTCTTGCCGGAACCGGCGCCGGCGAGGATGAGTGCGGACTGCGACGGCAGCGTGACGGCCTGGAACTGCTGTTCGTTCAGGCCGGACAGGAGAGGATTGGTGGTCATGGGCGGATTCTACCGGCCGAAGGTCGGCACGGCGCCTGTAGTCCTTGTCCGACAGAGCGGAACCCGACCGGTCTGCGCCGGTCGGGCTTGTGCCACTTGAATCAACAGGGAGACCACAACAGTGACCGATTGGGCAAATGCCTCCAGCTGGCTTTACACCTGGGCAATGGAAAGACTGCCCCTGCTGCTCGATCTTTCGATCAGGCTTGCTTTCATCCTGGCGCTCGCCTGGGTACTGCGCCTGATCGCGCGCAGAGCGATCCGGCTGATTCATGCGACCGTGCGCAACCGTACCGACAGCATCGAGGACATCAAGCGCATCGACACTCTGGTGCGGGTGGCCCGCTACGCGGCCTCGGTCGTCATTTTCATCCTGGCGGCCGGCCTTGCGCTGAGCGTGCTCGGCATTTCGGTCGCCCCCTTGCTCGCCACCGCGGGCGTCGCCGGCATCGCCATCGGCTTCGGCGCGCAGACACTGGTGAAGGATGTTTTCTCCGGCTTCTTCGTGCTGCTCGAGAACCAGATCCGCGTCGGCGACGTGGTGAGCATCGCCGGCCGGGATGGCGCCGTCGAGGAGGTGACGCTGCGCTATGTGCGCCTGCGCGACTATGCGGGCGACGTGCATTTCGTGCCGAATGGCGAAATCACCGTCGTCACCAGCCGTTCGCGCGAGTTCGCGCACGCGGTGCTGGACGTCGGCGTGCACTACCGTGACGACGTGGATGACATGTTCGCGCTGATGAAGGCGGTCGCAGCCGACATGCGCAAGGACAAGGACTACGCGCTCAAGATACTCGACGACCTCGAAATCGCCGGCGTACAGGACTGGAACGCGTCGGCCGTGACGCTACGCGCCCGGATCAAGACGCTGCCGCTGGCGCAATGGGAAGTCCGGCGCGAGTTCCTGCGCAGGCTCAAGGCCCGTTTTGACGCCGCCGGTCATGAAATTCCGTATCCGCAGGTGACGCTGTCGCTCGCCCGCGAAACCGAAGCGGTGCTGACCGACCAGGCTGCACGCATGCTGACGCCCGATCCGGCGGGCTGAACGGGAGGCCGGCGGCAGCGAGCGCAGCGGCCGCCGGCCTTTCATGCGGCCGCAGCCCCTATAATCGCGGGTTAGCGTTCATTTCCGCCGCATCCCGCCTCATGTCAGAAAAACAGACACCCGCCTACACCCCGTCCGAGGTCGAAGCCGCCGCACGCCGCTACTGGGACGACAGCCAGACCTTCAAGGCCGTCGAGGACGCGTCGAAGCCCAAGTACTACTGCCTGTCGATGTTCCCCTACCCGTCGGGCAAGCTGCACATGGGTCACGTACGCAACTACACGATCGGCGACGTGCTCACCCGCTTCCACCGGATGCGTGGCTACAACGTGCTGCAACCCATGGGCTGGGACGCCTTCGGCCTGCCGGCCGAGAACGCGGCGATCAAGAACGCGGTGCCGCCGGCGAAATGGACCTACGACAACATCGACTACATGCGCCAGCAGCTCAAGGCGCTCGGCTTTGCCATCGACTGGAGCCGCGAGCTCGCGACCTGCCAGCCTGCCTACTACAAGTGGAACCAGTGGCTGTTCCTGCGCATGCTGGAAAAGGGCATCGCCTACAAGAAGACCCAGGTGGTGAACTGGGATCCGGTCGATCAGACCGTGCTGGCCAACGAACAGGTGATCGACGGCCGCGGCTGGCGCACCGGCGCGCTGGTCGAAAAGCGCGAAATTCCTGGCTACTACCTCGGCATCACGCAATACGCCGACGAACTGCTTGACGACCTGGACACGCTGGACGGCTGGCCGGAGCGCGTGAAGACCATGCAGGCGAACTGGATAGGCAAGAGCACCGGCGTGCGCTTCGCCTTCAGTCACGACGTCCGCGATGACAGCGGCGCGCTGATCGACGACGGCAAGCTGTGGGTGTTCACCACCCGCGCCGACACCATCATGGGCGTCACCTTCTGCGCGGTGGCGGCCGAACATCCGCTGGCCACGCACGCCGCCCGCAACAACCCGGAACTGGCCGCCTTCATCGAGAAATGCAAGCACGGCTCGGTGATGGAAGCCGACATGGCGACGATGGAAAAGGAAGGTCTGCCGACCGGCCTCACCGTCGTGCATCCGCTGACCGGTGAATCGGTGCCGCTGTGGGTGGGCAACTACGTGTTGATGAGCTACGGCGACGGTGCGGTGATGGCCGTACCGGCGCACGACGAGCGCGATTTCGGCTTCGCGAAGAAGTACGACCTGCCGATCAAGCAAGTGATCGCAGTCGGCGACAACGCCTTCTCGACCGACGCCTGGGCCGAGTGGTACGGCTCGAAAGATGGCGTCTGCGTGAACAGCGGCAAGTACGACGGCCTGGGCTACGCCGCCGCGGTCGATGCGGTCGCAGCCGACCTCGCCGCCAAGGGTGGCGAGAAGAAGGTGCAGTGGCGCCTGCGCGACTGGGGCGTATCGCGCCAGCGCTACTGGGGCTGCCCGATTCCCATCATCCACTGCGATCACTGCGGCGACGTGCCGGTGCCGGACGAGCAGCTGCCGGTGGTGCTGCCGGAAGACTGCATTCCGGACGGCTCGGGCAACCCGCTGCTCAAGCGCGACGACTTCATCAACGTCGCCTGCCCGAAGTGCGGCGCCGCGGCGAAGCGCGAAACCGACACCATGGACACCTTCGTCGATTCGAGCTGGTATTACGCCCGCTACTGCTCGGTCGGCAACGACGCAGCCATGGTCGATGAGCGCGCCAACTACTGGATGCAGGTCGACCAGTACATCGGCGGCATCGAACACGCCATCCTGCACCTCTTGTACTCGCGCTTCTGGTCCAAGGTGATGCGCGACATGGGGCTGATGACGGTGAAGGAACCCTTCGCCCGCCTGCTCACCCAGGGCATGGTGCTGAACCACGCCTGGCTGCACAAGCCGGAGGGCGGCGGCAAGAACTACTACTGGGAAAGCGATGTAGACGTCCAGCGCGACGCCAAGGGCCAGATCACCGGCGGCCGGCTGAAGGCCGACGGCACCGTGCTCGAGCACGAACTGACCACGATGTCGAAGTCGAAGAACAACGGCGTGGACCCGCAGGCGCTGATCGACCAGTACGGCGCCGACACCGCGCGCTTCTTCATGATGTTCGCCAGCCCGCCGGAACAGACGCTGGAATGGAACGACGCCGGTGTCGAAGGCGCGCACCGCTTCCTGAAACGGGTGTGGAATTTCGCCCAGGACTACAACGCCGAACTGCGCGCCCGCGTGCCGGCTGCATCGACGCTGGGCAAGGCGAAGCTGCCGGCCGCGCTGGCGGACCTGCGGCGCGAACTGCATCTGGTGCTGAAGCAGGCCAGTTACGACCTCGGCAAGCAGCAGTTCAACACGGTGGCCTCCGGCTGCATGAAGATGCTCAACGCGCTGGAAAAGGCGCCACGGGAAGGCAGCGACGCCGCCGAGGTGATCGGCGAAGGCCTGTCCATGCTGCTGCGCGTGCTGTCGCCGATCTGCCCGCACATCACGCACGTGCTGTGGTGCGACTGCGGTTTCGGCGGCGACATCCTGAGCGCCGAGTGGCCTGAGCCGGCCGAATCGGCGCTGGTGCAGGACGAGGTCGAACTGATGCTGCAGGTGAATGGCAAGCTGCGCGGCAGCCTGCGCGTCGCCGCCGATGCGGCCAAGGACGCCATCGAGGCGGCTGCGCTGGCGAACGAGGCGGCGCAGAAATTCATGGAAGGCAAGCCGGCGAAGAAAGTGGTCGTCGTGCCCGGCCGTCTGGTCAATATCGTGTGCTGAAGCAGGAGATGCCCGTGAGCGCCCCCGCCAACCCGTCCCGCCGCAGCCTGCTGCTGGCCGTCGCCGCCGCGCTGCCGCTGGCCGCCTGCGGTTTCCACCTGCGCGGCGTGCGCGATCTGCCTTTCCAGACGCTGTACATCAACGGCAGCCGCAGCAACACGGAGCTGACCACGCAGATCCGCCGCGCGATACAGACACAGAGTTCGACCCAGGTGGCGGACGAACCGTCAGCCGCCGACGCGATCGTCGACATCACCGAGAACAAGGTCGAAAAAGTCATCCTGAGCCTGAACTCGGCCGGCCGCGTGCGTGAATATCAACTGCGCCAGCGCTTCTCGTTCCGCGTGCGCGATCGCAACAATGTCGAGATCGCGCCGGTGTCGTCGATCGAACTGCGCCGCGACCTGACCTACAGCGATACCGAAATGCTGGCCAAGCAGCAGGAAGAACAGGTGCTGTACGACGAAATGCAGTCCGACCTGATCCAGCAACTGCTGCGCCGCCTGCAGGCGATCAAGCGCAAACCCGCCTGAGCGCGATGCAGCTGCGCGCCGAACAGCTCGACGCCCACCTGAAGGGCACGCTCGCGCCGCTCTACGTGCTGCACGGCGACGAGCCGCTGCTGGTGATCGAGGCGGCGGACGCCATCCGCGCCGCCGCCCGCGCGCGCGGTTTCAGCGAGCGCGAGGTGCTGGTGGTGACGCAGTACTTCAAGTGGTCTGCGCTGGCCGAAGCGGCCGGCAATATGTCGCTGTTCGGCGGCGACAAGCTGATCGACCTGCGCATTCCGACCGGCAAGCCGGGGCGCGAAGGCAGCGACGCACTGGCCCGCTACGCCGCCAACCCGCCGGCCGGCACCATCACGCTGGTGACGCTGCCGCTGATGGACTGGAAGGCGAAGAAGAGCAGCTGGTTCGCCGCACTGATCGAATCCGGCATGGAGCTGGAACTGAACGCCCCCGGACTGGCCCGCCTGCCAGCCTGGCTGGCCGGCCGTCTCGCCCGTCAGCAGCAGAGCGCGACACCGGAAGCGCTGGAGTTCATGGCCGGCCACGTCGAAGGCAATCTGCTGGCGGCCAATCAGGAAGTGATGAAGCTCGCGCTGCTGCATCCGCCGGGCGAACTGACGCTGGAGCAAGTGCGCAACGCGGTGATGGACGTCGCCCGTTACGACGTCGATGACCTGCGTCAGGCATTGCTCGCCGGCGACGCCGCGCGCGCCAGCCGCCTGCTCGACGGCCTGCGCGCCGAGGGCGTGGCCGCTCCACTGGTGCTGTGGATCATCGTCGCCGAACTGCGTGTGCTGGCGACCGCGCGTGCCGAAATGGATGCGGGCCGCAACGCCGACGACGCGCTGGCCGCGGCACGCATCTTCGGCGCCCGCCAGTCGCCGTACAAGCGGGCGCTGCAGCGCCTGTCCTCAGCCGCCACCCGCACCGCACTGATGCAGGCCGCGCGACTGGACCGCATGATCAAGGGCGTGGCGCGTGGCGACGTGTGGGACGAGTTCCTGCAGATCGCGCTGCGCCTGTGCGCACGCTGAGCGTGGCCGACTGGCAAGTCGCCGCGCTTTCTGCTTTCATCCGTGTTTGGCCGCCGTTTCCATAAGGTGCGCGGCTCGGGCATTTCGGGAATCAAGATGGACATCCAGGACTACATGAACACGCTGGGCCGCCAGGCCCGCGCCGCCTCGCGCATCGTGTCGCAGGCTTCCACCGCCGCCAAGAACGACGCGCTGATCCGCATCGCCGCACTGCTGCGCGAGCGCGCACCGCAGCTGCTCGAAGCCAACGCGGCCGACGTCGACGCGGCACGCGCCAACGGCCTGGACGCGGCGATGATCGACCGGCTGACGCTGACCGCCAAGGGCGTCGAGGCGATGGCCCAGGGCCTGGAACAGGTCGCTGCGCTGCCCGACCCGGTCGGCGAAATGACCGACTTCAAGCGCCGGCCGACCGGCATCACGGTGGGCAAGATGCGGGTACCGCTGGGCGTGATCGGCATCATCTACGAAGCGCGGCCGAACGTGACCGCGGACGCAGCCGCGCTGTGTCTGAAGAGCGGCAACGCCGCCATCCTGCGCGGCGGCTCAGAAGCTGCGCGCTGCAACCAGGCGGTCGCCGCCTGCGTGCGCGAAGGTCTGGTCTCTGCGGGTCTGCCGGAAGCCGGAGTACAGGTGGTCGGCACCACCGACCGCGCGGCGGTCGGTGCACTGATCACGATGCCGCAGTTCGTCGACGTGATCGTGCCGCGCGGCGGCAAGGGCCTGATCGAGCGCATCTCGCGCGAAGCCAAGGTACCGGTGATCAAGCACCTCGACGGCAACTGCCACGTCTACATCGACGAGTTCGCCGACGACGACAAGGCGGTGCGCATCGCCGACAACGCCAAGACCCATCGCTACGGCACCTGCAACACGATGGAAACGCTGCTGGTGCATGTCGCCGCGGCGCCGCGCGTGCTCGGCCGTCTGGCTGACATCTACCTTGGCAAGGGCGTCGAACTGCGCGGCTGCGAGCGCACGCGCGCGCTGGTGCCGGCGATGAAGGCGGCGACCGACGAGGATTGGGCGACTGAATACCTCGCCCCCATTCTCGCCGTGCGCATCGTCGATACGCTGGACGACGCAATCGAGCACATCAACCGCTGGAGTTCGCAGCACACGGACGCCATCGTGACCGAGAACCACACGCGGGCGATGCGCTTCATCCGCGAGGTGGACTCGGCCTCGGTCATGATCAACGCCTCGACCCGCTTCGCCGACGGCTTCGAATACGGGCTCGGTGCCGAGATCGGCATTTCGACCGACAAGATCCACGCCCGCGGCCCGGTCGGTCTGGATGGGCTGACCAGTCAGAAGTGGGTGGTGCTCGGCGACGGTCAAGTGCGCAGCTGAACCCGGCGACGGGATGGCACGCCGTCCCGTCGACCCCTGACCCCTGACCCCTGACCCCTGACCCCTAGCCCCTAGCCCCTAGCTGTGAAGAGTCAAGAGGTTGTTCTGCGAATTTGAGAGACGGGACATAGGGACGTTGCAAGCGATGCCGTGATGAGGTCGGTGCCAGTTGTAGAAGTGGTTCCAGAGAGGCAAAGCGGCTTTGCGCAGGTCGGAGTTGGGATAGGAATGGCCGTAGGCCCACTCGCGCAGAGCTGACTGGATGAAGCGCTCGGCCTTGCCATTGGTCTGTGGCCGATAGGCTCGTGTGAACTTGTGTTTGATCCCCAGCTCGTTGCAGGCCTGAGCGAAGGCGAACGAGTGGAAGGCGGGTCCGTTGTCGGTGAGCACGCGCTGTACGGTGACACCGAGCGTTGCGTAATAGGCGACGGCATTTCGCAGGAAGCTCACGGCGCTGTCTTTGCGCTCATCGGGGTGCATGTCGGTGAAAGCAATGCGCGAATGGTCGTCAATGGCCACAAACAAGTGTTCCCAGCCTACGCCGCGGGTGCGCTTGCGATAATCGGCCGTGATTCGATGACCCACAGCGGTGAAGCGGCCCAACTTCTTGATGTCGATGTGGAGCAGTTCGCCGGGCGTCTGGCGCTCGTAGCGCTGTATGGACTCAGTCGGGGCCAGATCGCTGAACCTTGAGAGGCCGGCTCGTCGGAGCACCCGGCTGACCGTTGCTTTGGATACGCCGGTGTAGGAGGCGATCCGGGATTGAAGAAAGAGTTTGCGGCGCAGCTCGATGATGGTCAGCGCGACTTCTGGGGCAATGCTTCGGGGAGAACGGGCGGGACGGGACGACTTGTCTGCAAGTCCAGCCGGACCTTCGGCCAGGTAGCGCCCCAGCCATTTGCGGGCAGTGACACTGCTGACGCCGCTACGCTTCGCCGCATCAGAGGCCGACAGACCTCGCTCAAGCATGTCCAACACCATTTCTAGGCGACGAAGGTAGGTCAATCGGGCATTCTTGTGGGTGTTCATCCGGAATCCTGTTCGAGAGAGCTTGGGGGTTTGGCGATTTCCAGTCTCTCAGAACTTCTCCGGGTGAACACCCGAAACAACCTATTGAAGCTTCACACCTAGCCCCTAGCCCCCAAGCATTGTCCGACAGCTTCCTCTCCGCCAGCATCCTGCTCCTGCTGCTGTTCGATCCGTTCGGCAACGCACCGGTCATGACCGTGCTGCTGAAGGACGTGCCGAAGGAGCGGCGTCAGCGTGTCGTGCTGAGGGAGTGCTTTTTCGCCTGGCTGGCGCTGCTCGCCTTCATGTGGGCCGGCGAATCGGTGATGCGGGTACTTCAGCTGTCGCAGACCTCGCTCGGCATCGCTGGCGGCGTACTGCTGTTCCTGATCGCGCTGCGCATGATCTTCCCGCAGCCGGCAGGCGTATTCGGCGAGTGGTCGGGCGGCGAGCCCTTCGTCGTGCCGCTGGCGATTCCGCTGATCGCCGGGCCCTCGGCCATGGCCATGGTGATGCTGCTGGTGTCGCGCGAACCGGAACGGTTCTGGACCTGGACGGGCGCGATGAGTGCGGCGATGGCGGTCACCGCCTGCGTGCTGCTGGCGGCCGGACCGCTGATCCGTCGTCTTGGCGAGCGCGGAACGTCGGCGCTGGAGCGCCTGATGGGTCTGCTGCTGTGCGCGGTCGCCGTCGAAATGCTGCTGACCGGCATCCGCAGCTTCGCCGGGTCACTCTGAGCGGCGCACATCCGACCGCCCGGGGCGGCCGGATGCCATGCCGTCAGTTGCCCAGGCCGAGCGAGGTCTGCGTAAACACCGCCGCGCCGCTGACCTTGTTGATGCCGCCAATGCCGCTGTCGAAGGTGTAGACCATGCCGGCGCGCTCGGCCCCTGCACCGGCAAAGAAGCCGTGGAAACTGCCGCTGGGCGGGCTGAACGAGCACCCGCTGCAGTTCGAGAACGAACCCGAGAAGGCCGCGGTGCCGCTGTTGATGCTGCCCGACCCGGTCAGTCCGAAGGTGGTGGCACTGACCGTGACATTCATGCCGACACTGAGCGTGTAGGCCGAGAAGTCAGCAGTCATCGAGCCGCTGACCGCGCCGCCGCTCGCACCGCCTGTCGTGGTCGGCGTGGTGTAGCCGCTGAGCGAGTAGGTGCCGCTCGCACCGCCCAGCGCTGCCAGATCCGGCGTCGGTCGGCCGGCGATGTAATGCACGTCGAGCAGTGTGTCGCCGGCGCAGTCGAACTCGCCGGAACACGATCCGCTGGTCCAGCGTCCCCAGCCGATGATGCCGTCCTGATGCGCTTCGGCGACCGATGAGGCCTGAATGTCACCGTTCGAATTCGACGCCGACACCAGCGCATTGCCCTCGAAGGAGGCAGTCGCCGAATCCAGCATGACGTCGCCGCCATAGCCACCGTACTGGTCGACGTACTGGCCATAGACGTAATAGCCGTCACCGGACTGCAGGCCGCCAGCATAGCCGTCCAGCACGTCCAGCCCGCCGCCTTCGCTGCGGTTCTCGGACACCAGGAAGGTGTCGTCTCCCTGCGGCGGCGTCAGGTTGCCGCTGTTCGACGGCGGCGGCGGCGGCAGGTCGGTCTTCACTTCGGTAATGACAGGCGGCGTGCTCTGGTCAGCGACATAGGCGCTCTGCCCATCGGACACCGTGAGGCAGCCGCCTCCATTGCAGACATCGACCGCGCCATCGCCGGTCGTCACGTTGATGCTGTTGCCGTAGACGACGGAGAACTCGGTGCCGCGGATGCCGATGGTAGCGACCGAGGTGGTGAGCTTGTAGTTGCTGCGGTTGCCCTTGCCGACCAGACCGGTGATGGTGCGCAGGCCGCCCTTGATCAGGCTGAAGAAGCCACGGTCTTCGGTCGGCTTGCCGGCAAACGCGTACTGGTCGATGCGGAACTGCGTCTGCGGCTGCAGCGACACCAGCGAGCCGTCGGTGAAACGCATCTGGGCGCGACCGCTGCCGGTGTCCACGGTGTCGCCGCTACCCACCTGGGCGCCGCGTGCGAGCACGCGACTGCTGCCGTCGGCTGCCAGCGCGCGCACGTCGCCCGATGTGAATTCGACGCGCGCCGCCGTATCGGCCATCGCATGCAGCGGAAAGGCCAGTGCGATGGCGAGCGCAAGGCGTGCGGGAGTGAAGGGTTTCGCCATGGCGCTCTCCTAGAACGTGCGGCGCACGGCGAGCTGGGCGACGCCGCGACGGTATTCGTTGAGGTTGATGCTGGAGTCGTTGCGCACCAGAGACACCGACGGCGTAAGCAGCCACTGCTTGGCAAAGGCGTAACTCGCGCCCAGCGACAGCGAGGTCAGGTTGTCGTCACGTACCCGGGCGAAGATCGGGTCGACATTCTTGTACTCGCGCGCTTCGTGCGCCAGCGCACCGAACAGCATCCAGCGCTCGTCCAGCGTGTGCTGAGCACCGACGCGAAAACCGATCACGTCGTTGGCAGCGATGTTCACGCCGGAGGGCAGGTCGTTGCGCCCGGTTTCGGCGCCGAGGTAGAAACTGCCGAACAGCATTGTGCGATCGTTCGGCAGCACCAGCGCGTGACCAACGCCATAGATGTTGCGATTGACGTCGCGCACGTCGTTCGTGCCTTCGTAACGCAGACGGCTTTGCTGGGCGAACACGGTGGTCTGGTTGCGCGCGTCGTGCGTGTGCTGCCACTGCAGCGAGCCGCCGGTGTAGTCACGCAACTTGTCGTCATCGACCTCGAACATGCCGAGCTGCAGCGCGGCGGTGATCCGGTTCGCACCACGCGACCACGACACACCGGCGTTACCGTCCAGCGCCGTGGTGTCGAAACGTGACTCGCCGCCGTTGAAGCGCGCGGCGCCGGTGGCGCCGGCGAGGAAGGCCCATTCGCGATTCAGCGGCACGCGCGCATTGACACCGCCGGACAGCGCGCCGAACCACGCATCGCGGCTCTGGCTGGCGGGGTCGAGCAGGAAGGCGCCCAGACCCGGCACCGCGACCGCGTTCTGCGAGGTCGCGCTGTTCACGTTGGTATCACGCCCGACCGCCGCTTCGATGAAGCCGGAATAGGACGGTTTGCCTGTATCGGGGGCGCGGTCGATGGCAGAGAGCAGGCGATCGATGGCACGGGCGACCTCCGGCGGCACGTTCTGATTGCGCACCGTTTCCAGCTCACGCCGGGCGCCGACCGATTCGCCGAGCGCCAGGTAGGCGCGGCCGATTTCGGCACGGGCACGCGCGTTGTCCGGCTGCACGGCGAGCACGCGTTCGAGCGCGAACACGGCGAGCGTATGCCGCCCCGTTTCAAGCGCCGAGATGCCCAGCAACAGATCGAACTGCGGATCACCCGCCCGCTCCGACTCCTGCGGAGACAGCAGCTGGTAGGCCGCCGCGTAGCGCCCGGCCTCGATGTGCGCGGCCGCCTGTTCGGTCAAGGATTGAGCATGCGTGGCGACCGACGCGCCCAGCAGCAGTGCAAACAGCAGCGGATGTGTTCTTTTTTGTGCGCGCATGCGCCCTCCTTGTTGTCGCATGACCGACAACTGACTGACCGTAACGGTCGGATGATTGCATTTCATTGATTGAAAAACAATAGCTTGCGGGGTCTTATTAAGGTTGATTCCTGAAGAAAGCCGTCATTTCTCACATCTCGCGAGCACGATCAGTGCCGGTCCGCCGGATAATTCGAGACCCGAACCCGACGGAGTCCCCATGAATCTGCGCGCATTGTGTTTCGTGTCGATGTTGATGCTCTCCCCGGTCGTCACGGCCATCGAAGTCGAAGGCACGCGTTTCGATCCGACGACGCGACTGTCTGATTCGACGCTTCAGCTGAATGGCGCCGGCGTGCGCACGCGCTTCATCATCAAGGCCTATACCGTCGCGCTCTACCTCGGCGCACCGGCCGACAGCCTGGACGCGGCAATGGGCGCAGCAGGCCCGAAGCGCATCGAGATCGTGCCGCTGATGAGCTTTTCCGCAACGCAATTCACCGAACCGCTGGTCAAGGGCATGAAGAAAAACCTGCCGCCAGCGGAATTCGAAGCGATGCAGCCGCGCATCCGCGCTTTCGTCGACGATCTGATGGCGGTGCAGGAGGTGAAGAAGGGCAGCCGCATCGGCCTCGAATGGCTGCCCGGTCGGGGCACCCGTGCCGTGATCGACGGCAAGGAGGTCAGCAAGACCGTCGAGGGCGACGATTTCTACCGCGCACTGCTCGCCATCTGGATAGGCCCGAAGCCGACCCAGGACGACCTGAAGCAGCAGTTGCTCGGCGCCAGACAGGCGCAATGATGAAGGATGCCGACGCAACCGACTGGGACGCGGTGGTCGCGGCGCCCGGCTTCGCGCTGGGTATCCGCACCGCGGACGATGCGCTCACGCTGATCGAGTTCCTGCCGCCGCAGTCGCCGCAACCGGCGCGCACGCCCCTCGCTGCTGAAGCCGCACGCCAGATCGACGCCTACCTGCGCGATGCCCGGCATCGCTTCGATCTGCCGCTGGCTCCCGGCGGCAGCGCACATCAGAACGCGGTGTGGGCGGTGATGCAGCAGATCGCGGTCGGCGACACACTGACCTATGGCGAGGTGGCGCGACGGATCGGTTCCGCGCCGCGCGCCGTCGGCGCGGCCTGCGGCGCAAATCCGCTGCCAGTCGTGATTCCCTGTCACCGCATCGTCGGCGCGGGTGGCGCACTCGGCGGCTTCGCGCACGCAACGCAGGGCTTTCTGCCCGGCATCAAGCGCTGGCTGCTCGCACACGAGACCGCGACGCGCGAATTCAGGCTGTCGGCGAACGCCCCCGCTCTATCGTCACGCCGACCTGACGCACGTCCTTCATGATGCCGGTCTTGGCGATCGAAATCCTGACCCATGACGCGCGGAAGTCGTTCAGCATCATGTTGATGACGAACTCGCCCAGCGTTTCGAGCAGATTGAAGTGGCGCTGCGCCAGTTCGGCGCGGATGCGATTGACCACTTCGGCGTAGTCGATCGTGTCGTTGATGTCGTCGTTCTGGGCCGCGGCGTCGGGCACGCCGAAGGTCATGCTGATCTCCAGCTGCTGCGTGTGCGCACGCTCGCGCGCGTAGATGCCGACCGATGCGGTCACCTTCATGCCTTCGATGAAAATACAGTCCATGTCTGCCCAGTTGCCCGTGTCGAACTAGAATTGCCGGATTCTACGTCCGACCCGTCGCCCATCGTGAATTCAGCTTTCAGCATCGCCATCGCGATCGCCCTCGGTTACGCACTCGGCTGCATCCCCTTCGCCGTTGTCAGCAGCAGGTTGTTTGGCCTGGCCGATCCGCGCACCTACGGCTCAGGCAATCCCGGCGCCACCAACGTGCTGCGCTCCGGCAACAAGAAGGCCGCGCTGCTGACGCTGATCGGCGACGCGCTGAAGGGCTGCATCGCGGTATGGCTGGTGCGCGCGCTGGGCATGGGCGACAGTGCCGCACTGCTGGCGGGCGTGGCAGCCTTCGTCGGACACGTCTTCCCGGTCACGCTGGGTTTTCGTGGCGGCAAGGGTGTGGCGACCGCAGCTGGCGTGATGCTGGCTGCCGAGCCGATGGTGGGCCTGATTGCATTGGGCATCTGGCTGGCGGTTGCGCTGATCACCCGCTATTCGTCGCTGGCGGCGCTCGTGGCGGCCTGCAGCGCGCCGATCAGCGGGCTGCTATACACGCAATCCGCCATCGTCTGCGGCGCGCTGGCTGCGATGTCGGGACTGCTGATCTGGCGTCATGCAGACAACATCCGCCGGCTGATGAATGGCACCGAAAGCCGCATCGGCGGCAAGAAGGCCCAGAACGCGGGCTGACCCCGCTCAGAGCGTGTCGAGCGGCCAGCGCGGCCGCACCGCGATGGCGTGTTGCGACGACGACGCTGCCACGCCCGCAGCCAGCCGCTGCGCGCCGGCGAAGGCGATCATCGCGCCGTTGTCGGTGCACAGGGCCAGTTCCGGATAGAACACGCGCCCCTTGCGCTGCGCCAGTTCGACGTCGAGCCGCGCGCGCAGACGCCGGTTGGCACCGACCCCACCGGCGACCACCAGCTGATTCAGCCGGGTATGCCGCAGCGCAGCCAGCGACTTCGCGACCAGCACATCGACCACCGCTTCCTGGAACTCGGCCGCCAGATCGGCGCGTCCGGTCTCGTCCAGGCCCTTGTTCACCGCGTTCAGTACGGCCGTTTTCAGCCCGGAGAAGCTGAAATCGAGATCGCCGCTGCCGAGCATGGGCCGCGGCAGCTTCAGACGTCCCGGCGTGCCCTGCTGCGCCAGCGCCGCCAGGTGCGGTCCGCCCGGATAGGGCAGTCCGAGCAGCTTGGCCGTCTTGTCGAAGGCCTCGCCGGCCGCGTCGTCCAGCGTCTCGCCGAGCATTTCGTAATCGCCGACCGCCGACACGCGCATCAGCTGCGTGTGGCCGCCGGACACCAGCAAGGCGACGAAAGGATAGGTCGGCGGGTCGGCGGACAGCAGCGGTGACAGCAGATGCCCTTCCAGGTGATGAATGGGGATGGCTGGCTTGCCGAGCGAGAAGGCAAGCGATTCGGCAAACGCCGCACCGACCAGCAGCGCGCCGGCCAACCCCGGCCCCGCCGTGTAGGCGATGGCGTCGATATCGCCGGCGGCAATGCCGGCTTCGGCCAGCACCTGGCGATACAGCGGCACGATGCGCCGCACGTGATCGCGCGACGCCAGTTCCGGCACCACGCCGCCGTACGCCTGGTGCAGATCGATCTGCGAGTGCACGGCGTGCGCGACCAGGCCCCGCTGGTCGTGGTACAACGCCAGCCCTGTTTCGTCACACGACGATTCGATGCCAAGTATCCACATGCGACGCATTGTACTTGCGTGCCCCACAAATCGGACTTGGCACATCGCCGGCACCGAGATATACTCGCCGGCTTTCCGTTATGCATCCGCTTGCATCGAGCAGCGGGTGCGCCATTGAGGGCTGTTTGTATGCCGGGTATTCGCGTCAAGGAAAACGAGCCGTTTGAAGTTGCGATCCGCCGCTTCAAGCGCACCATCGAAAAGGCTGGCACGCTGACCGAACTGCGTTCGCGCGAGTTCTACGAAAAGCCGACGGCTGAGCGCAAGCGCAAGCTGGCTGCCGCGGTGAAGCGGCACCACAAGCGGCTGCGCAGCCAGACCCTGCCGCCGAAGCTGTACTGATCGCCGGGCCCTGCAAGGCTGCAGGGCTTGAAACCAAAAAGCCGGATGCGCAGTGACGCATTCGGCTTTTTGTGTTTGTTGCTTCCCTTCAACCGCTGCTGCGAGTGACACCATGAGCCTGAAGGAACAGATCAGCGAAGACATGAAGACCGCGATGCGCGCTAAAGACAGCGCGCGTCTGGGCACCATCCGCCTGCTGCTGGCCGCGATCAAGCAGAAGGAAGTGGACGAGCGCATCACGCTCGACGACACCCAGGTCACGGCGGTGATCGACAAGATGCTGAAGCAGCGTCGCGATTCGATCAGCCAGTACGAAAGCGCCGGCCGCCAGGATCTGGCGGACGCCGAGAAGTTCGAACTCGAAGTGCTGACCGCCTACATGCCGCAGCAGATGAGCGCGGACGAAGTACGTGCCGTCATCGCCGAGGTGATCGCAGCGGTGGGTGCCGCCGGCCCTGCCGACATGGGCAAGGTGATGGGTCCGCTGAAGGCGAAGTTGGCCGGTCGCACCGACATGGCGCAGGCGTCCGCACTGGTGAAGGCCGCGCTGAGCGGCAACGCCGGCTGAGCAACCGCGGGATGATCCCGCAGTCCTTCATCCAGGAACTGCTCAACCGTGTCGACATCGTCGACGTGGTCGAGCGCTACGTCCCGCTGAAGAAGGCCGGCGCCAACTATCAGGCCTGCTGCCCCTTCCACAGCGAGAAGACCCCCTCCTTCACGGTCAGCCCGGCCAAGCAGTTCTACCACTGCTTCGGCTGCGGTGCGCACGGCAGCGCCATCGGCTTCCTGATGGAATATTCCGGACTGAGCTATCCGGACGCGATCGAGGAACTGGCGCGCAACGCTGGCATGACCGTACCGCGCGAAGACTTCACGCCGGAAATGGCACAGCGCCGCCAGCAGGCGGCGTCGCTGACCGAGGTGATGGCGCGCGCCGCACAGCATTACAAGCAGCAGTTGAAAAAGAGCCCGCGCGCGATCGACTACCTGAAAGGCCGCGGGCTCTCGGGTGAGATCGCCGCCCGCTTCGGCATCGGCTACGCACCGGACGACTGGCAGGGCCTGCGCGAAGCCTTCGACGATTACGAAGCTGCAGCGCTGGCCGAATGCGGGCTGGTGATCGATGCCGAGCCGTCAGAAGGCCAGAGCAAGGGCCGACGCTACGACCGCTTCCGCGACCGAGTCATGTTTCCCATCCTCGACGCACGGAACAACGTGATCGGCTTCGGCGGCCGCGTGCTCGACCGTGGCGAGCCGAAGTACCTGAATTCCCCGGAAACGCCACTGTTCTCCAAAGGCCGCGAACTGTACGGCCTGACCCAGGCGCGCGCCGCGATCCGCGACAACGGCTTCGTGCTGGTGGTCGAAGGTTATATGGACGTGGTGGCACTGGCCCAGTTCGGCGTCGGTAACGCGGTCGCGACACTGGGCACGGCGACCACCCCCGACCACATCCACAAGCTGTTCCGCCAGACCGACCGCATCGTGTTCTGCTTCGACGGCGACCGCGCCGGACGCAAGGCCGCGTGGCGCGGCCTCGAATCAGCGCTGTCGGAACTGAGCGACGGACGCAGCGCATCCTTCCTCTTCCTGCCGACCGAACACGATCCGGACAGCTTCGTGCGCGAACAGGGCGCCGAACGTTTCCGTCAGCTCGCACTGTCTGCACAACCGCTCAGCGAATACCTGCTGCACGAACTGCAGTCGCGCTGCGACACGCGCAGCGCCGAAGGGCGCGCGCAGTTCATCAACGAGGCCAAGCCGCTGGTGACGCAGATTCCTGCCGGTGCGTTACGCACCCAGCTGCTGCACCTGCTGGCGCCGGCCGTCGGGCTGTCGGCGCAGGAGCTGGCCGAAGCCTGCGGCCTGCGCATGCCGCGCCGAACCGGCCGCTACAACGCACCGCCGGCGCCGGCCGCACCGCGCGTCGCACCGACGACGCCGGCGCGCAAGCTGCTGTGCATGCTGATGCAGCGCCCCGCGCTCGGCAGCAAGGTCGGACACCTGGAAGACATCGACGACGACCCCTGGCTGCGGGCGGTGCAGGCGATCGCCGACTGCATCGAGCATGGCGACATCGATGCCGGCAATACGGCGGCACTGGTGGAGTACTTCAGGGACGGCCCGCACGGACCGTTGATCGAGGACGCGGTCGCCGCGGCGATCGACGACCCGGCGGACGAAGGTGCGTTGCCGCACATGTTCGACGACACCCTGCAGCACCTGAGGAAGACGGGAATTTCCCGCGCAATCAACCATCTGACGATGCTCGGTCGTCAGACGCCGCTGACCGCAGAGCAACAGGCCGAACTCGGCCGTCTGCTCAGGGAGAAGGCGCGGACTTGAAAGACGAGAAGCCAACCCCTAAAACGGGTATAATGACGGGTTTTCCCTGTCGACCGCTTACATAGGTCGGGCTCATTGCCGGCCCGGTACGACGGGGTCCTGTGCGCAGGCGGACGGCAATCCGGTGAGGGTTTTGCCTTGCCGGGTTCGCCGCTGGTTACACGCAGATCTGAGGATATACATGGTCGCCAAGGACAAGTCGAAGGATACACGCAAGCAGGCTGAAGTCGCAGAAAAGCCTGTTGCAGCCGCAAAGCCCGTCACCGCCCGCGGTGCAAAGGCCGCCAAAGACGCCAAAGCCAAGGATCTGAAAGCGAAGGCGGGTTCCGCCGAAGCGAACGCCCTACCGATGGACGCCGATCAGCGGCGCCTGCGTCTGAAGACGCTGATTGCGCTGGGCAAGGAACGCGGTTACCTCACCTACGCCGAAATCAACGATCACCTGCCGGACGACATCGTCGACGCCGAGCAGATCGAATCCATCATTTCGACCTTCAACGACATGGGCATCCGTGTCTTCGACGAAGCACCCGCTTCGGAAGACCTGCTCATGGGCGAGAACGCGCCGGCCGTGGTCGACGCGTCGGAAGTCGAAGAGGAAGCCGAACAGGCGCTGTCGACGGTCGAATCCGAATTCGGTCGCACGACCGATCCGGTACGCATGTACATGCGTGAAATGGGTACGGTCGAACTGCTGACGCGCGAGGGCGAGATCGAAATCGCCAAACGCATCGAGGACGGCCTGCGCCACATGATCCAGGCGATTTCCGCCTGCCCGACGACCATTGCCGAAATCCTCGACATGGCCGATCGCGTCGCGCGCGAAGAGATGCGCATCGACGAACTGATCGACGGCCTGATCGACCCGAACGCGGTCGAGGAAGAGGAAGAAGCGGCCGCCAGCGCCGAAGCGTCCGACGAAGAGGACGAGGACAGCGACGAAGAGGACGAGGACGGCGAAGGTGGCGCGATGAGCGCATCGCTGATCCAGCTCAAGGCCGACGCGCTGGAGCGTTTCGAAAGCATCCGCGCGCTGTACACCAAGATGCAGTCGACGCTGGACAAGAAGGGCTCGCAGGACAAGACCTATCTGAAGCTGCAGAAGCAGCTGTCGGATGAGCTGATGAACATCCGCTTCACCGCGCGCATGATCGAGAAGCTGTGCGACTCGGTGCGCAACATGGTGGAATCGGCACGCAAGCACGAGCGCAAGATCCTCGAACTGTGCGTCGACAAGGGCAATATGCCGCGCGCCCACTTCATCAAGGTGTTCCCGGGCAACGAGGTAAATATCGACTGGCTCAAGGGCGAAATCACCGCGGCCAAGTCGAATGGCGCGCAGCTGCTGCGTGCCGCCCCCGCCATCATCGAGGAACAGGGCAAGCTGATCGACATCCAGGACCGCATCGGCCTGCCGCTGAAGGAACTGAAGGACATCAACAAGCAGATGTCCACCGGCGAAGCCAAGATGCGCCGCGCCAAGCGCGAAATGACCGAAGCCAACCTGCGTCTGGTGATCTCGATCGCGAAGAAGTACACCAACCGCGGTCTCCAGTTCCTCGACCTGATCCAGGAAGGCAACATCGGCCTGATGAAGGCGGTGGACAAGTTCGAATACCGTCGCGGCTACAAATTCTCGACCTACGCGACCTGGTGGATCCGCCAGGCCATCACGCGTTCGATCGCCGATCAGGCGCGCACCATCCGCATCCCGGTGCACATGATCGAGACGATCAACAAGATGAACCGCATTTCGCGCCAGATCCTGCAGGAGACCGGTGCCGAGCCGGATCCGGCGACGCTGGCCATCCGCATGGAAATGCCGGAAGAGAAGATCCGCAAGATCCTGAAGATCAGCAAGGAGCCGATCTCGATGGAAACGCCGATCGGCGACGACGACGATTCCCATCTGGGCGACTTCATCGAGGACACCGCGACGCTGGCGCCGACCGACGCTGCGCTGTTCGCCAGCCTGCGCGACATCACGAAGGAAGTGCTGGACAGCCTGACGCCGAGGGAAGCCAAGGTGTTGCGCATGCGCTTCGGCATCGAAATGAACACCGACCACACGCTGGAAGAGGTCGGCAAGCAGTTCGACGTGACGCGCGAACGCATCCGCCAGATCGAAGCCAAGGCGCTGCGCAAGCTGCGTCACCCGTCGCGCAGCGAAAAACTGCGCAGCTTCCTCGACACGGAAACCTGATTTTCGTGTGAAACTTGAGCGACCCCATCGTCACGGAAAACAACAGGGAGGCCTACCGTGAAGACCATCGCTCAGGTGATAGAAGGCAAGCAGGGTCCGATCGCGACCGTCGAAGCGGACAACACGGTCATCAGCGCGCTGCGCGTGATGGCCAACCGCGGCATCGGTGCCGTGCTGGTGACCGACAACGGTGCGCTGGCCGGCATCTTTTCCGAGCGCGACTATGCGCGCAAGGTGGTGCTGCAGGGCAAGGATTCGGCCACCACGCCGGTGCGCGACATCATGACCAGCAAGCTCATCCATGTGACGCCGGACATGACGGTCGATCAGGCGATGCAGCTGATGAGCGACAAGCGCATCCGTCACCTGCCGGTGCTCGACCCAGCAGGTTCGCTGGTCGGCGTCGTGTCCATCGGTGACATGGTCAAGGAAACGATCGAGTACCAGCAGTTCCTGATCAAGCAGCTCGAAAGCTATATCGCGAGCTGACCTTCACGGCGGGAGCGCGAACGCGCTCCCGCACCCCTCAGAGCACCTTCCCCACCAGCGGCACCGTCATTTCCGCTTCGCTCGTGCCCCCATGCACGCCGATTAGCCGGTGCGCACGTTCGCCCGGCACGGTGTCGCGCAAGGTCCAGTCCGCCTTCATTTCCAGCGTGTAGTCGCCGATGCGCTCAAGCAGGCGCGGATGCGGCTCGCCCGGACCGAAACGCCCGGCCGCGACGAGGTCGCTCGATCGCCACGGGATGCAGGCGCAGTCCAGCGCCTGCAGCGCACCTTCGAAATCGCGCGCCCGACCCGGCTTGAGGTGACAGAACACCGCGCGCCGCTCGCCCGACAGCGGACCGGCGAGACAGTCGGCCAGCGAAGGCAGGTGTTCGACTTCGATCAGGCGCTCCGTCGGCGCATCGATGAAGCCGTGGTCGGCCGTCACCAGCAGCTGAACGCCGCAGCCCGCCATCGTCGCGGCCCAGGCGGCCAGCGCGGCATCGGCCGCACACAGTAGTGCGCGCGCGCTGTCGGAGGCGCATCCGCGCACGTGGGCGCAATGGTCGAAGTCCGGCCAGTAGGCGTAGACGTAAGCAGGCGGTGACGGGGCACGCAGCGCGTCCGTCAGCGCAGTAAGCATCCCCTCCAGTCCGGTATAGCCGACGACCCCCGCACCGGCGCTGTGCAGCGTATTGAACGGCGAGTGCGCAATGTCGGCGGGCGAAATCACCTGTGACGCCGCAGGCAGCGACGCGAACACGGACGGCGCCCGGCACACCCGCGCCAGCACCTCCTCCTGCGAACAGGGCAGCTCGCCGTCGCCGCGCAGTGTGACCGGCAGGATGGCGAGCACGCGACCGTCCAGGCTCGGTTCGGTACAACGCAGGTGCCAGCCGGTCAGCCCATGCACCGCCGGCGGCCGCGCCGTCATGAAGGTGGTGATGGCCGCGGCGGTGGTCGACGGGAACACGGAAGTCAGCGTCGTCATGCAGTGCCGGCGCAGAAAGCTGTCTTCCGGCAGCAGTTCGAGCTGCTTCATGCCAACGCCGTCGAGCACCAACAAAACGACGCTGCGCGCGTCACGCCAGGCTGACGCGTCCACATCGCGCAAGCCCTCGCCGGCGCTCCCGCCACCGCACGCGCGCACCACATCCTGCATCAGATCGGCGATCGACCCGCCCTCGAAATCCGGCCACATCGTCCGGCACCCTCCTCCGAAACCCGCTCCGCAGGCCCCGATACGGCGCCCCTTTGCTATAGTACCGCTCCCTTCCGGGCCTCTAGCTCATGCTTGGTTAGAGCAGCGGACTCATAATCCGTTGGTGCTGGGTTCGACTCCCAGGGGGCCCACCAGATCGCCCGCCCCAGCCCGCACGCGGCTGGGGCCCCCCGCTCCGGCCGCCCGCCCATTGATCGTCATCAAGCCCCCCGCGGCCGGCGCCTAAAAGCTCGCCGATTTGCGGCACACTGTCGCCTTGGTAATCAGTCGGCATTTCGGCAGGGGGTGATGGGCAATGGCAGTCGAACTGTTCAACAACGGCAAGCACGTCTGCCTGGCCTTCTACGATCTGGTCGACGAAGGCGCCGACCATGCAGTGCAGTGCAACCAGTTCCTGGTGGTGGACGGCGAACACGGCGCGCTGATCGACCCCGGCGGCAACATGACCTACACCGGGCTGATGATGTCGATGCAGCGCTACTTCCCGTCGAAGGACCTCGATCTCATCCTCGCCTCGCATGCCGACCCGGACATCATCGCGTCGATGAACAAGTGGATGGTGAGCACTTCGTGCAAGGTGATGATCTCGAAGCTGTGGGCGCGCTTCCTGCCGCACTTCACGACCGGCCGCGACTACACCGCGCGCATCATTCCGATTCCGGACGAAGGCATGCGGATTCCGCTCGGCGGCATGGAAATGCTGGCGCTGCCGGCGCACTTCATGCACTCGGAAGGCAATTTCCAGTTCTACGACCCGGTGTCGAAAATCCTGTTCTCCGGCGACATGGGCGCCTCGATGATCGGTCACAGCGAAGCGCTGCCGCCGGTCAGCGATTTCGACGCGCACATTCCGCACATGTTCGGCTTCCACCGCCGCTATATGGTGTCGAACAAGATCTGCCGCTACTGGGCCAGCATGGTGCGCGGACTCGACATCGACATGATCGTGCCGCAGCACGGCGCCCGCTTCGAGGGCAAGGCGATGGTGAAGCGCTTCGTCGACTGGATAGAAAACCTGCCCTGCGGCGTCGACCTGATGACGCAGGCTCACTACAAGGCGCCCTGAACCGGCGCGCCGGAGCGTACTCAGCGCCCGGCCACTTCCAGCGCGTTGTCGACTGAGCGCACGCCGGGGACCGCCATCGCCGTCTGCAGCGCACGCGCCAGTTGCGACGCGTCGCGCACCACTCCGCTCAAAGTGACGCGCCCGTCGCGGGCGCTCACCGCGACATAGCAGCCGCGCAAGGCCTCGTCGTCGCCAAGAGCGCCCTTGATCGCCTGCTGCAGGCCGCGGTCGTGATCATCGGTGACCGGATCGCGCAATGTCGCCTGCGTGGCGGCGACCAGACTGGCCGCCTGAGCGGGCGAGCAGATCGAATAGGCGATGGCCGTCGTGGTAATCAAGGTCGCGATGGACTGGCGGGTGATCATGGTGTGCCTCCGTATCTGTTTTGGCGGCGCGGTCCGGCCGGCGGGAGTGCGCGCACCAGCATGCGTCGTGCCACACCGTGCCCGCCTTTGAATTCAGATACTTGAGCACGGCGGCGCCCGCCTTGCGTCGGGCTGCGGCGACGCGCGCACGACCGTCGGCGGCAATCTCGCGCGCCGCGCCGTTCAGGCCTGTCGCATCTCGGCGACATCGCCCCGGAACAGGCCGGGATTCAGGTCGTAGCGCTGCAGCAGCCGGTAGAACTCGGTGCGGTTGCGGCCGGCGATGCGCGCCGCGTCGGTCACATTGCCGGCGGTGAGCTTGAGCAGCTGCACCAGGTAATTGCGCTCGAAGCGCTGTTTCGCCTCGGCGTAGCCCAAGGCCTCCATCGGCTTCACACGCAGCGCGCGATCGACCAGCGCGCGCGGTACCAGCGGCGTGGTGGCCAGCGCGCAGGCCTGCTCGACCACATTCTGCAACTGGCGCACATTGCCGGCCCAGTGCGCGGTCGCCAGCGCCTCCAGCGCGTCGGGCGCGAAGCCGCGCAGGCGCTTGCCGTACTTCCTCGCCAGTGTGCGCAGGAAGTGTTCGGCCAACAGCGGAATGTCTTCGCGCCGCTCTGCCAGTGGCGGCAGTGACAGCGTGACCACGTTGATGCGGTAATACAGATCTTCGCGGAACTGCCCCTGCGCGAGCAGGGCGTCGAGATCGCAGTGCGTGGCCGACACGATGCGCACATCGACCGGCTCCGCCTGCGTCGCGCCGACCGGCCGTACCGCCCGCTCCTGCAGCACGCGCAACAGCTTCACCTGCAGTGCCGGCGGCATGTCGCCGATCTCGTCGAGGAAGAGCGTTCCGCCGTGCGCGGCGCGGAACAGACCGGTGTGGCGCGACACCGCCCCGCTGAAGGCACCGCGCTCGTGGCCGAACAGTTCGGATTCGAGCAGCGCGTCCGGTATCGCGCTGCAGTTGATGGCGACGAAAGGCGCCTGCGCGCGCGGGCTGGCGCGGTGCAGGGCGCGCGCCAGCAATTCCTTGCCAGTACCGCTGTCGCCGCGTATCAGTACGCTGGCATCGGAGGCGGCGACCAGCCGCGCCTCGTCGAGCAGCGCCTCCATGCGTGCGCTGCGGCTGATGAAGCCATCGCGCCAGCCGGCGTCAATCGCCGTCACCGCGCCGGCCGGGGCGGCGTGCGACAGCGCCTGCGTGATGCGGTCAAGCAGTGAGGCGCTGTCGAAAGGTTTGGTCAGATATCCGGCGACGCCGCGCGAGGTCGCCTCCACCGCATCGGGAATGCTGCCGTGCGCGGTCAGCAGGATGACCGGCAACGCCGGGTGCTGCGCTCGGATGTCGTCGAACAGCGCGAGCCCGTCGCGATCCGGCAGCCGCACGTCGCTCAGCACCAGGCTGAAGCGCTCGACCGCGAGTCGCGTCAGTGCCGCTTCGGCGGTTTCGGCGGTGCTGACGCGATAGCCGCTGGCCTTGAGCCGCAGCGACAGCAGACGCAGCAGATCGGTATCGTCGTCGACCAGCAGCAGGCGATGCTGCCCGTCCGCCCTCACCGCGGTACGCCGCGCGACGGAATGCGCGCGGGCGGCAGGCTGCGTTCGATGTCGGCCAGTGCGTCGAGCTTGCGCTGCAGTTCGTCCGCCCGCGCCTGGCTGTCCTTCAGTTGCTGGCTGCTGCGTTCGAGCTGCTGCGTCAGCTTGACGTTGGCAGCGTCCAGACGCTGGCGCTCGACCACCTGTTCGAGCAGCGACTTCGCATAGGGCTGCAATGCGCGCGCCTCATCGTCGGTAGATGCGACCAGTGCCTCCAGCTGTGTGCGCGCGCGCGTCAGATTGCCGCCGCGCGGCTGAGCTGCCTGCATCGCCTGCTGCAACTGTCGTTCCGCCGTGTTGGTGTGTGTCTCAAGCGCCGCCGGCTGCGGCGCTTCGGCCGCCGCCGGCGCGGATGGAGCGGGCTTCACGCCGGCGCAGGCAGCGAGCGTGAGCGCAAGCGCGATCGGGATCAGACGGATCAGACGGGTCAGACGGGCGTCAGCTGGCATGGGGCAATTCAATCCTGAAGTGGGCGCCGCGCTCGGCCGGCAGCACCAGTGCGCGACCGCCGTGCGCGGCGATGAACTCGCGCACGATGGCCAATCCGAGGCCATTGCCCTTGTCCGGGCGCGGGGCGCGGCGGCTGCCGCGGAAGAAGGGTTCGAAGATGCGTTCGGTCTCGTCCGGTGCGACCCCCGGACCTTCGTCGATGCAGTCGATGCGCGTGGTGTCGCCGTCGCTGCTCAGTTCGAGCCGCACGGTACCGCCGTGCGGGCTGAAGGCGATACCGTTGGACAGCAGGTTGGTGAGCGCGATGCGCAGCTTGGCGGCGTCGCCGCGCACCGGTGGTGCGTAGCCGCTGACGTCGAGCCGGATATCCTTGGCCTGCGCCTGCAGCTTGAGGTCGGCCGCCACTTCGCGCGCCAGCGCACGCAGCGCGGTCGGCTTCAGCTCGAGGTGGCGGGCGTCGAACTGCGTCGCGTTATAGCCGATCAGCTGTTCGATGCGTTCCTGCAGCGCGCGCGCATTGGCGTCGAGTATGCCGCTGACTTCGATCTGCTCGTCGCTGAGCTGTCCTGTCACACCGTCCTGCAGCAGCGCGATACCCTCGCGCAGCGACGCGAGCGGCGTCTTCAGTTCGTGCGACACATGGCGCAGCACGCGATTGCGGTGCGCCTCCAGATCGGCCAGCCGCACCCTCAGCCATTCGAGCTTTTCACCGAGTCGGCGCAGATCGGCCGGGCCACCCACCCGCACCGGCATCGAGAACTGCCCCTCGCCGAGGCGAGCGATGGCCTGCTCTACACGCTTCAGCGGCCGCAGTATCCACCAGCCGGTGGCCACTGCGAGCAGGAGCGCGAGAGCGATGGCCGCCAGCACCTGCGTCGCCAAGGTGTCGCGGCTCGACTCCAGCGTGTCGAGCAGCGCCGTATTGCGGCCATCGATGGCCTCGCGCACGCCGGCGGCAAGGCGATCGTTGATCGAAGCGAGATCGGGCAACGCGTCGCCGACGGCGGCCTCGGCTGGCAGGTCGAACACGGCACGCAACTGAGCTTCAGTACGTCGCCACGTGTCCGCGTGCTGCGCGATCTGCGGCAAGCTCGCGGTCATCGTCGCCAGCGAGGCCAGCGCCTGAGCCTGGGCCTCATCGTAGCGGTGACGCAAACCGTCGTCCCGCAGCACGGCGTATTGACGCGCGCTGCGCGCCATGTCGAGCGAGCGTTCGTCGATCTGCTGCATCGCCGTCGTCAGGTTCAGTGCCCCACTGCCGGCCTCACGGCTGGCGCGGGCGAAGTCCTGCAGCATGATCCAGCCACTTGCTGCTGCGGCACCGAGCGCGCCGGCGATCAGCAGCACGGTCAGCAGCAGGGTGGTACGGAAGGATGCATGAGGCATGGGTCGAGGGATTTCCGGTGAACGTCCGAGTCTAGGCAGCCCGGACGCGGGCCGCGGTAAGGCCCGGTAATGGAATGCAACAGAACGTTAAATCCGCCACGCCTGGGCGGTGTGTCGCCCCTCGGCGACAGGGCGCAGCGCACGTCGTGATGGGCGCTGCGCCCCCTTCCACGCAGCCGACTGTCGCGCTGCGGCGACAGAATCGCGGGCATTCGCTGCAGAGGCGCCGGGAAAGGTCGAATCGAAGCATGTAAATCATTGATTCAATATTAGATTTAACTCCAGGCACACGACTTGCGAACGGTCGGTGCGCGCCGTGCCGCACGGTGCGAGCCACTTTCAAGGAGAAGACATGTTCAACAAGCCCGGCCTGTTCCCGAAATCCACCGAATCCACGCTGCCGCGCACGATACGACCGGGCGGCGGCGGCACGTCCGGCAGCGGCATGACGGTGAGCACGACACCGTCGCCGGCCGCCCTGTCGCCGCAGCGCGACATCCCCGCGCCGCAGCCGTCGAAGCCGGAAGCGATCGAACCCTCGCCCACCCACGGCAGCCGCCTCATCGTCGGCCCGGACGTGAAACTGCGTGGCGCGGAAATTCTCGATTGCGACACGCTGGTGGTCGAAGGCCGGGTCGAAGCGACGATGGACAGCCGCGTCATCCGCATCGCCGAGAACGGCGCCTACTCCGGCACCGTCAGCATCGACGTGGCTGAAATCCACGGCAATTTCGACGGCGAGCTGACCGCACGCGAACAACTCATCGTCCACGCCACTGGCCGCGTCAGCGGCAAGATCCGCTACGGCAAGATCCATATCGAGGAAGGCGGCGAAATTTCCGGCGACATTAAATCGCTGGCCAGCGCCGGCAAGGAAAAGCCGGTCGAGCGCAAAGCCGACGAGCCGCGGTCGCTGACCGCGCTCGCCGGTTGAAGCGGATCAGCGTGAGGACGACGCTGCGGCGTCGTCCGGCGCGGCCGCAGCCTCCTCACCCCATCCGCCGCCGAGCGCGGCGTACAGGTTCACCACTTCGGCCAGTTGCCCCTGGCGTGCGCGCACCAGTGCCAGCGATGCCTCGTTGGCGGTGCGCTGCGCATCGAGCACTTCGAGATAGCGCGAGTAGCCCGCGTCGTAGCGCTTCTGCGCCAGCTGCAGGCTGCGCGCCGCGGCATCGGACTGCGCCTGCAGCGCGCTCACGCTCTGCGCGTACTGCTCGGCAGCCACCAGTGCGTCACGCACGTCGGTGAAGGCGTTGCGGATGGCCGCCACATAGCCGGCCAGCGCCTGCTTCTGCTGCGCCGTCGCCTGATCGACGCGGGCGCTGCGGCGGCCGGCGTCGAACAGCGGGAGGTCGAGTGCAACGCCCAGCGACCAGATATTGGCCGGGCCGCTGAACAGGTCCGACAATTCGCGGCTCTGCGAGCCGTAGTTGCCGGTCAGCGAAATCGACGGATAGAGCGCCGCCTTGGCGACACCGATCTGCGCATTGGCCGACGCCAGTTCCGCCTCCGCCTGTCGCACATCGGGACGGGCGTCGAGCAGCGACGACGGCAAGCCGGCCGGCGGCAAGGGCGGCAGCGGCAGGCTGCGCAGGTCACCAGCCTCGATATGCATGCCCAGATTGCCGGTCAGCAGCGCGATCTGGTTTTCGGCGATGCCGCGGCTGCGCGCCAGATCGGCGATCTGCGCCTCGATCGCCGCGACCGCGCCGAGCGCCTGCTGCAGTTCCAGTTCGTTGGTAAGGCCACGCTCGACGCGGCTGCGCAGGATGTCCACGTTCTCGCGTCGCGTGGCCAGCGTGTCGCGCGACAGCACGAGCTGTGCGTCGAGCGCGCGCAGGTTCAGGTAGCCACCGACCAGCTGGCTCACCAGCGTCAATTCCACCGTGTCCTTCGCGTGCCGCGTGCCGAGCGCCTGCGCGCGCGCCGCCTCGCTGGCGCGGCGCAGCCGTCCCCAGAAATCGAGTTCGAACGAGGTCGATATCGCCGTCTGGAAGCTGTTGCGGTAGAGCGGCGCGCCGGCCGGTATCGGCGCACCGACGCCACTGATGCGCGAACGGCTGGCACCGGCTTCGAGGCCGACGTCGGGGAACAATGCGGCACCGGCTTCGCGCAACAGCGCGTCGGCCTGTTCGATCCGTGCCGCGGCGCGCTGCACGTCGGCGTTGTCGGCCAGCGCCCGTTCGACCAGGGTGTTCAGCGTGTCGTCGTTGAACTGCTTCCACCAGCCACGCGCGACGGCGACCGGCGCCGCGTCCTGCGCCGGCGCGTACTGTGCCGGCAGATCGACCGTCGGGCGCACGTAGTCGGGGCCGACCATGCAGCCGGACAGCAGCGCGGCGCAGGCAAGTGCGAGCGGCGTTTTCAGGGCGGCGGGACTCATGCGGTCACCTCGTCGGCCGGGCCGTCGTCGCGGCGCGCCGCCTTGCGGCCGGCCATCCAGCTGTAGAACATCGGAATGAATATCGTGGCGATGAAGGTGGCGGCCAGCATGCCGCCGAACACGCCGGTACCCATCGAGCGGCGCGCCGCGGCACCGGCACCGGTGGCGGTGACCAGCGGCACGACGCCAAGGATGAAGGCCAGCGCCGTCATGCAGATCGGACGGAAGCGCAGTCGTGCCGCTTCCAGCGAGGCGGTGATGGCGTCCATGCCTTCCTGCTGCTTCTGCAGTGCGAACTCGACGATCAGGATGGCGTTCTTCGCCGCCAGGCCGACCAGCACCACCAGACCGATCTGGAAGTAGATGTCGTTCGGCATGCCGCGCATCCATACCGCCAGCAGCGCGCCGAGGATGGCGAACGGGATGGCCATGATGACCGCCAGCGGCAGCGACCAGCGCTCGTACTGCGCAGCGAGGATCAGGAACACCATGATGATGCCGAAACCGAGCGCCAGCACCGAGGTGATGCCGGTGCGCTTTTCCTGGTAGGCCTGACCCACCCATTCCAGCGTGTAACCGGCCGGCAGCACCTGGCGCGCCACCTCCTCGACCGCGGCGATGCCATCACCGGAGCTGCGACCGGGGGCCGCATTGCCCAGAATCTTGGCGGCGACGAAGCCGTTGAAGCGCTCGACCATTTCCGGCCCGACCACGGTGCGCACGCTGATCACCGCCGACAGCGGAATCATCGCGCCGGAGTTCGACCGCACGTAGGGCTTGCCGAGATCCTCCGGCTTCATCCGGTAGGGGGCGTCGGCGCCGAGCTGCACCTTGTAGGTCTTGCCCGAACGGTTGAAGTCATTCACGTAAAGCGTGCCCATCGTCGCCTGCAGCGTCGAATACAGCGCGTCGAGCGGAATGCCGAGCGACAGCGCCTTCGGCTCGTCGACATCCACCGCGAGCTGCGGTGACGACACGCGGAAGAAGGTTTTCACGTCTACCAGTTCCGGCCGCTTGTTCAGCTCGGCGATCAGCTGACCGGTGATGGCCGCCAGCTTGCGCGCGTCCGAATCCTCGCGCGCCTGCACATAGGCCTCGAAGCCGCCGGCTGCGCCCAGACCCTGGATCGGTGGAGGATTGAAGATGAAGCCCATGCCGTCTGTCAGCTTCATGCCTTCGGCCGCGATCACCTTCTGCAGGTCGTCGGCCGTGGTCGCGCGGTCCTTCCACGGTTTCAGCACGACGAAAGTCATCGCCACGCTGGGCCGGTTGTTGCCGGTGATGAAGTCCATGCCGCGCACCATGAACACGTTCTCCACCGCCGGGTGCTCGTTGATGACGCGACGGATCTTCTCGAACGATACCTCGGTGCGCTCGGCCGACGCACCGTCGGGCAGCGTGACGAAACCGAACAGATAGCCCTGGTCCTCGGACGGCACGAAGGCACCGGGCACGACGCGGAACATGAAACCGGCGCCGGCGAACAGCAGCAGCACCAGCAGCGTCGCCACCACACGATGGCGCAGCGTGGCACCGACGGTGCCCGTATACAGCCGGGTGAGCCATTCGAAGCCGCGGTTGAACGGGCGGAAGAATTTCACCTCGCCCTCGTGCTCCTTCAGCATCAGCGCGCACAGCGCAGGCGTCAGCGTCAGCGCGACCACGCCGGAGATCGTCACCGAGATCGCCACCGTGGCGGCGAACTGCTGGTAGAGCTGACCGGCGATGCCGCCGAGGAAGGCGACCGGCACGAACACCGCACACAGCACCAGCACCATCGCCACCAGCGCGCCGGACACCTCGCGCATCGCCGCCATCGACGCCTCCTTGGGCGGCAGCGCGTGCTCGCGCATCTGGCGCTCGACGTTCTCCAGCACGACGATGGCGTCATCGACCACGATGCCGATCGACAGCACCATCGCGAACAGCGTCAGCGTGTTGATCGAGAAGCCGAGCGCCCACAGACCGGCGAAGGTGCCGACCAGCGACACCGGCACCGCGATCAGCGGAATCAGCGTGGCGCGCCAGTTCTGCAGAAACACCCACACCACCAGCACGACGAGGATGGTGGCCTCGGCCAGCGTATGCACCACCTCCTTGATCGACTCGCTGATGAAGCGTGTGGTGTCGTTCGGAATGATGAATTCAGTCCCTTCGGGCAGACGCTGCGACAGTTCGTCGAGCTTGGCGCGCACTGCCTTGGCGGTGTCGAGCGCGTTGGCGCCCGACTGCAGATAGACACCCATACCCGACACCGGCGTGCCATTCACCTTGGTCGTGCGGTCGTAGTTCTCGGCACCGAGTTCGATGCGGGCGACGTCCTTCAGGCGCACCACGCCGCCAGGCCCGTCGGCGCGCAGGATGATGTTCTCGAACTGCGGAATGTCGAGCAGGCGGCCCTTGGCGGTCACCGTGTAGGTGAGCTGCTGGCCGTTGGTGACCGGCTCCTGACCGATGCGGCCGACTGCGTTCTGCGCGTTCTGCACACGGATGGCGGCCGCCACCTCGGTGGTCGTGATGCCGAGGCGTGCCATCACGTCCGGCTTCAGCCAGACGCGCATCGCGTACGGCGCGTCGAAGGCGATGGCGTCACCGACGCCGGGCAGGCGGCGCAGTTCCTCCAGCACGTTCACCTGCACGTAGTTGGTCAGGAACAGCGTGTCGCGCTGACCGTCGTTCGACTTCAGCGCGGCGATCATCAGCAGGTTGTTCGAGCGCTTGCGCACCACCAGACCGGACCGGCGCACGTCTTCCGGCAGCCGCGACTCGGCCACTGAAATTCGGTTGTTCACCGCGATCAGCGCGGTATCGGGATTGGTGCCCACCTCGAAGGTGAGCGTGATGGTGACGGTGCCGTTGGAGGTCGACGTCGAGTTGAAGTACAGCAGACCTTCGATGCCGGACAGTTGCTCCTCGATCGGCGCCGCCACCGTGCGCGCCAGCGTTTCCGAGTTGGCGCCCGGATAGGTGGCGGTGACGATGACGGTGGGCGGCGAAATTTCCGGGTACTGCGCGATCGGCAGCGACAGCGAGGCCACCAGGCCCGCGATCATGATGACGATGGAGATGACGCCCGAAAAGATCGGGCGGTTGATGAAGAAGCGGGCCATGTGCGGGCGCTCCTTCAGGACTTCGCCGGCGGCGCGGCTTCACCCGCCGCGCGCGGCGCCACCGGCGCGCCCGGTCGCAGCTTGATCAGGTTATCGACGATGACACGGTCGCCGGCCTGCAGGCCGCCGGTCACCACCCAGTCCTTGCCCTGCCACTGGCCGAGCTTGACCGGGCGCGGCTCCACCTTGCCCTCGGCATTGGCCAGCATCACCACCGGACCGCTCTCGGTCTGCGTCACCGCAGCCTGCGGCACCAGGAACACATTGTCGCGCTCACCGGCGATCACCCGCGCGCGGACGAACTGGCCGGGCAGCACGACGGCGTCGGCGTTGGCGAACTCGGCGCGCATTTCCAGCGTGCCCAGCGCCGGATCGATACGGCTGGCGGAGAAATTGATGCGGCCGCGCTGCGGCAGGATGCTGCCGTCCGGCAGCTGCAGCTCGACCTCGCGGAAGCTGCGCACGGCGGCACGCCCACCCGGCACGGCGGCCAGGTCGTTGTCGGACAGACTGAAGCGCACCCAGATCGGGTTGATCTGCGCAATCGTGGTGAGCAGGCTGTCGCTGCCGGTATTCACCAGCGAACCTTCCGAGCGATGAGCCCGCCCGGTCACGCCAGCCACCGGTGCGGTCACCTGCGTGTAGCTCAGATTCAGTTCCGCCTCGCGCACCGCCGCCTCGGCGGATTTCACTGTGGCGCGGGCCACTGCGCTGGCCGAGCGGGCGTCGTCGAACTCCTTCTGGCTGATCGCCTTCTCAGCCACCAGCCCGGTCAGACGCTGCGCTTCGCGCGCCGTCTGTTCCTCGACCGCCTGCGCTTCGGCCAGACGCGCCTTGGCCTGCGCCAGTGCGATCTCGAACGGTGCACGCTCGATGCGGAACAGCATCTGCCCGGCCTTGACCGGCTCACCTTCGCGGAACAGCCACTTTTCGAGAATGCCGCTGACCCGCGCACGCACTTCGACTTCGCGCGCACCTTCGGCCTGCGCCACCGCCTCGACGACGAGCGGCGCCTGCGTCGGCGCCACCTCGATCACGGTGACCGGCAGTGCCTGCGGGGCCGCAGCTGCCGGCTGCGCTGACTTGTCACCACTGCAGGCGGACAGCAACAGCGCCGCTGCAATCAGCACGACGAAACCGAAAGAGGTGTGGAGCGGAGAAAGTCGGCGTCCCGGGCGCACGGCCAGGCGGGAAATCGGACGCGAGGCGGGCACGGCGGCCGCGGAGCGGACAGGCATCGGGGAACTCTCCTGAATTCGGCCTGCAATTATATACAAGCACGAATGTTTGTAAATTTGCCCCAGCCGGACAGTACAACGCGCGGCCGGCGAACTGTCACTGAGTCAGGACGGCGCCGTTTCGGTTCCTGCGCCCTGCGGATTTTCGTGCACCGCACCGTCCGGTATGCCCTGCAGACGCCGTCGCACCATGTGGATGTGAGCGCGCAGCTGGTAGTGGTAATCGGAATGCGCCAACGGCACGTGGATGCGCGCCACCGCCGCCTCGATGCGGTCGATGTCGTCCAGCCACTCGGCCCGGCTGCGCGTCTGATCGGGCAGCATGGCCTGACGTTCGACGTCCTTCAGTTCGCCGTACCAGCGGTACAGCTTGCTGCGCACGCGCCAGACGTAGAGCTGCGGCAGTATCTTGAACAGCGGCACGGCCAGGGCCAGCAGCGGCACCAGCAGTACAAGCATGCGATCGAACAGGTTGGCGATCGAGAAGGGCAGGTAGCGCTGCAGGAAAGGCGGACCGACCTCATAGAAGCGCTTGGCGCGCGGATGCAGTTCGAAATCGCCGCCGTCGGGCTTCGGGAACTCGCCCGGCCGCTGAAACACGCTGGCTTCGGCATGCGCCGGCTTCATCGCGCCCAGCATCAGGTCGATCAGCGCCGGATGCGTGTCCTCGCGCGCCACCATATAAGCCTGCGTCGCCACCAGCGACACATCCCTGGGCGGAATGTCGCGCACGAAATCGATGGCGCCGCGTGGCAGCGTCAGCATGGTCAGATGCGGGAAGCGACGCGAGTAGGCGGGCGCCTGCGTCATGCTCATCAGCGAAATCCCGTCCGAATAGAGCAGCGCCCACACGCTGGCCGAATGCACCGCGCCAACCACGACCAGCGCGTCGATGCGGCGGTCGCGCAGCGCGGTGACGCCGGCGATTCCGCTCAGCGGCAGCAGGCGCCGCTTGTCGTCGGCCATGCCGTGCGCGGCCAGCATCTGCAGCGCAAGATGGCGGGTGCCGCTGCCTTCGGGCCCGACGCCGATGCGCAGACCCTTCAACTGATCCAGCCGCTCCAGCCCGGGCCGACCGCGGTAGAACACCCACACCGGTTCGTAATAGGCGGCCCCGAGCGACAGCAGCCCGGGCGGGTGATCTTCCGCGCTGCCGCCCTGGACAAAAGCGAAATCGACGGTCTGTTCCGGGTCGTTCAGGCGCTTCAGGTTCTCGATCGAACCGGCGCTCTCGAGCGCTTTCACGCCGACGCCGAAGGGTTCGATCAGCGGCTTGTAGCGCGCGCAGAACGATTCGTAGGCTGAACCCTGTGCGCCGCAGGAAATCGTCGTCTGATCCGGCGGCGCCGGCTTGATGTAGCGGGCGGCGAACCAGAAACCGGCGGCGATGATGAGCAGGGCCGGCAGACCGAGCGCGAACATGTCACGGAAGGACAGCTGGCGCAGCCAGTTGCGCAGCGCGGAGGCACGGAGCGTATAGGGCGTCGGAGCATTCATCGGGCAGTAGGGTAGCGCGCCGACCGGGCTCGCGCACAGCCTGATGCCCTCGCGCACATCTGTTTCATTCTGTCAGCCGCGATCCGGGGCATCTAAAGTCGCCCGCGCGCGGCGCCGTTATTCCTTCGTGCGGAAAGGATGGATCGGGCGGGCCGATCGGGCACCGCCGCACATCGAACAAGATACGCACACGGGGTGCCCTGGATGAATGTAGTGGTCGTGGATGACGCGCAGGTGAATCTGGTTCTGATGTCTGCGCTGCTGGGCAAGCTGCCGGACGTTGAATCGACCTGTTTCCTGTCGCCGTCCGAGGCGCTGGAGCATTGCATGCGCGAGGACCCGGATCTGGTCATCGTCGATTACATGATGCCCGACATGGACGGCGTCGAATTCATCCGGCGCTTCCGCTCCAATCTGGCGCGCACACAGACGCCGCTGCTGATGGTCACCGCCGATCACGAGCGCGAAGTGCGCTACCGCGCGCTGGAGTCCGGCGCCAACGACTTCCTGACCAAGCCGGTCGACCGTGTCGAGTTCACCTCCCGCGTCAAGAACATGCTGTCGCTGCGTCGCAGCCAGGTCGTGCTGGCCAACCACGCACGGGTGCTGGCCGACGAAGTGCGCCGCGCCACCGCCGAAATTTTCGAACGCGAGCGCGAGACGCTGAACAAGCTCGCGCGCGCCGCCGAGTTCCGCGACCCGGAAACCGGCGCCCATATCCTGCGCATGGCGCACTTCTCGGCGCTGATCGCACGCGAGATGGGTCTCGACGCCGACATGCAGGAAGCCTTGCTGATCGCCGCACCGATGCACGACGTTGGCAAGCTCGGCACGCCGGACCACATCCTGCTCAAGCCGGGTCGCCTCGACCCGGACGAGTTCGAAATCATGAAGCAGCACGCCGCCATCGGCTACGAAATCCTCAAGGACTCCGCTTCGCCCTACATGCAGCTGGCAGCGACGATCGCGCTCAGTCACCACGAGAAATTCGACGGCAGCGGCTATCCCAAGGGCCTCGCCGGCGAGGCGATCCCGCTGGTCGGGCGCATCGTCGCAGTGGCCGATGTGTTCGACGCGCTGACCTCGTCACGTCCTTACAAGCAGGCATGGGAGGTCGGTCGCGCGCACGATTTCCTCGTCGCGGGACGCTCTCTGCACTTCGATCCCGACTGCGTGGACGCCATGCTGGATCGCTGGGAGGAAGTGCAGGAGATCCGGGCACGCTTCCGGGACGACTGAGTCATGAAGCTGCCTGCCCTCGGGACGCACCGCCTGCTGCTGCGCATCACCGCGCTGTTCGCCCTCGCTTTCGGCGTCGGCGCAGCGGGTAACGCGCTGTACACGGCCCGCGAACAGGCGGACGAAGCACTGCACCTGCTTGAGCGCAGCGCACTGGCCGAGACACGCACCATCGCGGCGGGTCTGGCTGCAGACATCGAATACGACCGCGACGCGCTGGTCGCGCTGCGACCGCGGCTGCCCGACACGGCCGTGCTGACGGCGGCGGCGCTGGTCACGCCGAGCGGCGAAGTCCTGTCGGCACTCCGACGCGCCGGCGACGGCGCCTGGCGAACGGCCGACACCCGCCCGACCGACGCGCCGCCGCCGGGCCTGATCGCGCGTGCGCGCGCCGCGGCAGAGGACGACGCGGGGCGGCAGACCATCGTCAGCTGGGTGCCGCTGGTGGCCGGCGGACAGACCGCATGGCTGCGCACCGAGACCGATACGCCGGAAGCGCGCGAAATGCGTGCGCACATTCTGCGCGACAGCCTGCTGCACGGCCTGTTCGCACTGCTGCTCGGCGCCGGCGCCCTCTACCTGCTGCTGCGCCGGCCGCTGGCCGCACTGAACCAGTGCACCGACTTCGCCGAAAGACTGGACCACGCGATGGGCGAAACCCTGCCCACGGCGACCGGTTCGCACGAGACCGACCGGCTCGCCCGGGCACTGAACTGGGCCTCGCTGAGCCTCTACGACCAGCGCAGCGCACTGGCCGAAAGCGAAGCACGCACCGGCGCGATTCTCGGTGCGGCGCTCGACGCAGTGATCACCTTCGACGGCTTCGGCAACGTGATCGAGTACAACCCGGCCGCCGAACGCATGCTGGGCTGGACGGCGGCCGAAGCGATGCAGCATCCGGTGATCGAACTGCTGGTCGCACCTGCCGAACGCGAACCGGGTCAGCACGACCTGCTGCAGTGGCTGGGCCGCCGCTTCGACGCGGTGATCGGCCACCACATGGAACTGGACATCCGTCACCGCAGCGGTCGCCGCTTCCCTGCGCAGCTCGCCATCACCTCGACGCACATGAAGGGACGCGCACTGTTCACCGCCTTCATTTCCGACATCAGCGAGCGGCGCGCGGTGCACGAGCAGATGATGCAGGCGCGTGACGCGGCCGAAGCCGCGAGCCGGGCGAAGAGCGACTTTCTGGCCAATATGAGCCACGAAATCCGCACCCCGATGAACGCCATCATGGGCATGACCGAACTGGCGCTCGACACCGACCTGACCGGCGAGCAGCGCGAGTACCTGACACTGGTGAAGCAGTCGTCCGACACGCTGCTGACGCTGATCGACGACATCCTCGACTTCTCGAAGATCGAGGCCGGGCATCTGGACTTCGAACATATCCCGTTCAGCCTGCGCGAAGTGATCGGCAGCATCGTGCGCACGCTCGCTCCGAAACCGGGCAAGCCGGTTCAGCTCGGCTGCCGCATTGATCCGTCGGTGACCGACGGCGTCGTCGGCGATCCGGTAAGGCTGCGTCAGGTGCTGACCAATCTAATCGGCAATGCGCTGAAATTTACTGAGCGTGGCAGCGTCGACCTGTCGGTCACGCTCGACAGCCAGGACGACGGCGTGCAGGGCCTGCGCTTCGCCGTGCGCGACACCGGCATCGGCATTCCCGCGCACAAGCAGGCACTCATCTTCGACGCCTTCTCACAGGCTGACAGTTCGACCACCCGTCGCTTCGGTGGCACCGGTCTCGGCCTTGCCATCTGCACGCGGCTGGTCAAGCGCATGGGCGGCAGGCTGGAAGTGATCAGCGCACCGGGTGAAGGATCGACCTTTCATTTCACCGTGCCCTTGACCAGCGCGCGCGCAGGTGAGCTGGCGTCGCAGGAGACCGGATCGCTGGAACGGATGCCGCTGCTGGTGATCGAGCCCGACCCGACATCGCGCACGCAACTTGCCGCGCAACTCGCGCAGTGGCAGATGGCGGCACGCGTGTGCGCCGACCTTGACGAAGGCATCGGTGCCATCGTCGCGGCCGAGAGCGAGGCGCAGTGCTTCCGCGCACTGCTGGTGGCCGAGGACCTCGCCGCACGCGACGGCTGGGCGCTGGTGCATGCGCTGAAGGGACAGTGCGCCGCCGAACTGCCCATCATCCTGCTGCACGACGGCGAAGCGCCGAAGGCCAGTGGCCTGCCGGCCGGCATCAGCGGTCTGGTCGCCCGACCGGCGCAGACCGCCGCCCTGCTCGACGCGCTGATGGCCGCCACCGGCACCGGCACGACCGGCGAGCGGCGCAGCATTCCGGTGACCGAGGGCGGCGAAGGACGGCGCCTCAACATCCTGCTCGCTGAAGACAATCCGGTGAACCAGACGCTGGCCGTGCGGCTGCTGGCGCGCCTGGGCCACGAGGTCGACGTGGCGGCGAACGGCCTCGAAGCCGTCGCGAAGGCGGCCTGCATCCGCTACGACGTCATCCTGATGGACCTGCAGATGCCGCAGATGGGCGGCTTCGACGCCACGCGTCACATCCGCGCACAGGACGGCGAGCGGCATACGCCCATCGTGGCGATGACGGCGCACGCGATGGCTGGCGACCGCGAGAAGTGTTTTGCCGCCGGCATGGACGCCTACGTGTCGAAACCGATACAGGTTCCGGCACTGATACGCGCACTGGAAGAGGCATTGCAGAAGCCGGCGTCGGCGCCGGTCGAACACCGCGAAGAGAACATCGGCAAGGCGGACGACACGCACGCCACGCAGTTCGACCGCGCGTTTACGCTCGGCAATCTGGGCGGCGACGAAGTGCTGATGCGCGACATCATCGTGCTCTTCCTGCGCGACTACCGGACCATGCTGGGTGCGTTGCGCGAGGCACGGTCGGTATCGCGCGATGCGCTTGCCGTCGAGGCGCACACGATCAAGGGAACGGTGCGCAACTTCGGCGGCACCCGGGCCGCCGGCATCGCCGGGCGGCTCGAACGCAGTGGCGCCACGGCGCCGGACGACGCCGGCACCGACCTGCTGATCAACCAGCTGGAAACCGAAGTGGAGGCCCTGGCCGCCGAACTGCGGGCGGAACTGCAGGCCGCCCGCGTTGCGGCCTGATCAGCCGAAACGTCGCCGCGCCACACCGGCAACCAGCGCCACGCCGGACAGCAGCAGCGCCCATGATGCAGGCTCGGGCACGGCGGTGATCGATACGTTGTCGAGCGCCGTCGTCTCCACCACCCCCGAAATGTACTCACCGCGGATGCGCAGCCGCTGAAGGTCGCCGAGCACCGACTGCATTTGTGCGGCGGAGGCGAAACTGCCGCCAAGACCGCCCACGCGCCAGCTGCCCTCGGCCAGCGACACCGTGAAGTCGGTCCAGTCGACGCCCGGCTGGTAATCATGCTGGAACACCAGCACCAGGCCCGCGCCATTCACCAGCACCACGTCCGGATCGTCACGCCACTGCGGTGTCTGCACCGACAGGGTCTGGCTGTAGCGCAGCGTACCGCCGTAGTAGCCGGACAGATCGCCGAGGAAGGATTCCGGTGCTTCGAAGAAGAAGCTCATCGCCGACGGATCGGTGTAGCGGATGAACTGGCCTTCCTCGTCGTAGTCCGGTGTGAAGGAGCCGCCGAAGGAATCGAAGGGCGGATTGGTGTCGGACACCGTCCAGCCGTCGTTGCCGGAATCGAAGGTGCTCGACGGCGCGGCAAAGGCCGCCTGGGACGCGCCGAGCGACAGCAGCAGCGCGATGATGTGGGAACGCATGTCCGACCTCCGATTCCGATGTTGGAAGCCGGCAACCTAAACCTGCAAGGCACGCACGCCACGTGAATATCTCACGGACGTGCGTCGTCGGTGGCGACTCAGCCCGCGGACTGCGAACCGCGCTGGATGAATTCGATCTTGTAGCCGTCCGGGTCCTCGACGAAGGCGATCACGGTCGAACCGTGCTTCATCGGGCCGGCCTCGCGCACCACCTTGCCGCCGCGCGCCTTCACCTGCTCACAGGTGGCGTAGGCGTCGTCGACCTCCAGCGCGATGTGGCCGTAGGCGTTGCCAAGGTCGTACTTGTCGGTGTCCCAGTTGTGGGTCAGTTCGAGCACCGCGCCGTCGGCTTCGTCCTGGTAGCCGACGAAGGCCAGCGTGAACTTGCCGTCCGGATAGTCCTTGCGGCGCAGCTCGCGCATGCCGAGCACATTGGTGTAGAAATCGATGGAGCGGTCGAGATTGCCGACGCGCAGCATGGTGTGAAGGATGCGCATGTGTGAGTCCTCGTGTCAGGGGGCGACGATGCGCCCCGGGTGGTGCGCGCGCAGTTCGCGCCGCGCCGCCTCGAAGCCGGGCAGGATGGCGGCCACGGTATCCCAGAACGCGCGCGAGTGATTCAGTTCCTTCAGGTGCGCCAGTTCGTGCGCGATCACGTAATCGATCAGCGCCGGCGAGAAATGAATCAGTCGCCAGTTCAGTCGTATCACGCCCTGCGCGGTGCATGAGCCCCACAGCGTATTGGCCGAACTGAGCACCACACGTTCGGGTGCCACGCCGATGCGCGCACCCAGTTCGGTCGCGCGGCGGGTGAACAGCGCCAGCGCCTCCTGCTGCAGGAAGCCACACACCGCGTCGCGCACGCGGTCGTGGTCGGCGTCGGCCGGTAGCGGCAGGCGCAGCACCTCGTCGTCGATCAACGGGCGCGCGCAGGTGTCGCCGAGGCGCAGCATGACGTGAGTGCCCAGCCAGGGCAGTCGGGCACCGTCGCGCCAGTCGGTGCGCACTGGGGCGCGACGGGCGCGCACTTCACCCAGCTTGGTGAATATCCAGCGCTGCTTCTCGCGCAGCGCTTCTTCGATCTGCGGCAGCGTCACCCAGTGCGGCGCAGTCACGCGCAGGCCGGATTCACCGATGGAAAAGCCGATCGAGTTGCGGCGGCTGCGACGCAGGGCGTACTCGATGATCTGCTGACCGAGCACGATGTGGCGACCGCGCGGCTGCGGCGGCGCGTTGTCCGGCGTATCGAGCGCCAATTCAAGCTGCTGCGGGCTGTGGGTTTGAGCCATAGTGATGCGGGAACAGTCTGCGCATTTCACTTTCGATCCAGGCTTGAGCCTGCCCGTTGATCTGTTCCGCCGTCAAGCCCTGCGTGTCGATCGCCGGTCCGATGCTGACCGTGATCTCGCCTGGGAGCTTGAGGAAGGCATTGCGCTTCCAGAAGTCGCCGGCGTTGTGCGCGATCGGCACCACCGGCGCACCGGTCACCTCGGCCAGCCGCGCGCCGCCTATCTTGTAGCGCTTGGTCTGCCCGGGCGGCATGCGCGTGCCCTCGGGAAAGACCGTCACCCAGAAACCGAGGTCGAGCAGTCGTGCGCCCTGTTCCTCGACCTGCTTCAGCGCGTCCTTGCCGGCACCACGATCGATCGCGATCATCGGCATGCAGCCCAGGCCCCAGCCGAAGAACGGTATGCGCAGCAGCTCGCGCTTGAACACGAAGGCGACCGGCGGCAGGAACACCTGCAGCGCCATCGTTTCCCATGCCGACTGGTGTTTGCACAGCACCACCGCCTTGCCCTTGGGCAGGTTCTCGCTGCCGATGACGCGGTGGCGCAGACCGACGATGATGCGCAGCGCGAACATGGTCAGATGCGTCCACAACCCGATCAGGCGATAGCGCACGTGCGGCGGCAGCGGCCGCGCCACGATGGCGATCAGCGAAAACGGCGGCGTGATGACGATCAGAAAGACGAAGAACAGCAGCGAGCGGACGAAGGCCATCAGTCGGTATTCACCGTGAGTGCGCGCACATAGGCGGCGAGATTGTCATGGATAGGCGTGCCGGGAGGCAGTTCCGGATCGGCTTCGGTCTTCCCGCCCTTGCCGGTGCGCACCAGCACCGGCTGTGCACCGGCGGCGACGGCTGACTGCAGGTCGCGCAGGCTGTCGCCGACCACCGGCACGTCCTCGAGGTCGACGTTGAAGCGCTCGGCGATCTCCAGCAGCATGCCCGGCTTGGGCTTGCGGCACGAACACTTGGAATCGGCCGCGTGCGGACAGAAGAAGATGGCATCGATGCGGCCGCCGGCCTGTGCCACCGTGCGGTGCATCTTGTCATGGATGGCGGCCAGCGTGTCCATGTCGAACAGGCCGCGGCCCACGCCCGACTGGTTGGTCGCCACCACCACGCGCCAGCCCCACTGGTTCAGCAGCGCGATCGCCTCCATAGACCCTTCGATCGGCCGCCACTCCTGCGGCGACTTGATGAACTGGTCGGAGTCGTAATTGATGACACCGTCACGGTCGAGAATGATGAGCTTCACCCGCTCAGTCCTTCAGCTCAAGGCGGGAAATGTCGGCCACTGCATTCATCGCCGCCGCCAGTTCGCCGAGCAGCGCGAGGCGGTTGGCGCGCACCTTGAGGTCGTCGGCATTGACCATCACGTCGTCGAAGAAGCGGTCGACCGGCGCGCGCAGCTGCGCCAGCGCGGTCAGTGCTTCGGTGTAGCGGCCCGCGTCGAGATCGGCGCGCAGCGCAGGCTGCACCGCCGTCAGCGCGGCGTGCAGGTCGCGCTCGGCGGCTTCCGCGAACAAGGCCGCGTCGACACCGACCGCCACGCCATCCGCCTTCTTCAGGATATTCACGATGCGCTTGTTGGCGGCTGCCAGCGACTGCGCCTCCGGCAGCGCCGAGAAGGCGACCACGGCGGCGAGCTTGGCCGGCACCAGATCGATGCGCGTCGGACGCAGCGCCAGCACGGCGTCGATCGCGCGCGCATCGTGGCCGGCTTCGCGCAGCAGGTTGCGCAGGCGCTCGAACATGAAGTCGAGCAGCTGCGTTTCGAAATTCGCAGCCTCGCCCTCGCCCACCTGGCCGGCGCGGAAGCCGCCGCGCGCGGCGGCGACCAGTTCGGCGAGATCAAGCGGCAGCGGCGTTTCCATCAGGATGCGCAGCACGCCGAGCGCGGCGCGGCGCAGCGCGAACGGATCCTTGTCGCCGGTCGGGATCTGGCCGATGCCGAAGAAACCGGCCAGCGCGTCGATCTTGTCGGCCAGCGACACGGCGCAGGCCACCGCACCGTCCGGCAGCGCGTCGCCGGCGAAACGCGGACGGTAGTGCTGCTCGACTGCCTGCGCGACGACCTCGGCTTCGCCGTCGTGCTGTGCGTAGTAGCGACCCATCACGCCCTGCAGTTCCGGGAACTCGCCCACCATGTCGGTCATCAGGTCGGCCTTGGCCAGCAGGCCGGCACGCGCCGCCTGCATCACGTCGGCGCCAAGGCGGCCGCCGATGTCGGTGGCCAGGCGCTGGATGCGCATGACACGGTCGAACTGGCTGCCCAGGCGATTGTGATAGACCACCGCCTCCATCTTCGGAATGCGCGCGGCGAGCGGCGTCTTCTTGTCCTGCTCGAAGAAGAAGCGCGCGTCAGACAGGCGGGCACGCACGACACGCTCGTTGCCGGACACAATGTTGTGCGGGTCGGCCACCTGCATGTTGGACACCACCAGGAAGCGGTTCAGCAACTTGCCGTTGGCATCGAGCAGCGGGAAGTACTTCTGGTTGGCCTTCATCGTCAGGATGAGGCACTCCTGCGGCACGGCGAGGAATTCCGCTTCGAACTGCGCGACGTAGACGTTGGGGTTCTCGACCAGCGCCGTCACTTCGTCGATCAGCGCTGCGTCATCGACGTGGTGCACGCCATTGCCGATGTCGGCGCAGACGTGGGCCAGCCGCTGCACGATGAGCGCCCGGCGCGCGTCGAAGGACGCCATCACCGCGCCGCGCTCATACAGCGCACGCGCGTATTCGTCGGCGTTCGCCAGTGTCACTTCGCCCTCGCCCATGAAGCGGTGGCCGCGCGTGCTGCGACCCGAGGCGTGGCCGAAGGCCTGGCCCGGCGCGACGCGCTCGCCGTGCAGCATGACCAGACCGTGCACCGGACGCACGAACTGGAAGTCGCAGTCGGCCCAGCGCATCAGCTTCGGAATCGGCAGCTTCCTCAGCGCGTCGAGCACGATGCCGGCCAGCACGTCGTCGAGCGCGGCACCCGGCACCGTCATCGCGTAGAAAAGCGTTTCGCTCTTGCCGTCCATGCGACGGGTGAACTGCGGCAGCGCCTCGACCGGAATGTTCTTCGCCTGCAGCTTCTTCAGCAGTGCCGGCGTCGGCTTGCCATCGGCATCGAGCGCGACGGCGACCGGCATCAGCTTTTCATCGACCACCGCATCGGGCGCGCGATCGGTCACGCCCTGCACGGTCAGCGCAAGGCGACGCGGGCTGGCGTAGCGGTCCATGCGCGCGTCGGCGGCGGCCAGCTTGCGCTCGACCAGCGCCTTGAACACCGCGTCGGCAAACACCTCGCCCAGACGCGACAGCGCCTTGGGCGGCAATTCTTCGGTCAGCAGTTCGACCAGCAATGTGGCTTGCATAGCTCTTCCAGAGGGCCGCCGCGGCGGCCTCAAAACAGTTCTGTCGGATCGGGACGGGAGCGGGACAACTCAGGCGGCGCGCAGCGCTTCGATGCGCTGGCACTCTTCCTCGCCGAGCAATGCGCGCAGGCGCGGGCTGCTCAGGTCGGCCATCGGGAAACCGCGCTGTTCGCGCGACGCGTAGTAGGCCTGCGCCACCAGCCGTGCCAGCGCGCGCACGCGGCCGATGTAGGCGGCGCGCTCGGTGACCGAAATGGCGCCGCGCGCATCGAGCAGGTTGAAGCTGTGCGAGGCCTTCATCACCATCTCGTAACCGGGCAGCGGCAGGCCGGCCTCGATCAGGCGTTTCGCCTCCGACTCGTAATCGCCGAACTGGCGGAACAGCCATTCGACATTCGAATGTTCGAAGTTGTAGGTCGACTGTTCGACCTCGTTCTGGTGATAAACGTCGCCGTAACGGATGCCCGGTGCCCACACCAGGTCGTACACGTTCTCGACGCCCTGCAGATACATCGCCAGGCGCTCGGCGCCATAGGTGATCTCGCCGAGCACCGGCTTGCACGGAATCGAACCCACTTCCTGGAAGTAGGTGAATTGCGTCACTTCCATGCCATCGAGCCACACTTCCCAGCCCAGGCCCCAGGCACCCAGCGTCGGCGATTCCCAGTCGTCCTCGACGAAGCGGATGTCATGCTGCGACGGATCGAGACCGAGTGCGCGCAGGCTGTCGATGTACAGCTCCTGGATGTTCGGCGGCGACGGCTTCAGCGCCACCTGGAACTGGTAGTAGTGCTGCAGGCGGTTCGGGTTCTCGCCATAGCGGCCATCCTTCGGCCGGCGCGACGGCTGCACGTAGGCGGCGCGCCAAGGCTCGGGGCCGATGGCGCGCAGGAAGGTGGCGGTGTGGAAGGTGCCGGCACCGACCTCGATGTCATAAGGTTGAAGCAGCGCGCAGTTCTGCTCGCCCCAGAAACGGGACAGACGCAGCAGCACTTCCTGGAATGTGGGTGCAGCAGACATGGAGCCAGACCGTGAGGGAAAGGCGGGATTTTACCGGCTCAGCCTCTTTTGCGCTGCACCGCGGCAACGATGATGACGGCAAGCGCCACGAGCAACACTGGCACATTGCCCCAGCGCATGAAGGGGGTGAGGCCCTGATAGCCCTGCAGCTCGACACGCAGGGCCGCGCGGGTGAAGGGCGGCAGCGCTGCGACGACCCGACCGTCGGGTGTTATCGCCGCGGTCATGCCGGTGTTGGTCGCGCGCAGCATCGGGCGTCCGAGTTCGAGCGCGCGGACCTGCGCGATCTGCAGGTGCTGCGGCTGCGCCCACGAATCACCGAACCAGGCGGTGTTCGACACATTGACCAGCAGCGTCGCGTCGCGCGCGGCGGCGATCAGTTCCTCGCCGAACACGTCCTCGTAGCAGATGTTCACCGCCACCTGCTCGCCGGCCAGCGCCAGCGGCGGCTGCACTTTTGCGCCACGGCCGAAGTCGGACATTGGAATGGACAGCAGTTGCAGCGTCCATGCGAACAGCGGTGGCGTGAACTCGCCGAAAGGCACCAGGTGCGACTTGCTGTAGCGCACGTCGTCCGCACCCACGGCGACCGCGCTGTTGAAATAGCGCGCGCGTCCATCGACCTCGCCCAGCGTGACCGCACCCATCAGCACGTCGCGGCCGGTGGCACGCACGGCCGCCAGCCAGGCCGGATCGATTTCAGCGTAGGGCAAGGGGATGGCCGTTTCCGGCAGCACCACCAGATCGGCCGGCCAGGCGCGCGCGAGATCGAGATAGGTCTGCATTGAGTCCGGTAAGCGCTCCGGCACCCACTTCATGCTCTGTTCGATATTCCCCTGCAGCAGACTGACGGTCAGCGGGCGGCCAGTGGCTTCGGTCCAGCGCACGCTGCCGAGCAGGCCGCCGACCACCAGCAACGCCGCCAGCGACAGCAGCACCGGGCGCAGCGCGATGCGACGCAGCACGAACAGCGCGAGCACGCCGGACATCAGCGCGGCGACGAAGCCGGCCCCGTGCACGCCGAGCAGCGGCACATAGCCGGCCAGCGGACTTGGCGTCGCGTGCGCGTAGCCGCTGGCCAGCCAGGGAAAACCTGTGAACAGCGTGCCGCGCAACCACTCCGACGACACCCACAGCGCGGCGAACAGCCAGGGCGCCAGCGCGACCGACGGACGCAGCGTGCGCATGGCGGCGCAAACGGCCGCGGGAAACAGCGACAGATAGGCGCAGAACAGCACGGTGGCCAGCAGCGACAGCGGCAAGGGCATGCCGCCGAACTGGCTCAGGCTGACATTGACCCAGGACACGCCAGCGAGGAACCAGCCCATGCCGAAAGCAAAGCCGGTGAGCGCGGCGGCGCGGACAGAAAGCGTGTCGACCAGCCAGAGCAGCGTGGCCAGCGCGACGACCGGCAGCGCAAATACGCCGAAGGGCGCAAAACCGCCGACCGCCAGCGCACCGGCCGCAGTAGCAGCGGCCAGTCGGACGACCGACTTCATTCGACGGCGGACGGTGCGGCCGGAGGTGCGATGCGATCGACCATCAGCGTGTGCACGCGGCGACTGTCGGCGCGCAGCACGGTGAAGCGCAGCGCGTCGATCTGCACCACCTCGCCGCGCTTGGGCAGGCGGCCGATCTGATGGATGACCAGCCCGCCCACGGTGTCGTAGGCATCGTCGTCGAAGGCGGTGCCGAACACCTCGTTGAAGTCCTCGATCTCGGTGCCGGCCTTGACCCGGTAACGACCAGTCTGGTCGACCCGGATGTTGTCGGCCGACTCGTCGAAGTCGTACTCGTCCTCGATATCTCCGACGATCTGTTCGAGCACGTCCTCGATGGTGACGAGGCCGGCGACGCCGCCGTACTCGTCAACCACGATGGCCATGTGGTTGCGGCTGGCGCGGAACTCGCGCAGCAGCACGTTCAGGCGCTTTGATTCGGGGATGAATACCGCTGGCCGCAGCATGTCGCGCAGACTGTCGTCATCGCCAGACAGCAGACGCAGCAGATCCTTGGCGAGCAGGATGCCGATCACGTCGTCGCGGTTCTCGCCGATCACCGGGAAACGCGAGTGCGCGGTGCGCAGCGCGGTCTGCACGATCTTGTCGAGCGGATCGTCGATGTCGATCACGTCCATCTGCGCGCGCGGAATCATTACTTCGCGCACCGGCATGTCGGACACCTGGAGCGCGCCTTCGATGATGGAGAGGGCGTCGGCGTCCAGCAGATTGCGTTCGAAGGCGGAGTGCAGCAGCACCAGCAGTTGTTCTCTGTCTTCCGGCTCGCGCATCAGCAGATGCGACAGCCGCTCGAGAAAACCGGGGCGCTGCGAAGGTGAGGAACTACTGTCCATGCGGGACGCGGGAGACGAACACGCCGGCAGTGTAACCCGGCCAGCGTGTCGGTTTCGAGTCAGGCATCCGGAATTTCCCGGATGTCACGGCCTTACTGGACGCGCAGCTCGACCCGTCGCGCCTCTTCCGGCGGGCCGTCGGCGGCGGTGACTTCCGGCTTGCGCAGCTTGATTCCGGCTTCGGCGACACCTGCGGCGACCAGCGCATCGCGCACCGCCAGCGCCCGCGCCTTGGCCAGTTCGGCGTTCTGGGCGGCATCGCCCGACGGGTCGTGGAAGCCGGACAGCAGCACGATGGCGTCCGGCGTCGCGCTCAGCGCAGCCTGCGCCCGCGCCACCGCATCGGCCAGGTCGGCGCCGGGCTCGGCACTGCCGACGGCGAAATAGATGCGCGCCAGCGCCTCGCCCACCGGCTCGGGCGCCTCGATCACCTCCACCACCTCGACCACGGTGGCATCGGCAGCCGGCTTGCCCGCCAGCGACACGGCAAAGCCGACCACCGCGGCAACGACCGCGATCACGATGATGGCCACCACTCTCAAACCGACATTGCTGTCGTCGTCCTGATCCGACATTTCAAACCTCCGTTGATTGAATCGAGTAGTCGTCCGAATAGGGATCGGCCACGCCAAGTCCCTGCAGGACGACGCGCTCCTCCGCTTCCATCGCGTCGGCATCGTCGTCCGACGTTTCGTGATCCCAGCCCTGCAGGTGCAGCGTGCCGTGCACGATCAGGTGAGCGGCGTGGTCGGCGAAGGCCTTGCCCTGCTCCACCGCCTCGCGCGCCAGCACCGGCTGGCATACCACCAGATCGCCGGCGAGGTGTGCACCCTGCTCGTACGGAAACGACAGCACATTGGTCGCGTAGTCGCGGCCACGGTATTCGAGATTCAGCGCCTGCCCCTCTTCCGCATCGACGAAGCGCACCGTGATGTCGGCACGCGCGACCACGTCCGGGTCGAGCGCGGCGCGCACCCAGCGCTTCACGTCCTCGCGCTGCGGGCAGGCCTCACGCGCGCAGGCGTACTGCACCGACAGATTGAGCCGCATCAGCCGCGCGGCCCCTTGCGCATTGCCTCCTCGGCTTCGCGTTGCGCCTCGAACCGTTCGTAGGCCGACACGATGCGCGCCACCAGCGGGTGGCGCACCACGTCTTCGGCGAGGAAATCGGTCATCGCGATGCCGCGTACGTCGGCCAGTATCTTGCGCGCCTCGGCCAGACCGCTCTTGTGCCCACGCGGCAGATCGACCTGGGTCAGGTCGCCGGTGATGACCGCCTTCGAGCCGATGCCCATGCGGGTGAGGAACATCTTCATCTGTTCCGGCGTCGTGTTCTGCGCCTCGTCGAGGATGATGAAGGCGTTGTTCAGCGTGCGCCCGCGCATGTAGGCGAGCGGCGCGATCTCGATCACCTGTCGCTCGAAGGCGCGGGCGACGCGCTCGAAACCCATCAGGTCGTACAGCGCGTCGTACAGCGGGCGCAGGTAGGGATCGACCTTCTGCGCCAGATCGCCCGGCAGGAAGCCGAGCCGCTCGCCGGCCTCGACCGCCGGCCGGGTCAGCACGATGCGCGCGACGGTTTCACGCTCCAGCGCATCGACCGCGCTGGCCACCGCCAGATAGGTCTTGCCGGTACCGGCCGGGCCGATGCCGAAGGTGATGTCGTGTTCCTGTATCTGCCGCAGATACTGCGTCTGGCGGGGCGTGCGGCCGTGCAGATTGCTCTTGCGCGTCATCAGCACAGGCGCTGCCGGCTCGGCGGCGATGCGATTCGACAGTTCGATCAGGCCGAGCTGTATCGCGTCTATGCTCAGGTGCTCGGTGGCCGCCGCGTAGAAGTGGCGCAGCGCCGCGGCCGCGCGTTGCGACTGGCCCGGTTCGCCGCTGACGCGGAAGCGCTCGCCGCGGCGGGCGATCTCGACGTCGTAAGCCGTTTCGAGCTGGCGCAGGTTTTCGTCGAGCACACCACAGAGGTTGGCCAGCCGCGCGTTGTCGAGCGGCTCCAGCACCAGTTCGAGCGGTCGCGTCTTCAAGCGCTGACCGCCTCGCGGATGACCACTTCGCCGCGCAGGCTGTGTGGCAACGCGCTGGTGATGCGTACGTCGATGAACTGATTGATCAGCCGCGCCGGGCCGGGGAAATTGACGACGCGGTTGTTGTCGGTGCGACCGGCCAGTTCGGCGGCGTCCTTGCGCGCGTGCCCTTCGACCAGGATGCGCTGCACGCTGCCGACCATGCTCTGACTGACCGCCTGCGCCTGTTCGTCGATGCGTTTCTGCAGCCGCGCCAGCCGCGCCAGCTTGACGTCCTGCGGCGTGTCGTCGGCCAGATCGGCGGCCGGTGTGCCCGGGCGTGCGCTATAGACGAAGCTGAAGCTGCCGTCGAAGCCGACGTCGTCGATCAGCTTCATCGTCTTTTCGAAATCGTCCTCGGTTTCGCCAGGGAAGCCGACGATGAAATCCGAGGTCAGCGACAGGTCGGGCCGCGCCGCGCGCAGCTTGCGCACGACCGCCTTGTATTCGAGCGCGGTGTAGCCGCGCTTCATCGCCGCCAGTACGCGGTCGGAACCCGACTGCACCGGCAGATGCAGTTGCGACACCAGCCTGGGCAGCTTCGCGTAGGCGTCGAACAGGCGCTGCGTCATTTCGCGCGGGTGCGAGGTGGTGTAGCGGATGCGCTCGATGCCCGGCACTTCATGCACGCATTCGAGCAGGAAGGCGAAGTCGCCGATGTCGTCCGAGCCGCGGCTGATCGGCGCTCGCCAGGCATTGACGTTCTGGCCGAGCAAGGTCACTTCCTTCACGCCCTGGCCGACCAGCGTGGCGATCTCGGTCAGGATGTCGTCCAGCGGCCGCGACACTTCCTCGCCGCGCGTGTAGGGCACGACGCAGAAGGTGCAGTACTTGGAACAGCCTTCCATGATGGACACGAATGCGGTCGCGCCTTCGACCCGCGCTGGCGGCATGTGGTCGAACTTCTCGATTTCCGGGAAGCTGATGTCCACCTGCGGCCGGCCGCTGGCGCGGCGCTTCGAAATGAGGTCAGGCAGGCGGTGCAGCGTCTGCGGGCCGAACACCAGATCGACGTAGGGCGCGCGCTCGACGATGGCCGCGCCCTCCTGGCTGGCGACGCAACCGCCAACGCCGATGATCAGGTTGGGGTTGTCGCGCTTCAGGTGCTTCACCCGGCCGAGGTCGTGGAACACCTTCTCCTGCGCCTTCTCGCGCACCGAGCAGGTGTTGAACAGGATCACATCGGCGTCTTCCGGGCGGTCGGTCTTTTCCAGACCTTCGGCGTCGCCGAGCACATCGGCCATCTTGTCCGAGTCGTACTCGTTCATCTGGCAGCCGAAGGTCTTGATGTAAATCTTGCGGGTCATCGAAGGGGACGGAGAAATTACTGTTTGGGTGCCGGCAGGTCGATCTCTTCGGGCGACAACACCCAGACGCGATACAGGTCGCCGTTATTGTCGAGCTTGTAACGGACCACCAGCTCGCTGCCTATCATCACCGGCAGCAGGATGCGGTTGTCGGTCGAACGGATCTGGGCGCCGGGCGCCAGCCTGAAGGTGTACTTGCCGACTTCGACCATGCCATCGACCGGCGGCTTCATCTTCGCCTTGATCGCATCCGGCGGAATCGCGCGCAGCTGCGCCGCAGCGAGCAGCGGCAGGCAGAGCAGGACGGCACACAGGGCGGAAGGCAGGCGCATCGGAGCCGGGGCGAGAAAGCGGTCGGGAATGCACGGATTGTAGCGTGCGCTACCGGCGAACCCAAACCAGCGCGAACGCACCGCGGGAGGGGCGCTCCGCTCGGCTTACATGTTGCAACGCAATGAACGGTCGCAGTTGTTAGCACTCAAACGCGGGGAGTGCTAATCTTGCTTCCCAAGGGAGGAATGAATCATGACCCATGCTCTGATGGTTCCGAATCTGTCGATGCCCGGCGCGCTGGGCAATATCGACAGCTATATCCAGGCCGCCAACCGCGTACCCCTGCTCAGCGAAGAGCAGGAACAGTCACTTGCCCGCCGTTTCCGCGACGACGAAGACCTCGAAGCCGCGCGCGCGCTGGTCATGTCGCACCTGCGTCTGGTGGTGGCGATCGCCCGCGGCTATCTCGGCTACGGCCTGCCGCACGCCGATCTGATCCAGGAAGGCAATATCGGCCTGATGAAGGCGGTGAAGCGCTTCGACCCGGACCGCGGCGTGCGTCTGGTGTCCTTCGCCATCCACTGGATCAAGGCGGAAATCCACGAATACATCCTGCGCAACTGGCGCCTGGTCAAGGTCGCCACGACCAAGGCGCAGCGCAAGCTCTTCTTCAACCTGCGCAGCCTCAAGAGCAGCAGCAACACGCTGAACCCGGCCGAAGTGCAGGAAGTGGCGAAGACGCTGGGTGTGAAGCCGGAAGAAGTGGTCGAGATGGAAACCCGTCTGACCGGTCAGGACGTCGCGCTCGAAGGCAATAGCGAGGACGACGATCGCGACAGCGCTCGTCTGGCGCCCATCCACTGGCTGGCCGACTCGGCTGCCGAGCCGCTGGAAGTGCTGGAGGCCGCGCAGGACGTGCGCCTGCAGGAAGAAGGTCTGCATTCGGCACTGGCTTCGCTCGACGACCGCAGCCGCACCATCGTGCAGCGCCGCTGGCTGGTGCAGGACGGCGAAGCCGCCACCCTGCATGAACTGGCCGCCGAGTACGGTGTGTCGGCCGAGCGCATCCGCCAGATCGAAGCCAAGGCGATGCAGAAGATGAAGGCGTCGATGCAGAAGATGCTGGGCATGGCCGCCTGATCTTCACCCGGCGCAACAAAAAAGCGACCCGCGGGTCGCTTTTTTGTTGGCATCGGCACCGGGGATCAACCCTGGGCCAGCAGCGCCTTCAGGTCGTCGGCGATCTTCTGCGGCGTTTCGCCGTGCCGGATGAACAGTCGCAGACGCCCTTGAGTGTCATGCACATAGGTGCCGGCCGAGTGATCCAGCGTGTAGCTGTCCGGCGTAGTGCCCGGCACCTTCTGGTAGAAGATCTTGTATTCCTTCGCGACCGCGGCCGTGGCCGCCGCGTCGCCGCGCAGGCCGACGAAGGACGCATCGAACTTCGGCACATAGGCGGCCAGCAGTTCGGTCGAATCACGTTCCGGGTCCAGCGTGACGAACAGCACCTGCACCTTGGCAGCGTCCGGCCCGAGCAGGGCCAGCGCCTGCTTCATCGTTGCGAGGCTGGTCGGGCAGACGTCCGGGCAGTGCGTGAAGCCGAAGAACAGCGTGACCGCCTTGCCCTTGTAGTCGGCCAGCGTACGCGCCGCACCGGTGTGATCGGTCAGCGCGAAGCCCTTGCCGTAGTCGGCGCCGGTGATGTCCACGCTGTGGAAGGTCGGACCGGACGGCGCGCAGCCGACCAGTCCTGCTGACAGCAGGACTGCCAGGAAAAGACGGCGTTTCATAACGGGATGTAGTGGTCGACCAGCAGGGCGGCGAACAGCAGCGACAGGTGCCACAGCGAGAAGCGGAAGGTTTTCTTCGCCAGCTCGTCGGAGTAATTACGCATCAGACGCCAGGCATAGACGATGAACATGCCCGACAGGACGATCGCCGATACCAGGTAGATCCAGCCGCTCATGCGCGAAGCAAAGGGCAGCATGGTCACCGCGAACAGGATGAGGGTGTACAGGAACACCTGCAGCCGCGTGTATTCGGCACCGTGCGTCACCGGCAACATCGGCAGACCCGCCTTGGCATACTCCTGCGTGCGATACAGCGCCAGTGCCCAGAAGTGCGGCGGCGTCCAGGCGAAGATGATCAGGAACAGCAGCAGTGCGTCGGCCGACACCTCGCCGGTCACCGCGGCCCAGCCCAGCACCGGCGGCATCGCGCCGGAGGCGCCGCCGATCACGATGTTCTGCGGCGTCGCCGGCTTCAGGAAAACGGTGTAGATGATGGCGTAGCCGATGAAGGTGCCCAGCGTCAGCCACATGGTGAGCGGATTCACCCAGTGGTACAGCATGGACAGACCGGCGCCGCCGACCACGCCCGAGAAAGCCAGCGTTTCCAGCGAATTCACCTCGCCACGCGGCAGCGGGCGGGCACGGGTGCGCGCCATCACCGCGTCGATCTTTTGCTCGACCAGGCAGTTCACCGCAGCCGCCGCACCAGCGACCAGCGCGATACCGATGGTCGCCGCCGCAACGATGCCGAAATCAGGCAGTCCGGCCGGTACGGCCAGGAACATGCCGATGACCGCACAGAACACGATCAGCGACACGACGCGGGGCTTGGTCAGCTGCAGGTAATTCGCGAGCCTCAGCGAGAAGGGCTGGATATCAAGCCGCAGGGCTTTCATTTAGGACTCCGGAAACGCGTTGCTGCGCCGTGGCGCGGACGCGGTAGTTTATCAGCACCATGAGGATCACCAATGCTGCAGCGCCACCGTTGTGCGCGGCGGCCAGCGGCAGCGGCAGGCTGAACCACACGTTGGCCAGGCCCAGCATGATCTGCAGCGCAAGCACACCCAGCAGTGCCGTGCCGAACGGGCGGTGGCCGGCAGCGCGCAGCGCGAAGCCCAGCGCACCGATCACCAGTGCAGCAACGATGGCACCGACGCGATGCATCCAGTGGATGGCGGTCAGCGCATCCATGGTCAGCGTTTCGCCGTCGGCGCTCTGCCCCAGCTCGCGCACGATGTGGAAACCGTTGCGGATATCCATCTGCGGCACCCACTCGCCGTGGCAGGTCGGCAGGTCGGTACAGGCGAGCGCCGCGTAGTTGGTGCTGACCCAGCCGCCGAGCGATATCTGCATCGCCAGCACGACAAAGGCGACGACTGCCAGCGCGCGCGTCGCCGGCGACACGGTCGGTGCCGCCGGCCCGCGCGTGCACGCGTAAAGCCAGACCAGTAGCGTCAACACGGTCAGGCCGCCGATCAGGTGACCGGTCACGATGGCCGGCTTCAGCAGCATGGTCACCGTCCACTTGCCGAACATCGCCTGCAGGAACAGCACGCCGACCAGCACCGTCGCCAGCACCGGCGACGCGCCCGCTTCACGACGGTGACGCCAGGCGAGTGCCGCGATCGCCAGGATGAACAGGCCGACGATGCCCGCGAAGTAGCGGTGGATCATTTCCTTCCACGCCTTGGCGAAGGTGACCGGGCCTTCGGGGTTCGCTTCCTGTGCCGCGGTAATGTGCTCGGACGCATGAATCACCGTGACGTGGCCGTAACAGCCCGGCCAGTCCGGACAGCCGAGGCCGGCATCGGACAGTCTTACGTAGGCGCCGAGGACGATCAGCGCGAAAGTCATTGCAATCGTGGCAAGCAACAGCGTGCGGTAGGTTTTCATCAGCCCAGCCTCGAGTACTTCATCAAACGTTGGAAATCCTTGATCATCTTCTTCGGATCCGGGTCATCCGGATAACGCATCATCACCTGCCCCAGCGGGTCGACCAGATGAATGGCGCGCGGATGCGTCGCATCGGTCGCGAACGCGCCCAGCGTCGCGCTGCCAGCCGCCTTGACCACGTGCATGCCTTCGATCGCGGTCAGCAGTTCCGCCTTGGGCTGCGTACCGTCGGTCAGCAGCCAGACGCGCTCGATGCGTTCCTGGTGCTCGCCCTGCGCCTTGCGCACCTGGCGGATGTAATAGAGCAGTTCCTCGCACTTCGCGTCGCAGGCGCCGCTATCGGCCAGCACCAGGGTCCAGCGCCCCTTGATGGAAGCAAAGTCGAAAGGTTTGCCATCGACCGTCGTCAGCGCTTCGGCCGGCAAGGGCCGGGGCGACAGCAGTTGACCGTAGTTCACCGTGCTGTCGGGGCGCCACAGGAAATACATGGCGTAGGACGCGAGCAGCGGCAACACGCATATCGCCGCCAGCACGATCAGGACCTTCTTGCCTTTCAAGACTTCTCTCCCTCTTTCTGCATGGCTGCGTACAGCCCGAATACCAGCGTGACCAGCGCAAACGCGTACCACTGCGCGGCGTACATCCAGTGTTTCTCGACGCCGAACTCCGGCTTCACGTCGTCGCGCCTCAAGCCGTCGGCGGCATCACCGGTCTGCACGAGAATGAAGGGCGCGAGCTGCAGGCCGGTCGTCTTCGCCACGCGGTCGACCGTGACGTTCTGCCAGACGGCGCCCTGCACCGCATCGCCCGACAGTTCGACGAAGCGCGGCTGCGCGCGCGTGACGACACCTTCGATGCGTTGCAGCCCGGCCGGCGATGCAACCGGCGGCAACACGTCTCGCCGCCCGCCGTGACGGACCCAACCGCGCGCAACAAGCACACAGCGCTGCGCGGTCTGACACAGCGGCATGTGCACCAGGAAGCCGGCCTGTCCGTCGCGGACCTGGTTGTCGGCGTAGATCAGCACCTCGCTGCGCCACGTACCGGACACTGTTGCCCGCGCGAACTCGGGCGGCGCCTGATCACTCCACTGGTCCAGGTCGAGCGCCGGCTGCCGCTGCTGCGCGGCGTAGGCGTCCGTCAGTGCTTGCTTGTAGTGCGCGCGAGCGGTCTGCCAGCGCGCTGCCGACAGCGTGACACCGATCACCAGCAGGCAGGCCAGCGCCGGCCACAGGCGAATGCAGAAACGGCGGCGGGCTAAATGGAACTGGAACATTGCTGTCGGACGTCCGGCGGGTACACTGATCGCCCGGACTAAGGATTCTTCCTGATGCGTTATCTCGTGATATTCATGCTGCTGACCGTGATCGCCAGCCTCGGTTCAGCGCTGTTCTTCCTGTTTCGCGACAGCGGCAATTCGAGCCGCATGCTGCGCTCGCTGGCCATCCGCGTCGGTCTGTCGATGGCGCTTTTCATCTTCCTGATGCTCGGCTACCGCTTCGGCTTCATCACCGGCAAGCTCTGAACACTGGCGGGACCACGCCGCCGGGAAACACCCGCCCCAACGCTCCCTACCCACGAAAAAAAGCGCCGCACGATGTGCGGCGCCGAGCGTTTATTTTATAAGGGCTCTTTTTGCTTACCGGCCCACTCTCCTCCTCGCAGATCCCGTCTTTACATCAAATCCAGTACACGACGACGAACAGCAGCAGCCAGACGACGTCGACAAAGTGCCAGTACCACGCGACCGCTTCGAAGCCGAAGTGGTTTTCCGGGCTGAAATGCCCGGCGAAGACGCGGCACAGTATCACGATAAGCATCGTTGCACCAACCGTCACGTGGAAGCCGTGGAAGCCGGTCAGCATGTAGAACACCGAACCGAACACGCCGGTGGTCATCTTGACGTTCAGGTCCGAGTAGGCGTGCATGTATTCGTAGGCCTGGAAGCCGAGGAACACGACGCCGAGCGCGATGGTCAGGAACAGACCCAGCTTGAGCTGGCCGCGGTTGTTGTGCAGCAGGCCGTGGTGCGCCCAGGTCAGCGTGACGCCGGAGGTCAGCAGCAGCAGCGTGTTGATCGCCGGGATGCCCCAGGCACCCATAGGCGTGAACGGGCCGCCGTCATAGCCGGGGCCTGCATTCGGCCACATGGCCGTGGCTTCCGGCCACAGGAGTGCCTGATGTTCGAGGCTGGCCAGATCGGGCACGGCGAGCACGCGGGCGTAGAACAGCGCGCCGAAGAAGGCGGCGAAGAACATCACTTCAGAGAAGATGAACCAGCCCATCGCCCAGCGGAAGGAAACCCCCACGCGCTTGCTGTACAGGCCGCCTTCGGATTCGTGCGCAACTTTGCCGAACCAGGAATACATCATGTAGAACAGGACCAGCACGCCGGCGCCCAGCACGAAGCCGCCGCCGGTGATCTTGTTCATCGTCAGCACCGAACCCAGTGCAAACAGGAACAGCGCGATCGAGCCCGTGATCGGGTAGGTCGATGGCGCCGGTACGTAATAGTAGGGGGCCTGTTGTGGCGTATGCGAGCTCATTTATGTTTTTCCTTCCCGGTTTCTCTCAAGCGATGCTTATCAGAATTCTTACACCCAAGATCACTGCAATCACGAACAGCGCTGCAGCCACAACGCCCGTGATGATAACTTGCAACGGCGTCAGCGATGACACCGCTGCGTCGTGATCGCCCTTGCGGCGTATGCCGACGAAGGCCGAAAGCACTGTCACCACACCCTTCACGAACCCGGCCATATCAGCCTCCCGTGCGACCGTCCTGCGTCGTCGCTGCAGTCGCCCCCGGCACCTCGAAGAAGGTGTAGGAGAGCGTGATCGTGTTGATGTCCTTCGGCAGATCCGGCGACACGAGGAAGGCGATCGGCATGCGTCGCGTTTCCCCGGCTGCCAGCGTCTGCTGCTTGAAACAGAAACAGTCGAGCTTCTGGAAGTACTGCATCGCCGCCGACGGCGTGTAACTCGGAATCGCCTGTCCCGTCACCGCGTTCTCGCGCGTGTTCGAAACTTCGTACTCCACCGTCACCACCTCACCCGGGTGAACCACGAGTGAGCCGGTCACCGGTTTGAAATTCCACGGCAGCTTGTGCAGGTTCGCATCGAACTCGACCGTCACGTTACGCGAACGATCGATCTGGGTATTCAGCGGCAGCGTGTTGTCCTGCTTGTTCAGGTTGTTGACGTCGAGCACCTGGCACAGCTTTTCGTAGAACGGCACCAGCGCGTAGCCGAAGCCGAACATCAGGAAAGCCGACACCACCAGGCGTATCAGCGTCGAACGGTTGCGGCGCTCGGAACCGGCCGCAACCCGGGTTTGCTCGGTCATTGACCCGACATCCCGTAACGCACGACAAACAGCACGAACACCGCCGCCGCGGTGGCCGCCAGCCACAACGCCGTACGGACGTTGCGGCGGCGGAGTGCTTCATCCATCTCGGTCACGCCAGTACTCACTTGAAGACCGGCGGGGTTTCGAAGGTGTGGTGCGGCGCCGGCGACGGCACCGTCCACTCGAGACCTTCAGCACCGTCCCACGGCTTGGCCGAAGCCTTCTCGCCACCCTTCAGGCACTTCAGCACGACAACCAGGAACACCAGCTGCGACAGGCCGAAACCGAAGGCACCGATGGACGAGATCATGTTGAACTCGGCGAACTGCAGCGAGTAGTCCGGGATACGGCGCGGCATGCCGGCCAGGCCCAGGAAGTGCTGCACGAAGAAGGTCATGTTGAAGAAGATCAGCGACAGCCAGAAATGCAGCTTGCCCAGCTTCTCGTCGTACATGTGGCCGGTCCACTTCGGCAGCCAGTAGTAGGCGCCGGCGTAGGCCGAGAACAGCGCACCCGCCACCATCACGTAGTGGAAGTGAGCGACGACGTAGTAGCTGTCGTGCAGTTGCACGTCCACCGCGGTCATCGACAGCACCAGGCCAGAGAAACCGCCCAGCGTGAAGAGGAAGAGGAAGCCGATCGAGAACAGCATCGGGGTTTCGAAGCTCAGCGAGCCGCGCCACATCGTGGCCACCCAGTTGAACACCTTCACGCCGGTCGGGATGGCGATCAGCATGGTGGCGAACATGAAGTACAGCTGGCCGGCCACCGGCATGCCCACCGTATACATATGGTGCGCCCACACGATGAAGGACAGGATGGCGATCGACGAGGTCGCGTACACCATCGAGGCGTAGCCGAACAGCGGCTTGCGCGAGAAGGCGGGAATCACCTGCGACACGACGCCGAAGGCCGGGATCGCGATGATGTACACCTCGGGGTGACCGAAGAACCAGAAGATGTGCTGGTACAGCACCGGGTCACCACCACCGGCAGCGTTGAAGAAGCTGGTGCCGAAGTGACGGTCGGTCAGGATCATGGTGACCGCGCCAGCCAGAACCGGCATCACGGCGATGACCAGGTAGGCGGTGATCAGCCAGGTCCAGCAGAACAGCGGCATCTTCATCAGCGTCATGCCCGGCGCGCGCATGTTCAGGATCGTGGTGACGATGTTGATCGAGCCCATGATCGAGGAGATGCCGAGGATGTGGACCGCGAAGATCGCCATGTCCATGCCGATGCCCATCTGGATGGTCAGCGGCGGATACAGCGTCCAGCCCGACGCGGCGGCACCGCCCGGCACCAGCAGCGAGGTCGTCAGCAGGATGGCGGCCGGCGGCAGCAGCCAGAAGGACCAGTTGTTCATGCGCGCGAACGCCATGTCGGATGCGCCGATCATCAGCGGGATCATCCAGTTCGCGAAGCCGACGAAGGCCGGCATGATGGCGCCGAACACCATGATGAGACCGTGCAGCGTCGTCATCTGGTTGAAGCGGTCGGGATCGACCACCTGCAGGCCCGGCTGGAACAGTTCGGCACGGATCACCAGCGCCATGATGCCGCCGACGATGAACATTGCGAACGAGAACCACAGGTACATCGAGCCGATGTCCTTGTGATTGGTGGTGGTCACCCAGCGCATCAGTCCGCTGGGGTGGTGATCATGCGAGTGATCGTGCGAGTGGTCGGCACCGCCCGGAATCGCAGCCATGTGTATCTCCTGGAAATCTAGAAAGTGACTGAACGTTCAGAGAGCCGCTTACTCTTCGCGGGCCATCTTGATGTCCGACGGTTGGATGACCTCGCCCGTCGCATTGCTCCAGCTGTTGCGCGTGTAGGTCAGCACTGCAGCCAGATCGGTATCGCTCAGGTGCTTGAACGCAGCCATCGCGGTACCCGACTTGCCGTTCATCACGAGATGGATCTGCGCGTCCTGCGAGCCGAGCACCACCTTCGAGCCGTCGAGCGCGGGGAAGGCCGGCGGCAGACCCTGGCCATTGGCCTGGTGACAGGCGGCACAGTTGGCGGCGAACACCTTGGCACCACGCGGGGTCAGTTCCTCGACGGTGTACATCTTGTTCGGATCATCAGCAGCAGCGGCCAGTTCGGTCTTCTTCTTTTCGACCCAGGCCGCGTATTCGTCTTCGGTCACGACCTTGACGACGATGGGCATGTAGCCATGGTCCTTGCCGCACAGTTCTGCGCACTGACCGCGGAAGGTGCCGGTCTTCTCGGCACGGAACCAGGTGTCACGGATGAAACCGGGAATCGCGTCCTGCTTGACCGCCAGTGCCGGCACCCACCATGCGTGGATCACGTCGTTCGCGGTGGTCAGGATGCGCACCTTCTTGCCGACCGGCACAACCAGCTCGTTGTCAACTTCGAGCAGGTAGTCGGTGCCCTTGGCCGCTTCGTTGCGGATCTGCGGCTGCGGCGTCGACAGGTTGCTGGTGAAGCTGATGCCTTCACCGTCGCCCTTCAGGTAGTCGTAGCCCCACTTCCACTGATAGCCGGTGGCCTTGATCGTGATATCGGGGTTGCTGGTGTCACGCATCGCCAGGATGGTCTTGGTCGCCGGCCAAGCCATGCCGAGCAGGATGAAGACCGGAACGATGGTCCACAGGATTTCGACCGTGGTGCTTTCGTGGAAGGTTGCAGCCTTGTGGCCGGCGGACTTGCGGTGCACGAACACCGACCAGAACATCACGCCGAAGACTGCCACGAAAATGACGCCACAGACGATGGTCATCAGCAGGTGGAGGTCATACACCTTCTGACCCAGTTCGGTGATCGGCTCCTGCAGATTGAGCTTCATTTCCGCCTGGGCGAGCCCGGCAAGCAGAAACAACCCCATCCCGGCCCACGCCCTGCGGGCGATGGACGAGCCACCTCTTGTTAGCGCCATATTGCAACCCCAAATATATGTTGTGATTGATTCTGAAACCGCGGTCTTAAAACCGTCTTTCCCGCAATCTAGCCGACAGCTCCCGCACCAGCAACTCGCGGCCGCCCTCGTCCAGATACCGCCCCACCACGACCTGCTGGTCGCGGCACCGCACGACTACTTCGGAACCCAGGCCGACCCTGCGCGTTTCGACCTTTGCCCATGCGGGCACAAACTCATGTCTGCAGACACGATCCCGTTCGCAGACCTCCACGACCAACCGGCTCTCGTCGAGATGGATGCGCTCGAAATCACCGACGCGTCTGCCGAAAGCGATGAAGGCAATGCCCAGCGCCCCGATTTCGACGCCCGCGAACGGGAGTACCCACCAGACACCAGCCATGGCCCAGGCCATCGCGATCAGTAGGGACAACACAGCCGTGACCAGGAAGAAGGCCAGAAGCGCACGCGGCGACATCGAACAGTTGCGGCGTGCAACGATGCTGAACTCGTTGGATTGGCTGAGCACTGCGGACACTGAACTGCCCCGGAAGTGTTATCTCCCCCTGACACGGCTTCTGCAGGCCGCTTAACAGGCATAAGCTAGCACGGGTATTGATCCTTATCAATATTGCCCCGCACCAAGCGGGTGCCTTCAGCCCCTGCTGGCGAGGCGATCAAGCAGGCGGCGATGCACGCCGCCAAAGCCGCCGTTGCTCATCACCAGCACGTGATCGCCGGCTTTCACGCCGTCGGCGAGCGCATCGAGCAGTTCCTCCACCGACGACGCGACACTGGCCCGTTCGCCCAGCGGCGCCAGCGCCTCGGCCGCATCCCATCCGAGGGCGGGGCCGCCGAGGCAGTAGCACATGTCGGCCCCGGCGAGCGCTTCGGGCAGACGCGCCTTCATGACACCGAGCTTCATCGTATTGGAGCGCGGCTCGATCACCGCGACGATGCGCGCCTCGCCCACCACCGAACGCAGCGCGCGCAGGGTTTCGTCGATGGCCGTCGGATGATGGGCGAAGTCATCGTAGACGGTGACGCCACCGGCCTCGCCGACGCGCTCGAGCCGGCGTCGGATGCCGACAAATTCACTGAGCGACGCCAGCGCCTGCTCCGGCCGCACACCGGCATGCCGCGCCGCCAGCATGGCGGCCAACGCATTGTTCGCGTTGTGCATGCCGGGCATTGCAAGACGCCCGGTCGCGCGTTCGCCCGCCGGCCCGACCACCGCCAACGCGTCGCCGGTCGACTCGACGCGCCAGCCGGCGGCATCGTTGAACCACTCGACCTCGCTCCACACACCGCGCGCCAGCACGCGCTTGAGCGCGGCCTCACCGCCATTCGCGACGACGCGGCCGAGCCGCGGCATGGTGCGCACCAGATGGTGGAACTGCGTCTCGATCGCCGCCAGATCCGGGAAGATGTCGGCGTGATCGAATTCCAGGTTGTTCAGGATCGCGGTTCGCGGGCGGTAGTGCACGAACTTCGACCGCTTGTCGCAGAAGGCGGTGTCGTATTCATCGGCCTCGATGACGAAGAAGGGGGCGTCACCCAGGCGTGCCGACACGCCGAAGTTCTGCGGCACGCCGCCGATCAGGAAGCCGGGCTTCAGGCCCGCCGCCTCCAGCATCCAGGCCAGCATCGAGGTGGTCGTCGTCTTGCCGTGCGTACCGGCCACCGCCAGCACCCAGCGGCCGGCCAGCACGTTCTCCGCCAGCCACTGCGGTCCGGACACATAGGGCAGACCGCGATCGAGGATTTCCTCGAGCAGCGGGTTGCCACGCGACACCGCGTTGCCGACCACGAACACATCCGGCGCCAGCGCTGTCTGAGCAGGGTCGTAGCCCTCGATCAACTCGATGCCGAGCTGTTCGAGCTGCGTGCTCATCGGCGGATAGACGTTCGCGTCGCAGCCGGTGACGCGGTGACCCGCTTCGCGCGCCAGCGCGGCGATGCCGCCCATGAAGGTGCCGCAGATGCCGAGGATGTGAATGTGCATGGTGGGTCGATGTGACAGAATGGTCGCGGATTCTATCAACCCGCCCCTCCTTTCCCTGCAGCACCCGACATGCGCCCCAGCAACATCAGACGCCAGATCGCCAGTGCCGCGGCGCGACTGATCGCGGAAGAAGGCATCCGCGACTACGGCCTGGCCAAACGCAAGGCCGCCCGCCAGCTCGGCGTCGGCCCGAACGAGGAATTGCCCACCAATGCCGAGATCGAGGAGGCGGTACGCGATTACCAGGCCATCTACTTCGCCGACGAGCAACCCGAACAGCTGCGCACTCTGCGTAACGCCACGCTGGAGCTGATGGTCGAACTGGACCGCTTCAAGCCCTATGCGACCGGCGGTGTGGTCGACGGCACGGCCGGACGCTTCACCGCGATCGAACTGCAGGTGTTCGCCGACAGCGCCAAGGAGGTCGAGCTCTTCCTGCTCAACAACGGCGTCGACTTCGACTCGCGCGACCCGCGCCGGCCGGACCGCAACAGTCCGGAAACCACGCTGCTGTTCGACTGGGACGACCTGCCGGTTGAACTCGCCGTCTATCCGGCCGGTCTGGAACGCTCTCGCGGACGCGAGCGCATGCGCGCCGAGTCACTGCGTGCACTGCTGGACAAGGAAGAGGAAACGGAATGAATGCATGGATGCGCCGCGGCCTGATCGCCGCGGTGGTCGTCGCGGCCGGTGTGGCCGGGGTGTGGTTCGGCCAGAGCCGGCAACCGCAGCTGACCGAAGCAGCGACGACCGACGCCGCGCGCCTCGAAGCGCTCAGCCTGGCCGACGCGAACGGTCAGCCCATGCCCTTCTCCGCCTGGCGCGGAAAGCTGCAGGTGGTGAATTTCTGGGCCACCTGGTGTCCGCCCTGCCGCGAAGAGATGCCGGCCTTTTCCCGCCTGGCCGAGAAGTACCGCGATCGCGGCGTGCAGTTTGTCGGCATCAGCATCGATAACGCCGACAACGTGCGCCGTTATCTGCAGGAAGAGAAGATCGCCTATCCGCTGCTGATCGGCGGCTCGGACGCCATCCAGTTGTCGGCCGATCTGGGCAATGGAGCGCAGGCCATGCCTTTTACCGTCATCTTCTCGCCAGACGGAAAGATCGTCGAGCGCAAGCTGGGTACCTACAAGGAAGAGGAGCTGGAGGCCATCCTGCTCGCACGCTTGCGCTGAGCGCCCCGGACCTGGCCCGGCTGGACAATCTGACGCGAATTCCGGCAAACTTGCCGCCATGCAGCCAACAACGCGCCGCAAGGCGACCAAACCTGCCACGCAGCCGGCGGCGCAGGATGCGACCCCAAACACCCGTCGCATCCTCGTGCTGCACGGGCCCAACCTGAATCTTCTGGGCACGCGGGAACCCGAAATCTACGGCCATCTGACGCTCGCCGACATCGACGCGAAGCTGAAGGTGAACGCGCTTGCTGCCGGCGTATCGCTCGAATGTTTCCAGAGCAATCATGAAGGCGATCTGGTCGGTCGCATCCAGGCTGCCCGGAGCGAGAGCGTCGATTTCATCCTGATCAACCCGGCCGCCTACACGCACACCAGCGTGGCGATACGCGACGCACTGGCTGCGGTGAGCATTCCGTTCGTCGAGGTGCACCTGTCCAACGTGCATGCACGCGAAGCATTCCGGCATCACTCCTACCTGTCGGATATCGCGGTCGGCGTGGTGTGTGGTCTGGGCGCCTACGGTTACGAAGCCGCGCTCGAATTCGCGCTGCGGCGACTCGACACCAGAAAATAAACACTCGCCGGCACAACGAAGGCCGGCTTACGCGGGGATACACCATGGATTTGCGCAAACTCAAGAAGCTGATCGACCTCGTCCAGGAATCGGGCATTTCCGAGCTGGAAGTGACCGAGGGCGAGGAAAAGGTGCGGATCGCCAAGCATCTGCCGGCACCGGCCGCCCAGGCCACCTATGTGGCTGCGCCCGCGCCGGTCGCCGCCGCAGCCGCTCCGGCCGCCGCCGCACCTGCCGCACCGGCCGAAGCCGCACTGCCTGAAGGTCATGTCGTGAAGTCGCCGATGGTCGGCAGCTTCTACCGCTCGTCGTCGCCCGGCGGTAAGGCCTTCGTCGATGTAGGCCAGTCGGTGGCCATCGGCGAAACGCTGTGCATCATCGAGGCGATGAAGCTGATGAACGAAATCGAGTCCGACGCCGCCGGCGTCGTAAAGGCCATCCTGGTCGAGAACGGCCAGCCGGTCGAATACGGCCAGCCGCTGTTCATCATCGGCTGAGCGACCTTCCCATGTTCGGAAAAATTCTGATCGCGAACCGTGGCGAGATTGCGCTGCGCATCCTGCGCGCCTGCCGCGAGTTGGGCATCCGCACCGTGGCGGTGCACTCCGAAGCCGACACCGAGGCAAAGTACGTCAGACTGGCCGATGAATCGGTCTGTATCGGCCCGGCGCCGTCCGGCCAGTCCTACCTCAATATCCCCGCCATCATTTCGGCCGCCGAAGTGACGGATGCGGAAGCCATTCACCCCGGTTACGGCTTTCTGTCCGAGAACGCCGATTTCGCCGAACGCGTCGAGCGCAGCGGCTTCGTGTTCATCGGGCCGCGCCCGGAAACCATCACGCTGATGGGCGACAAGGTGTCGGCCAAGGACGCAATGAAAGCGGCCGGTGTGCCCTGCGTGCCCGGCTCTGAAGGTGCGCTCGGCGACGACCCGAAGGAAATCGTCCGCATCGCGCGCGGCATCGGCTACCCGGTCATCATCAAGGCCGCCGGCGGCGGCGGCGGCCGCGGCATGCGTACCGTGCACACCGAGGCGGCGCTGATCAACGCGGTGCAGATGACCCGTGCCGAAGCCGGCGCGGCGTTCAACAACCCCGCCGTGTATATGGAGAAGTTCCTCGAGAACCCGCGCCATATCGAAATCCAGGTGCTGGCCGACGCGCACGGCAACGCCGTCTATCTGGGCGAGCGCGACTGCTCGATGCAGCGCCGCCACCAGAAGATCATCGAGGAAGCACCGGCCCCGGGTGTTCCGGCACGGCTGATCGCCCGTGTCGGCGAGCGCTGTGCCGAAGCCTGCCGCCGCATCAACTATCGCGGCGCCGGCACCTTCGAGTTCCTGTACGAGAACGGCGAGTTCTATTTCATCGAAATGAACACCCGCATCCAGGTCGAGCACCCGGTCACCGAACTGATTACCGGCATCGATCTGGTGCAGGAGCAGATCCGCGTCGCCGCCGGCGAAAAGCTGCGCTTCAAGCAGCGCGACATCAAGCTGACCGGCCACGCGCTGGAATGCCGCATCAACGCCGAAGACCCGTACAAGTTCACGCCCAGCCCGGGCAAGATCACCGGCTACCACCCGCCGGGCGGGCCCGGTGTGCGTGTCGATTCGCACGTGTATCAGGGCTACACCGTGCCGCCGCACTACGATTCGATGATAGGCAAGGTGATCACCTACGGCGACACACGCGACCAGGCCATCCGCCGCATGCGTATCGCGCTGTCGGAAATGATCGTCAGCGGCATCAAGACCAATATCCCGCTGCACCAGGAACTGATGCACGACACCCGCTTCATGGACGGCGGCACCAGCATCCACTACCTCGAGCAGAAGCTCGCGGCGCAGGAAGCGGCCAAGGTCAAATGAGCGAGTCGAGCGCACAGCCGGACGGACAGCAGGCAGGCCGCTGGATCACGGTCACGCTGCTGGCCGACTCGGCCAACGCCGAGGCGCTGTCCGACGCGCTGCTCGAAGCGGGTGCGCTGTCGGTGGACATCGAAGACGCAGACGCCGGTACGCCGGACGAAAAGCCGCAGTTCGGCGAACCCGGCATGCCGGTCGCCGTCGAGCTGTGGCCGCATTCGCGCATTCACGCGCTGTTCGATCGCGACGCCGACTACGCGACGGCGATGGCCGAGGCAGCCGAACAGGCCGGCCTGACCGCACCGCCTCCGTACACGACCTCGCCGCTGGACGAGCAGAACTGGGTGCGCATCACGCAGGCCCAGTTCGAACCGATACCGGTATCGAAACGGCTGTGGATCGTGCCGTCCTGGCATGACCAGCCCGACCCGGCGGCGATCAACATCACGCTCGACCCCGGCATGGCTTTCGGCACCGGCTCACACCCGACCACCCGGCTCTGCCTGGAGTGGCTGGATTCGGTCATCCGTGGCGGCGAAACGGTGATCGACTACGGCTGCGGCTCCGGCATCCTGGCGCTCGCCGCCGCCAAACTGGGCGCAGCGCGGGTGACCGGCACCGACATCGACCCGCACGCGATGGACGCCGCCCGCTACAACGCGGAACGTAACGGCGCCACGCTCGAACTGCTGCACTCGCGCGACAACATCGACCACACAGCCGACGTCGTGGTGGCCAACATCCTGGCCAACCCGCTCACCGTGCTGGCGCCGCTGCTGTGCGGCCTCACACGCAGCGGCGGACGTATCGCGCTGTCCGGCATCCTCGCCGCGCAGACCGACATGGTGCGCGCCGCCTATCGCCCGGCCTTCGAACTGGAGGTTGCCGGCGAGCGGGAAGGCTGGGTGCTGCTGACCGGGACGCGCGTCTGATGCTGTCCCGCTGCCCGGCCTGCGCCACCGTCTTCCGCGTCGACACGGTGCAGCTCCGGGCACGCGAAGGTCGCGTGCGCTGCGGTCGCTGCCACACGGTGTTCGACGCGGTCGACGCGATGGTAGACGTTCCGCTCCCGAAAAGCGGTGACACGCCCGCACCCGCCGCCGCAGACCTCGCACCGCCGCCCGTTGCCACCGAAATCGAGAACGCCGCCCCGGTCGCGGACGAACCCGAACACAGCCACGCCACGCTGACCTTCGCTGCAGAGCCTGACATCGAACTGCTGACGGACGACACGGCCGCCGTCACCACCGACCGGCTGGACCTCGACGTCGGCAGCGCCGACGCGCCGCCGTCGCCACTGCCCGGCGACAGCATGGAGGCACTGGTCGAACGCACCACCGACTACTGGCAGACGCGCGTCGACGACACGGCGCCCGCAGAGGCCCCAGAGGCCGTCGAAGCTGCCGCCGAAAGCGAAGTCCCCGTCGACGACCATCCAGGCACGACCGCCGCAAGCGAGGCGGTACCCGAGCCCGATCCGGACGTCACGCAGCCGCTGGACATCGTCGAACTTGAAGCCGCGCCTGCCCCCGACGACGACATCGTCGCCGCGCCGGCGGCGCCCGCACGCGATCCTCTGCTCGACCCGCCGCCGGCGCTCGAACCGGTGCGCGACCCGGCGGTACAGCGCATCCGCCGCGAACTGTATGGCGAGGACCAGACGCCGCGCCGCAGCGCGCTGAAGACGGCGCTGTGGAGCCTGGGCATCCTGCTGCTGGTGCTGCTGGCCGCTGCCCAGCTTGCCTATCTGTTCCGCACCGAACTGGTGATCGCGCAACCGGCGCTGAAGCCGCTGTTCGAGCAGGCCTGCGCCCGCCTCGGCTGCACGCTGCCGGCGCCGCGTCGCGCCGACCTGATCAGCATCGAATCATCGGAGCTGAATCCGGACACCGAACGCGCACCACTGCTGCGCCTGAATGCGCTTCTGCGCAACGGTGCCACGCACGCACAGGACTGGCCGCACCTCGAACTGAGCCTGACTGACACCGCTGACCGGCCCATCGTGCGCCGCGTACTCGCGCCCGCCGACTATCTGCCGGCCGACCGTCAGGGCAGCGAGTTCGCAGCAGCGTCGGAACAGGCGGTCAGCGTGCTGGTCGACCCGACGGACACCCACGCCGGCGGCTACCGCCTCTACGTCTTCTATCCCTGATCAACCGATCGGGCCCCTCGCAGCGCCACGCACCAGGAGGAACACCCCATGACCCAGACCGTCACGCTCGCCGGCAATCCCATCCACCTCGCCGGTCACTTCCCTGCCAAGGGCACCAAGGCACCCGCCTTCTCGCTGGTCGGTACCGACCTGGCCGACGTGTCGCTTGCCAGCCTGGCCGGCAAGCGCAAGGTGCTCAACATCGTGCCCAGCCTGGACACGCCGGTGTGCCAGACCTCGACCCGCAAGTTCAACGAACAGGCCGGCAACATCGCCAACACCGTCGTTCTGGTCATTTCCGCCGACCTGCCGTTCGCGATGAAGCGCTTCTGCGAGACTGAAGGCCTGCAGAACGTGCAGTCGCTGTCGACGCTGCGCGGCCGCGAGTTCATGGCCAACTACGGCGTCGAAATCATCGACGGCCCGCTGGCCGGCCTGACCGCGCGCGCGGTGCTGGTGCTCGACGCCGACGACACCGTGCTGCACGCCGAGCTGGTGCCGGAAATCAAGCAGGAACCCGACTACGCCGCCGCGCTCGCAGCGCTGAAGTAATCCCTCCGCAGGGCGCCGACCGGCGCCCTGCAACATTTCCGCCCTACGCTTCGCCGATGCAAGAAAGTCCGTTCAAGGGCAAGACCGGCCTGCGCCGACTGCTCAATGCCACCCGCTACTCGGCCGAAGGTCTGGGTGCCGCCTTCCGTCACGAAGACGCCTTCCGCCAGGAAGTGATCGCCGCCGTACTGCTGCTGCCGCTCGCACTGTGGCTCGGCGACAGCGGTGTCGAACGTGCGCTGATGGTGTTCTCGGTGCTGCTGGTGCTGGTCGTCGAACTGCTCAATTCCGCCGTCGAGGCCACGGTCGACCGCATTTCGCTGGAGAACCACGCACTGGCCAAACGCGCCAAGGACATCGGCTCGGCCGCCGTCATGGTGTCGCTGATCAATGTCGCGCTGGTCTGGGGGCTGGTGCTGGCAAGCTGAGGCCGGCGCCGGCCGGGGCACGGTCAGCGCCGCAGACTGAGCACCTGCGCCGGCAAGCTCGCACCGTCGGCGACCACCCGGCCATCGGCCAGCGCGATGACGCGGGTGGTCAGCTGCGCCAGGAAATCCCGGTCGTGCGACACCACCAGCATGGCCTGCGGCAGCGCGCGCAGCACCGCGGTCACCTTCTGCCGCGCATCCGCATCCAGCCCGGTCGTCGGTTCATCGAGCAGCAGCACCTCGGGCCCCATGGCCAGCACGCCGGCCAACGCCACCAGACGCTTCTCGCCACCGGACAACTGATGCACCGGCCGTTCGGCCAGATGCACGATGTGCAGGCGCGCCAGCATGTCGCCGACGATGCGGCGCACCGCCGCGTGGGCAAGCCCCTGGTTCAGCGGCCCGAAGGCGATGTCTTCCTGCACGGTGGGGCAGAACAGCTGATCGTCGGCGTCCTGGAACATCAGGCCGACGCGCCCGCGCAGCGGCCGGAAATCGGCTTCGTCGCAGCAGGGCTGCCCGCACAGTTCGAGCACCCCGCCGTCACGCGGCAGCAGGCCGATCAACAGCTGCAGCAGCGAGGATTTTCCGCAGCCGTTGGCGCCCGCCAGACCGACCCGTTCGCCCGCATGCAGATCGAAGGACACGCCCTCCAGCAGCGGCCGCTCCGGCACGTGCCTGAACGACAGATCGCGCGCACGGATCAGCGCCGGGCCGGATATTGCATGCGGGGCGGCAGTCATGCGATCACTCCGATGGACAGCAGGCAAGCCGCAAACAACAGGCCGAAGGCCAGATCGCTCGCACGCAGGTGGAAGTGGTGCAACATCGGAAAGCCGCCGCGCCAGCCGCGCGCGCGCATCGCCTGTTCGATGCGCTGGGCGCGCGCCAGACTGTCACCCACCAGCGCACCGACCAGATGCGCAGTCGTACGCAGGGTATGCGCATCGCAGCGCGCGACGAAACCGCGCGCACGCATCGCACGCTCACGCCGCAGCCGGGTGTCGTGCAGCACGTCGATGTAGCGTATGGCGAACATCAGGATGCGCACCAGCTTGTCCGGCACATTCAAGTGCAGCAACGCGTGCGCCAGCGTGACCGGCTCCATGGTCGCCACCAGCGCGGCAAACAGCAGCACCAGCGCGTGTCCGGCCAGCACGATGCGCAAGGCGTGCATCAGCCCGTCGCCATGGATACTGACGCCGGCCACCTGATACACCACTTCGCCGCCCGGCGACAGCGGCAGCGTCACCAGCACCAGTGCCATGAAAGCGTTCAGCGCCAGCAGCCGGCGCATCAGCGTCCGTGCCGGCACGCGTGCGACCAGCGCCAGCACCAGACTGCCGGCCGTCAGCACCAGCAAGGACGACAGACGCGGCGTCGCCGCGATCCACGCGCTGGCGGTCAGCACGCACAGCAGGCGCACCCGCGGATCGACGTGCGACAGCGGCGACCTCGGCGCGATACCGATGGCGATCATGCGCTCACCCGGAACTGCAGCAGTGCCGGCCGCGCACGCTGCAGCGAACCGACGATGGCCGCCGTCATCGCTGCCTCGATCGCGATCACCGGCAGATGCGCCAGCATCACCATGCCGATCAGCGACGCGAATGCGGCGCCGCCGGACAGCCACAAGGCCAGCGCCATCAGCAGCACGCCGCAGACGATGGCCAGGGCGCCGCACACCGCGCCGCGCAGGGCTGCGCTGCGCGGCCACGGCGCCCGGAAGGCGGCCGCCGCGATCAGCGCCGGCATGCCCATGACCAGGATGTTCACACCGAGGGTGCTGAGTCCGCCGAAGCCGAACAGCAGTGCCTGCAGGGTGAGTGCCGCGGCGATGACCGGAAAGGCGGCCCAGCCCAGCAGCACGCCGCACAGGCCATTGAGCACCAGATGCACCGATGCGATGCCGACCGGAATGTGGATCAGCGCGGCGACGAAGAACAGCGCGCACAGCAGCCCCGCCACCGGTATGCGCTCGTCGGGCAAGCGGCGCAGGCCGACGCCGACCGCCGCCGCCGCGATCGCCGCGCCGCCGGCCAGCACCGGCCACGAAAGTACGCCTTCGGAAATATGCATGTCCTGTCCCTATCTACGACGGCGCGCACGCCAGGCGACCAGCAGGCCGCACAAGCCGACGATGAAGCCGATGCCGCCTATCAGGTCGTGCAGGCGGATGCGCTGTTCGAAGCGGGCGATGTCCTCGCGCAAGGGCTGCAGTTCGGCGCGCAGCAATGCCGTCAGCTTCGCGTCCTCGACACCCGCCGCGGACACCGGCCCCGCGGCGGGCGCATAGGCAATACGTGCCTCGGCGCGATGCCCCTCCTCGCCTTCGGCCACCACAGCGTAATCACCCGCCGCGACCGCACTGAAGGCGAAACGCCCCTCGGCATCGCTGATGGTCGACGCCAGTTCGCGGCCAGCGGCGTCGACCAGCGACACCGCGTTGCCGGCACCCGGCGTTTCGTCGGAGTACCACACCCGACCCGCCACGCCGTCCTGTGCCGGCGTCACGCTGATGCGCATTCCGTGTGCATGGACGGCGGGCGACGCGATCAGCGCCAGCACGAGGATGATCTGTCTGAACATGCCCGTCAGCGTACCGTGAAGCGCAGATTGGCCGCCATGTTCAGCTTGTCGGCCTGCGGGCCGTCATGAGGCAGGCTGTGCCCCACGCCGACGATGTTCAGCCCGGGCTGAACCGGCACCGTCACCTGCCCCTTGTCGTCGGTAAGCAAGGGTTTGTCGTAGTGCGTGCCGCCGGTGTTCACCTTGGCGCCGGCAAGCGGCTTGCCTTCGAACAGCACGACGAGGGTCAGCGGCTGACCGGCCACCGGCGCGGCCGCCGATACCGGCACGACCTCGAGCGTGCGACCGAGCGGACGGGTCAGGGCGGCATTCCAAGCCAGCACCGTCTTGCCGAACTTGAGCGAACGCGAACCGTCGGTGGCACCCGGCACCTCGGTCTTCGGCACGTTGCGCGACTTGCCATCGACCTTGCACCAGTAGCCATTGTCGAAATCGAGCGCGATCAGCGCGGCAGCGGGCGCCTCGATCTGCACGCCGTCGTCGCCGACGCGCGTACTTGTCGTCACCTCGACGCCTCTGGCGTCCCAGGCTTTCACCGCGACCACCTTCTTCGTGTCGTAGGCCTCCACCTTGTCGGCATGGCCGTAGCGCACGGCGTGCGCCGGCCCGCGTTCGTCCACCCAGGCGTCGTGCGCCGACGCGGCGCTCATCCAGCCCAGCATGCACATCATCAGTACGGTGTTCTTCATCGTCATCGCTCCCGGATCAAAAGGTATAGGTGTAGGTGGCGCCGCCATCGACGCGCGGCCGCGGATCGACGCTGGTGCCGGTCATTTCCGAGGCGAAGCGCTTCGGCTGCAGGATGGCGTACAGCGTCCACGTCGATGGCCCGCGCTGGTAACTCAGCCGCAGGTCGTAGCGCAGCCAGGCGGGTGCGTACTCGGGTGTGTTGCCGGCGAGGTAGAAGGGGGGTGCGGACAGATACTGGTAGTTCGCGTTCGCCCGCACCATGCCGTCGGCGAAGGGGGTCGTGTACTCCACACCGAGGCCGGCCACCCGGTCCGGCAGACCGGCGATCAGATCGCGACCGGCTACGGGCGGATTCTTTATGCGCGCACGCACATAGCCGTAGGAGCCATAAAGCCGCCAGGCCGGATCGGGAACGAAGTCGACATCGACCTCATACCCCTCACGCTCGGTGTCGCCGATCGGCACGAACACACCACTGCCGGAGAAGGTCTCGCGGATTTCGCTGCTGTTCTTCGTGGTGTAGAGACTGGCCCCCACACGCCAGGCCGGCCCCAATCGCGCATTGAAACCGACGTCGTAGGATTCCGCCTTGGGCGGACGCAGATCGCCGCTCGCCACGCCGCCCGCCGAACCGAGCGGTATCACCCCGGGGCCCTGGGGCGAAATTTCCGGCGCGCCGGCCGAACGGAAGCCCTCGCCATAGTTGGCATACAGTTCGAGCGCGTCGACCGGCGTGTAGACCAGGCCGATGCGCGGCGTGGTGACCGACGCTTCGTAGGTGGTCGAGGCGGCCGGGCGCTTCAGGTTGTCGATGTCGTAGTCGAAACGGTCGTGACGCAGACCGGCCACCAGCTTGAGCGGCTCGGCAATCTTCAGCTGCCCCTGGACGAAGGCGGCGTAGGTCAGCAGTTCGAGCCGGTAGGCATTGGTGTAGAGCCCGCTCGCCTGACCGTTGGTGTAACGCTGGTTCCAGGCATCGCCACGGTCGTAACGCATTTCGGCACCGGCGCTGAGCAGCGCAAGGTCGCCGAAGCGGCTGGTGTGCAGCAGGCGGCCGCCGAACAGGTTGCGGTCGTCCGACTGCAGATTCGTGCTCGGCGCGGTGCCTCCATTGGTGCGGTTCTTCTCGTAGTGCTCGACGTAGGCGGTGGCGTTCCATCCCGCCTCGCCACGCGGTGCGTAGTTCAGCACCGCGCCATAGCGCTCGGCGTCACCGAACAGCGGCACCGCGTACGGATTGGCGTCACGAGGATCGACGATGCCGGCGCGCAGGTCGGCCAGCGTCAGATAGCCCGGCGAATCGAAACTGACCTTGTAGTAGTGACCGCGCAGCGACAGCAGACCGTCCGACAGCGGCACCGTGTACTTGGCGAACAGGTTGCCACGCGTCATGTCCGAGTTGTCGCGGAAACCTTCGCTGGTGAGCACTTCGCCGGCCGCGAACAAGGTGCCGTGCGTACCCTCTTTCACCAGCACGCCATTCAGCTTGCCGTAGCCGTAGCGCCCAAGCGTCGCCGACAGCGACGAAGCGCCACCGGTACGCGTCGTGATGTTGATGGCGCCCGAGCGGGCCTGGTCGCCGTACAGTGCCGAGAAGGGGCCCTTGATCACCTCGATGCGCTCGATCATGTCCGGCGTCAGCCAGGACAGGTCGCTCATGCCCGAACCGCCCTGCGACGCCGACGGGAAGTTCTGCGGCACACCATCGACGTAGATGGCGACGTCGCCACCATGCGCGTTGCCGGAAAAGCCGCGCATCCGTATCGGACTGCCGATGTCGCCCTGGCCGTAGGTGAAGGCGTTCACGCCGGGCACCCGGCGCAGCAGGTCGGTGAAGTCCTTGACGTTGGTGCGCGCGATCTCGTCCTGGCCGATCACCGTCACCGCCGCCGGCAGTGCCTCGCTGCCAGTCGACAGGCCACGCTTGCCCGTGACGCCGTCAGCCGACACCTGGATGGCGTCGAGCACGACGGCAACACGCTCCTGTGCCATCGCCGGTGCAAGCACACCACTCACCAGCAAGGCGCCCTGCGCCGTCGGCGCAAGCACCATGCGGCAGCACGCCTTCCACTTCGATGCACCACTTCGGATAGCTTGCAACCACTCCGGACAATCGGAGGCGGTGGCCCACCGCACCCCGCCGCGCTCCGTCCGTGCCTCTCTTTTCCTCATAACTCTTCCTTCCCGATCAATCACTTGGATCCTTTCACCCGCGTGTGCAGATGAGGCCTCTTCAGTTCTCGACGGTCGCCTCACGTCGACCGCGTATGAATACTTGTGCAAAGTTCATACCATTGCAGCGGACGGGGTGCCGGTGCGGCCTCAGGCCCCGATCGCATCGCGGCGCCCTCACCGTCGCCGGATTGCCGCCCGGGGACTGACACCGACAGAACGACCCCGGGCGACGACCCGCCGGGTCCATCGCGAAGGCCGGCGCGGCGCCCGTGTCACGACGCCTGTCCTTCGGTGCCACTCCGTTACAAATGGCCGCAGCAAAGCATTTCGTGGCCTGAATCCGCCGACGCGCTTGCGCTAAACTTGAATTGAGAACTGCCACGCATCACGTGGCATCAGATCTGCCCACGCCCAGCGCCCGGCCCCAGCGCGAAGCTTTCGAACACGGCAACACAGGCGCAGCAAGGGGGGCGCACCACCATGGTTCGCGAATTTGCATTCCCAGCAGTACCCGCACCGGGCTCACCCGGCGGCGAAGGCGCAAGCACGCCAAAGGGGAAGAGCGAACGCGCAGCCGATGCCATGGGCATCCCCGCCTTCCCCGACCTGTTCGAAGGCATTGCCGACGCGCTGTTCCTGGTGACGCCGAGCGGCGTGATCATGCACATGAACGGTGCCGCGAGCGAACTGCTGGGCTACCGCCCCGACGAACTCGCCGGCAAGCACGTTTCCATGCTTTACCCGCCGTCTGAAGAGGCACGCGTACAGGCCTGTTTCGACGAACTGGCGGTCAGGCGCAGCACGCGCCACCTCGACGGCGTGGCGCTGACCCGTGACGGCCGGACGGTGGCGGTGGACGTCGTCGGTTCGCGCATCGAGTTCGCTGGCGAACCGGCGGTCATCGCGGTGGTACGCGACATCCGCGAACGCAAGCAGGCCGAAGCGGAACTGCGCGCCGCGCAGGAGCGCTTCTATCTGCTGGCAGAGCACATCCGCGAAATCTTCTGGGTCAGCGACCCGCACACGCGAGCGCTGTATTACGCCAGCCCCGCCTTTTCGGACATCAGCGCACTGCCGAACGGCGAACAGCCCGGCGATCTGAACAGTTGGGCACTGGCGGTGGCACCACCCGACCGACCGCGTTTCGAAGCATTTCTCGCTGCCCAGGCGCAGGGCAAGGTGGCGCAAGTCGAGGTGCGCGTCGCCGACCGCAACGGCGGCCTGCGCTGGCTGCACTGCCGCGCCTTCCCGTGGCAGGCGCAGGACGGCCATGCCCGCGTGGCCGGTGTCGCCGAGGACATCACGGCGCGCAAGGAAGCCGAGGCGCACCGGCTGGCGCAGGCCGAACGGCAGCGCGAAACGCTGGTGCGTGAGGCGCACCACCGCATCAAGAACAGCCTGCAGGGCGTGGTCGGACTGCTGCGCCGCTGCGCCGGACAACACCCGGCGCTCGCCCACGCGCTGACCGGCGCCATCAGCCAGGTTCGATCGATCGCCGTCATCCACGAACTGCAGGGCAGTCAGTCCGGCGCACCGGTCCAGCTCGGCGAATTCCTGCGCATGATTGCCGGCAGCATCGAAGGCCTGTTCGATGCCCGGGTGAAGCTCGATGTGCGTGACCTCAGCGCCTTCGAACTGCGTCTGGCCGACAGCGAAGCGGTGCCACTGGCCATCGTGCTCAACGAACTGCTGATGAATGCGGTGAAGCACCGGCAGATCGACCGCGACGCCGGCGTGGACGTCGAGCTGTCGACGGACGACGACGGCGCACTCATCGTCATCGGCAACAGCGGCGAGCTGCCGCCCGGCTTCGATTTCGCCGCACGCCGCGGCCTCGGCCAGGGCCTCGAACTGCTGGCCGCGCTGCTGCCGACCGAGCACGCCACACTGGATTTTCGCCAGCAGCCGGGACGCGTACTGACGCGCCTCGCGCTGCGGCCGCCCATCATTACGTTTGACGAGACCCGCGACCATGCACACATACGACGACACCAGCCCGCAACTTCTGCTGGTTGAGGACGACAGGCTGAACGCAGCCACGCTGGGCGACGGGCTCCGGGCTCACGGCTACGGCGTCCATGTGGCGCGCTCGGCCGAAGAGGCGCTGGCGCTGCTCGGGACGACGCGCATCGATCTGGTCATCCTCGACGAAAAGCTGCCGGGCATGACCGGGCTGGAGTTCGCGGCGGTACTGCGCGAGCATCATGGCCTGCCGCTGATCTTCCTGACCGCCTTCGGCGACCCGGGTCGCGTGCGCAGCGCCATCGAGCGCGGCGCGCTGGCCTATCTGGTCAAGCCGCTGGACGTCGAACAGCTGCTGCCCACGCTGCGCACCGCCCTCGCACGATCGGAGGAACTGCGGCAGCTGCGCAGCACCGGCCAGCACCTGCAGCGCGCACTCGACGAGCGGCGCGAAATCAGCATCGCCGTCGGCATCCTGATGGAGCGTCTGCGCATCGACCGCCAGCCTGCCTTCGAAATGCTGCGCAAGACGGCGCGCGCCCAGCGCCGGCGCATCGAGGACGTGGCCAAGGACATGATGCAGCCGCTCGGCGGCGGTACGCCGCGAGCTGGCGCCGGTCAGTAGCCCTCGATCTCTCGGGAGAGGATCGTGACGATAGGCCTCAAGCAGCCCTGTGCACGAACCGTAAGCAGCAGAAGAAGGCGCGCCACAGAGCGCGTACCAGGGCCTGATCCCCGCCCGATACTCAACGCGGCCTGATCCCGACATCCGGATACGGGACGCTGCCATGTAGACCGGGGGATGCACGATGGCCGTCGTTTCCGCACTGTTCAGCTGCAGCGCCATGGACATGCCATGCACGCAGCACGTTTCCTTCCCTGATGCCTTCAGCGTCGCCGTCGGCGACGCGCCGCAGGCTGCAACGACGGCATTGCTCAGGCTTTCCCACGATGGCCGGATCATCGACCACACCGGCTGGCCCGACACCCTGACCGAAGTCCGTGGGCAGCCGGTGCACCGTGTGTTCCGCGAACTCGACAACGACGGCCAGTCGGGCTGGCCGACCTTCCGGGCGGGTTGCGGCAACGCGGTGAGCCGGCAGATCTGGCATCTGCATGAAGGAGGTCGTCCGGTCTGTGTCGAGTGCGCCCCGCTGCCCGGCGACGCGAGCGGTCACTGGCTGCTGCGCGTCAGCCACGGCACGCCCGAGGACGCCGTGCAGCGCGAGCTGCGCCTGCTGGCGCGCGCGGCGCACCAGGCCGGCGATGCGGTCATGATCACCTGTGCCGGCGGCCTGATCGAGTACGTGAACCCCGCCTTCGAACGCAGCACCGGCTACACCGCCGAAGAGGTACTGGGTCGCTCGCCCGGTCTGTTGAAGTCGGGCGTGCACGGGCCGGACGTCTATGCTCGGCTGTGGCGCACGCTGCGCAGCGGCGAGGTGTTCCGCATGGTGTTCACCAACCGGCGCAAGAGCGGCGAGCTCTATCACGAAGAGAAGACGATCAGCCCGATCCGCGACGCGCAGCAGAAGATCAGCCATTACGTCGCCACCTCGCGCGACGTCAGCGAGCGCATCCGCGCACAGGACCAGCTGGAGTATCTGGCCGGCATGGACGTGCTGACCGACCTGCCCAACCGCCGGCTGTTCACCGACCGTCTGCGCCAGGCCATGCGCCGCGCCATGCGCACCGAGTGCCCGCTGGCCGTGCTGTTCATCGACCTCGACCGCTTCAAGGTGATCAACGACACGCTGGGCCACAGCGTCGGCGACGCATTGCTGACCGAGGTGGCGGCACGGCTGCGCGGCTGCGTGCGCGCCTCCGACACGGTGGCGCGACTGGGCGGCGACGAGTTCACCGTGCTGCTGGAAGAGACCGGCGACCGCGCCGCCGTCACCGAGATCGCCGAGAAAATACTGGCGGCCCTTGCCGACGGCGTGCGCGTGCAGGGGCGCGAATTCTTCGTCAGCGCCAGCGTCGGCATCGCGCTCTACCCGGAGAACGGCCACTCGGTCGACGAACTGCTCAGCCGGGCCGACCTGTCGATGTACCGCGCCAAGGCTGCCGGCCGCAACACGCTGCGCTTCTACGACCAGAGCATGGACGCGCACGCGCACACAGAACTGTCGGCGGAGATCGCGCTGCACGGCGCGCTCGAACGGCGTGAGTTCTTTCTCGTCTATCAACCCATCATCGACACCCGCACCGGCCGCGTGGCAACGGTGGAGGCGCTGTTGCGCTGGAACAGCCCGACCGAGGGCGTGGTGCCGCCGGACCGCTTCATTCCGCTGCTGGAGGAAACCGGACTCATCGTGCCGGTCAGCCGCTGGTCGCTGCGCGAAGCACTGCGCGATCTGCGTATGCTGCAGGCGACACAGCCGCAGGTGCACCTGGCCTTCAACCTGTCGGGCAGACAACTGCGCGACGACGACCTGGTCAGCGACATCGCCGGCGCGCTGCAGGAAGCCGGCGTCGACCCACGCATGCTGGAACTGGAAATCACCGAAAGCACGCTGATGGAGGACATCCCGCGCACCACCGACATTCTCGGTGCGCTGGACACGATGGGTATCAGCCTCGCCATCGACGACTTCGGCACCGGCTACTCGTCGCTCGCTTACCTGATGCGCTTCGCCGTGCGCACGCTGAAGATCGATCGCAGCTTCGTCAGCCAGCTGCGCAGCAGTTCCGACGCCGTAACCATCGTGCGCGCCATCACCTCGCTGGCCGACAGCATGGGACTGGAAATCGTCGCGGAAGGTGTGGAAACGCCGGGGCAGCTGGCGCAGCTGACCGAGCTCGGCTGCCACCGCCTGCAGGGCTATCTGTTCAGCCGACCGGTGCGCCCGGAAGAGCTGCTGTGCCTGAGCTGTTTCAACCCGGCCACCCCGCAGACCTGAGCGCAGACCTGAAAAAAGAAACCGGCAGGTGCTGACCAGGAGGAGCTGGCTGCACGTGCCGGTGAAGGTGAGGAGAGTTGGTGGTCCCGACGCTCACGCCGGGACCTGCGCATCCGGCAGGAATGCACCCCGCATTCCCGCTTGCTCCGCCTGAGTGCGTCATTCAACGATTCAGGCAGGGCAGAGCGATTATCTGCAAGCGCCATCGGCCGGACAATTCTCAAGAGGGAGTAAGCCATTCTGGGTAGGCGCGCGCCGACGGCGCCGAGGCCGCGACGCCAAAAGAAAACCGGCACCGACAACTCCCGCAGGAGTGGCCGATGCCGGCAAGTGCGGACATCGTTCCGCGGCCGTCACGCGAGCGCGCGACGGCTCTGCTGCATCAATACACCGCCATGTTGTGCGCGATGATCACCACCGCGACGCCAGCAGCCAGCGTGATGTAGGGCAGGACGCCAGCACGCTTGCCGCCCTCCGCCAGCTGGTCGTTCAGGTGCATGTCCTCCAGCATCGCGTCCGGGAACTTGCCCTTGTCCTGCACGTAGTGGCGGTACAGGAAGACCGGGATGATCAGCGACGCGAACACCAGACCGGCGGTCAGCGTACCGGCGCCGTAGATGTCTGCACCGAGGCCCATCAGCGCGAGGTTGACGAAGCCGAGCACGACGCCGATGGCGAGAATGATCTTCGGCGCCTTGAACGGACGCTCCCAGTCCGGACGGTCGATGCGATGGATCCAGCCGGAATTCAGGTTCAGGAAGTTGAACATGATGTAGCCGACGTTGGAGCAGGCCAGTACGAACACGTAGTCCGACATCAGCAGCAGGATCAGGTTGAAGCCCAGATCCGTCCACATCGCGCGGGTCGGCGCGCCATGCTCATTGACGTGCGACAGGTAGCGCGGAAGCCAGCCATCGACCGAAGCCTGGTACAGCGTGCGCGACGAGCCTGCCATCGAGGTCATGATGGACAGCAGCACCGCCAGCACCAGCATGACGACCAGCACATTGGCCACCACTTCGCCGCCGCCGACCATGTGCGACATCACGTTGGCCACGCCCATGCCGCTGTAGACATCGGGTGCCAGCATGCCGCTGTAGACCGCCGGCGAGCTGACCGTTCCGTCCGCTTCGACCACCGGCGGCGTCACCACCTCACCCAGGCCGAGATGGCCTTGGAAGGCGAGCGGCACCAGCGTGAACACGACGATGCACAGCAGACCCGAGTAGAAGATGGCCTTGAAGGTGTCCTTCTTCGGATCCTTGAACTCGCGCGTGTAGCAGACCGCGGTCTCGAAACCGTAGGTCGACCACGCCGCGATGAACAGGCCGCCTGCCATCAGCGTGACGCCCGCCATGTTCCAGGTGCCATCGACCACCAGACCGTTCTCGTAGGCGATGGGCACCATCGGCGAGAAGTGGGTCGACGGCATGTCGCCGGACAGCAGCGGCACCAGCGCGATCAGCATCAGCGGAATCAGCGCCGTGACGCCGAGCACCATGGTCGTGCGAGCCGAGCGCAGGATGCCGCCGTGCTGGATGCCGAACACCGCCAGCAGCAGCACGACGCCGACCAGGAAGGTCGCGTTGATGCGCAGTTCGAGCCCGGACTTGATGAAGCTCAGGTCGAGCAGCGTCAGCTGCCAGGTGTTGATCGCCGCATCGGCCGGGAACAGCGCACCGAGGATGTAGCCGGCCGCCAGACCGGAACCGATGGCGAGCACCGGCGACCAGGCGAACCAGTTACACCACACCGACACCGGCGCGATGATCTTGCTGTAACGCACCCAGGCGACCGCGCCATACACCGAAGCGCCACCCGACTTGTGCGGGAACAGGCCGGCGATTTCGGCATAGGTGAAGGCCTGTATGAAGCCGAAGCCGATCGACAGCGCCCACACCATCCACGACGGCTTGCCGACCGTGGCGGCGATGGCGCCGATGGAAAACAGCACCAGCGCAGGTACGCCGCTGGCCACCCAGAACGCACCGGTCCAGTCGATCTTCCGGTGCAGTGAAGCATTTTCGGCGCGGCTGGCCGACCGTACCGGCGCCGCTCCGATCACATCCGCATTGCTGCTCATGTCATATCCCCCTTGTGCGCAGGGGGCCGCATTGCTGCGGCCCCCTGGTCATCAGAACGTGCGCTTCACGTAGATCAGCCACTTGCTGTCGCCGGTGTCCTTGCAGCGTGTGGACACCCCGCCCGCCGTATCGCAGATCGTGTAGAAGTTCTTGTCCGCGTTGGTGTCCACATACGCCACCGCCGCCTGCCAGCCCCCTTCGAAGTTCTTCGTCACGCCCACCTTCCAGTCGGTGAAGTCGTAATCGTCGTAGTTCTTCACCTTCTGGTGACCGACGTGAACGTTGGCGATCCACGACGGCATGAACTCGTAGTTCGCGTTCAGCTCGATGTAGTCCGATCCGTCCGAATCCGCACCGAAGGACTTCTTGCTGAAACCGAAGTAGTCGGTCACCGCGTACGAGTACTTCAGCTGGATGAACTTCCACGTCACCGCCGCGTTCAGTTCCAGCGTGTTCAGGCTCTCGCCGGACGGATCGTACTTGCCGCCCGGGAAAATGAACTGCAGGAAGCCGACGTCGAAGGTCCAGTCATCGATGGTCTTGGCAAAGCCGCCATAGACGTCGATCTCGCCGGTCGCGTTCGACAGCGCCAGGTCGCTCACATTGGTACCCCAGATGCCCAGGTAAGCGCCACTCGAATGCGCGAGGTCGAAACCGCCCTGCACCGCCGGATTTTCCTGCGTGTAGCTGATGCCGCGGAAGATGTACTGCGAGAACAGGCCCACGTTCGCGCTGATCGTGTAGGCCGGTGCGGCGGCTTCTTCTGCCTGGGCACAGAACGGTACGGCGAGCAGGCCCAGCAATACGGCGCTCAGGGTGTTGCGATGACGTCGGTGGTTAAGCACGGTGTTCTCCCTCTGTTGATCCACGGTTTCGGGCGATCTGAAAAAGCGGACGGCCTGCCCATAGCTGTCCGGTTGTGAGTCGGCGCGCGACCTGGCGTCGTTGCCGGATGCGACCCTGATACTCGGAAACGGGTGTGGCGAAGAATCTGCACCGGCCGCAACGCTGCGACTGGCGGGAGTGCTGAAGGAAGAAGTGCGGAAGGGGTCCGGAGAGGCGTGTCCGTGATCGGCGTCAAAACGGCAGCTGCACTGCGTCACCCTGATCTCCCCGCACTTCGCGACCGGCGAACGTTGCGCGGTCGTCTCGATGTGGGTCCGATTATTGGAAGCGGGCCGCCGTCGGAACAATTCTCACAAGGGATTACCTCTTTGGGGGTAAGGGGCGGGTGAGTCGAGGAGCTAGGGACTAGGGATCAGGGGCTAGGGAACAGGTGTGGCTGCGCCACACGAGGTCAGGGCGCGGCCCTCTAGCCCCCAGCCCCTAACCCCTGGCCCCTGCTTACTCCTTAAGAGGTAATCCCTCTTGAGAATTGTGGGCATTGATCCGCCTTCGCATCATTCGCCGCACCTGAGACGCGGCGAATGCACGACGTCCAGCGACCGACCGGGCGGCCGAGAGCATGCCGCGGTCGTATCCAGAACGGACCACACAAGAGGGATACAGATCATGAAGAAGCGCGTTGCCATCATCGGCGCCGGCCCCAGCGGCCTGGCCCAGCTCCGGGCCTTCCAGTCCGCCCAGGCCAAGGGCGCCGACATTCCGGAAATCGTGTGCTACGAAAAGCAGTCGGACTGGGGCGGCATGTGGAACTACACCTGGCGCACCGGCCTGGACGAGCACGGCGAGCCGGTGCACGGCAGCATGTACCGCTACCTCTGGTCCAACGGTCCGAAGGAATGCCTGGAATTCGCCGACTACACCTTCGACGAGCACTTCGGTCGCCCGATGGGTTCCTACCCCCCGCGTGAAGTGCTGTGGGACTACATCAAGGGCCGTGTCGAAAAGGCCGGTGTGCGCAAGTACATCCGCTTCAACACCGCCGCCCGCAACGTCACCTTCGACGACAAGACGAAGAAGTTCACGGTCACCGTGCACAACTACGACCAGGACGTGACCTACTCGGAAGAGTTCGACTACGTCATCGTCGCCAGCGGCCACTTCTCTACGCCGAACGTGCCCTACTTCCCGGGCTTCGAAACCTTCGGCGGCCGCGTGCTGCACGCGCACGACTTCCGTGACGCGCTCGAATTCAAGGGCAAGGACGTGCTCATCGTCGGCGCCAGCTACTCGGCGGAAGACATCGGCTCGCAGTGCTACAAGTACGGCGCCCGCTCGATCACCAGCTGCTACCGCACCAACCCGATGGGCTACAAGTGGCCCGACAACTGGGAAGAGAAGCCGCAGCTGCTGCGCGTCGAGGGCAAGACCGCCCACTTCGCCGACGGCACCAGCAAACACATCGACGCCGTCATCCTGTGCACCGGCTACAAGCACCACTTCCCCTTCCTGTCGGAAGAGCTGCGCCTGAAGACCGACAACCGTCTGTGGCCGCTCAATCTGTACAAGGGCATCATGTGGGAGGAGAACCCGCAGCTGATGTACCTCGGCATGCAGGACCAGTGGTACAGCTTCAACATGTTCGACGCCCAGGCCTGGTATGCGCGCGACGTCATCCTCGGCCGTCTGCCGGTGCCGTCGTACGAAGAGATGCACGCCGAGGACATGAAGTGGCGCGAAGAGGAACTGACGCTGGAAGACGCGCAGCAGATGTTCGAATTCCAGGGCAAGTACATCCAGCACCTGATCGACGCCACCGACTACCCGAGCTTCCCGATTCCTGAGGTCAACCAGACCTTCCTCGAATGGAAGAAGGACAAGTACGAGGACATCATGGGCTACCGCAACAAGTGCTACCGCTCGCTGATGACCGGCACCATGGCCACGCCGCACCACACCTCGTGGCTGGAGGCGCTGGACGACTCGCTCGAGGCCTACCTGAACGAGCCGGCCTCGACCGAGCAGGCCTGACGGCCCGGTGCCCACGGGTGACACGCCCGTGACCGACCAACCCTGATGCGACCCGACGTGCCCGGCCACCACCGGGCACGTCGGGTCGCGGGTGCTTCCATGACATGAACACGATCGTCGAACCTTCGCTGAATCCGGCGACTGCCGCGCGAACGCGTGCGCGCCACGTCCGTCACGTCGCCCCCGGCGGCGCGGCGGTGTCCTTCGACCTCGCCGCTGGCGACCGCCTCACGCTGACCGACCCCGAAGGCCTGCAGCCGGGGCTGCTCTACGTCGCCGGCCCGACCGGCATCGCCGCGGCCATGCTGCCTGGCCTGCCCGTCACCACGCCGGCCGACGTGCCGGCCTTCGCCCGCGCGCTGCTCAGCGGCGCACCGGCCGGCTGGAGCCTGGTCTGTGCCGAAGTGTTCGGCAGCGACGGGCTGCCGGGCAGCCAGCGCGTCGTCACCGCACCGGGCACCGTGCGCTGCGCGCTGCACGCACCGGGCGAGGACATGCAACCGGACGCGCAGAACGCACCGACCGAACTGATCGCCGACATCGAGTGCGCCGAACCGGTGGCCGGCGTCGCGCCGCCGCCGCTGGCACCGCCGGTGCTCGACCTGCGCATCGCGGCCGGCACCGCGCAGGCCTACCGCGTGAGGGCCGGCGACTACATACAGGTGATCGACGTCGACGGCCGCCAGTGCTCCGACTTCCTCGCCTTCGACGCCGCCGCACTGGCGCAGGGCCAGGAGTACGACCTCGACCCGACCACCACGCGCACGCTGATGGGTTCGGCCAGCCCCGGCCCCGGCCTGCTGAACAAGTACTACGACGAGCGCCAGGTGCCGCTGGTCGAGGTGGTCCGCGACACCGTCGGCCGCCACGACACCTTCATGCTGGCGTGCAGCGCGAAGTACTACGACGACATGGGCTACCCCGGTCACGCCAACTGCAGCGACAACTTCAACAACGCGCTCGAACCGCACGGCGTGGCGCGTCGCGCGGGCTGGCCGGCGATCAACTTCTTCTACAACACCATCGTCAACCACGACGACAGCATCAGCCTGGACGAACCGTGGTCGCGTGCCGGCGACTACGTGCTGCTGCGCGCGATGACCGATCTGGTCTGCGCCTCTTCGTCCTGCACCGACGACATCGACCCGGCCAACGGCTGGAACCCGACGGATATCCACGTGCGGGTCTATGACGCCTCGAACAACTTCTCCAAAGGGATCGCACACCGCATGACGCCCGACGCCGCCCCCAAACTGACCCGCGAGACCGGCTTCCACGCCCGTACCTCCGCGCTCACCCGCCGCATGGTCGAGTACCGCGGCTTCTGGCTGCAGGACTCGTTCTCGTCCAACGGCCCGATCGACGAATACTGGGCCTGCCGCGAGCGCGCGGTGATGATCGATCTGTCCGCGCTGCGCAAGTTCGAAATCACCGGCCCGGACGCCGAACAGCTGCTGCAGCTGGCGACGACCCGCAACATCCGCAAGCTGGCCGTCGGCCAGATCGTCTACACCGCGCTCTGCTACGAGCATGGCGGCATGATCGACGACGGCACCGTGTTCCGGCTCTGCCAGAACAATTTCCGTCTGGTGTGCGGCGACGACTACTGCGGCGTCTGGCTGCGCGAACTGGCGGCCAAGCACAACCTGCGCGTGTGGGTGAAGTCGTCCACCGACCAGCTGCACAACCTGTCGGTGCAGGGCCCGAAGTCGCGCGACATCCTGCGCGAAATCGTCGTCACGCCGCCGGGCAATGCGTCGATGGACGAACTGAAGTGGTTCCGCCTGACCGTGGGCAAGATCGAGGGCCTGCCGGTCGTCGTGTCGCGCACCGGCTACACCGGCGAGCTGGGCTACGAGGTGTGGTGCCACCCGAAGCACGCGGTGCAGGTGTGGGACGCCATCGCCAAGGCCGGCGAGCCGCACGGCATCGCGCCGATGGGTCTGGCGGCGCTCGACATGCTGCGCATCGAAGCGGCGCTCATCTTCGCCGAGTACGACTTCTGCGATCAGACCGACCCGTTCGAAGCCGGCATCGGCTTCGCCGTGGCGGCCGACAAGGAGGATGACTACGTCGGCAAGGCCGCGCTGGAACGCCGCAAGGCCCACCCGGCGCGCGTCATGGTCGGCCTCGACATCGAAGGCACCGAACTGGTGGCGCACGGCGACCCGATCTTCAACGGTCGCGCGCAGATCGGCCAGATCACCAGCACCACCCGTTCGCCCATCCTCGGCAAGACCATCGCGCTGGCGCGACTGGACGTGTCGGCGGTCGAGCTGGGCGCCACAGTCGAGATCGGCAAGCTGGACGGCCACCAGAAACGCATCAAGGCCACCCAGGTGAAGACCTCGCACTACGACCCGACCAAGGCGCGCGTGCGCGCCTGATCGCCGTACGCAGGCAGCGGGGCGCGGAGCGGCGAAAGCCGTTCCGCGCCTTTTCATTTCCGGAATGCAGTCCGCACCGCCTCAGTCGCGCGGTGACCGTTCGCCCCTACCAGGCGTCGCTGCGCGGCAGCTCGTCGTCGATGTCGTAGTAGTCGGCGCGCGAGCCGGCGAAGATGTGGGCCGACAGCTTCAGTCCGGTCGGCCTATCCAGCGTGCCGGCGGTCACGTAGGTAACGTCGGATCCGGCGTCCTTCCAGAACAGGTTGCCGCCGCACCGGGCGCAGAAGCCGCGTTTCACGCTGGGCGACGAGGCGTACCAGCGCAGGGTGTCGCCCGCCATGATGTCGAGGTCGGCGTCGGCGCAGCTCGCCATCACCGCGTGGTGTCCACTGGTGCGGGCGCACTGGCTGCAATGGCACGCCACCGGTGCGCTCAGCGCTCCCCGCACGCGGTAGCGCACGGCACCGCACAGACACGCACCTTCACCTCCACCGGCCTTCGCCATCGCTCGCCTCCCCTGTTCGTGATGCGCGCAGCGTACGCAGCAGGCGCCACTGAGCACATACCACCTAGGGGGTAACCCCTCTTGAGAATTGTCCCGACCTCCCCCGGACAACAGAATCAGTCCCAGATCGACCGCGCAGCGCGGCGACGCCCACGACAAGGAGATCCGGGAATGCAGAGGAATTCGGTACTGAACGAGCGGCACCGCCAGCTCGGTTCTAAGCTCGACGGCGATACGTGGAACAACATGCCGATCCCGTGGAGCTACAACAGCTGCCCGCACGACGAAGTCGTCGCCACGCGCACCCGCGCCGGCCTGTACGACGTGTCGGCGCTGAACATCGTCAACGTGTCCGGCCCGGACGCCGAAGCCGTGATCGACCGCCTGGTCACCATCGACGTGACCAAGCTGAAGCCGGGCACCGCCCGCCTCGGCGGCGAAGTGAACGAAGCCGGCGCGCTGGTCGACGACATCATGATCATCCGCGACAGCGCCGACAAATTCCGCATTTCGCACGGCAGCGGCGCCACGCCGAAGACGCTGGCCGCACTGGCTGCCGGCAAGAACGTGAAGATCGAGGCCGACCTCGACGTGCACATCCTGTCGCTGCAGGGCCCGGTGTCGCTCGACGTGCTGGCCCCGCATACGCCGACCGACCTGGCCGCGCTGCCCTACTTCAACCACGTCGAAACCACGCTGTTCGGCAAGAAGGTGACGCTGGGCCGCGGCGGCTATTCCGGCGAGCGCGGCTACGAGGTGTACTGCAGCGCGGCCGACGCCGTGTTCCTGTGGGACACCATCCTGGAAGCCGGCAAGCCGCAGGGCGTCATCCCCTGCTCGTGGACGGCTCTGGACCTGACGCGCGTCGAAGGCGCGCTGCTGTTCTTCCCGTTCGAAATGCCGGAAGGCGACACCACGCCGTGGGAAGTGAACATGGACTGGGCGGTCGACCTCGACAAGAAGGGCGACTACATCGGCAAGGCTGCCGTGCTCGCACTGAAGGGTCGCGAACGCGCCAAGCAGGCCGGCATGACCGTGCTGCACCACGAAGCGGTGGAAGCCGGCGCCAAGATCTATGACGGCGAGAAGGAAGTCGGCGTGGTCACCTCGGCTTCGTACAGCCGCCTGCTGATGCAGTCGCTGGCCATGGTGCACCTGAAGCCGTCGTACTCGAACATCGGCACCCGCCTGACCATTGCCAGCAAGGCCGGCAAGCTGGCCGCGCTGGTGGTGCCGACGCCGTTCTACGACCCGCTGCGTCAACGTACCCATCCGGACAAGAAGCGCTGATCGCGCATCGAACCCGACCCGCCGCGCGCTCCGGCGCGCGGCATGTCTGCAACTCGCATCGAGACGCCGCATGAGCACCCCAGCCATCAAAAGCCAGCCGGTTTACGCAGAGCTCGAATGGGATCGCGCCGGTACGCATCACATCCTGTTCGTTGCCGCCGAGGACGCCGCTCTGGCGCAGCGCCTGCTCTCCAACCCGCCCGCCGGCACCATCACGCTGATCCACCTGGGCAGCACGTCGGCCGAGACGCGCAGCTGCTGGTCGCAGGGTCTGCCCGACAGCGCGCTCTATCTCGAAACGCACTCGCTGGCCGAGGCGCTGGAAGTGCTGCGTGACGCGCTCTACGTCGCGCAGATGGGCACGCGCATCTATCTCGCCGGCCCCGAGGACGCGGTGTGGCAGGCGTCGCGCGTGGCCGACGGCTTCGGCGTCGGACGCGACGAAGTTCGCTACGCACAACTGGGCAGCAAGGCACGCCCGGTGTTCTGCGTGCATTGCCGCACCATCACGCGCGGCGTGCACACCAACATCGTTTCATGCAGCGGCTGCGGACGATCGCTGTTCGTGCGCGACCACTTCTCGCGCCGGCTGGGAGCCTACATGGGCTTCCAGATCGACGCCGAAGTGCCGGGCGAGGTCCCCGCTGCGGAGGTGGTCTACCCATGAGCAGTGCATCCCTCAATGTAGAAATCCGCCGCATCCGCGAACTGGCGCCGGGCATCCGCGAATTCAGCCTGTCGCGCACCGACGGCGAGGACTTTCCGGTCTACTCCGGCGGCAGCCACATCGTGCTGTCGCTGCCGCTGGGCGATCGCCCGCACCGCAACCCGTACTCGCTGCTGGGCGACCCGACGGTGCGTGACACCTGGCGCGTGGCGGTGCGCAAGCAGGAAGAGTCGCGCGGCGGTTCGCGCTGGCTGCACGAGCAGGCGCGCGAAGGCATGCGCATCGACATTTCGGCGCCGGTGAACCTGTTCCCGCTGATCCGCACCGGCCGTCGCCACATCCTGGTCGCGGGCGGCATCGGCATCACGCCGATTCTTTCGCAGGCGCGCGAACTGGCCCGCCTGGGCGCGGACTTCGAAGTGCATTACGCCTACCGCGGCCCCGAATTCGGCGTGTTCTCCAACGAGCTGGAGGCGCTGGCGCCGGGCCGCGTGCATCACTACGTGCAGTCGCGCCGCGAACAGATCGAGTTCGGCTCGCTGCTGGCCGGTCGCCCGCTGGGCACCCACTTCTACATCTGCGGTCCGGCCGGCATGGTGGCCGCCAGCATGAACGCCGGCAAGTCGCTGGGCTGGCCGGAAAGCCATCTGCACAGCGAACAGTTCCTGGCGCCGACCGGTGGCGAACCGTTCGACGTGAAGCTGGCGCTGAGCGGCAAGGCCTTCACCGTGCCGAGCGATCTGTCGCTGCTGGAAGCGATCGAGCAGCAGGGCGTCGACGCGCCCTACCTCTGTCGCGGCGGCGCCTGCGGCCAGTGCGAACTGGAAGTGCTCGGCGCCGAAGGCGAGCTGATCCATCACGACCTGTATCTGAGCGCCGACGAGCGCGCGTCGGGCAAGAAGATCATGCCCTGCGTGTCGCGCCTGAAGGGCGGTTGCCTGACCCTGAACCTGTGAGGAAGACGACATGAGCATCGCATTCAAGCCGGACGAAACCTTCCGCGACGACTACACCTACCGCAACTCGCTGGCGGCCATCCGCCGCTTCCCCTTCCCCTTCCATCAGGACCAGTACATGTACTCGGTCAACATGGAACCGCACACCAAGGGGCCGGCCGGTTCGGTGTTCGAGAACGCCTTCGACATCGACGAGCACTACATCGCCGAAATGCGCGACCGCGCGATCACGCTGGAGCGCGACCCGGGCCGCTGCGTGTCGCTGCCGCACATGATGGACGCGGAGTGGGACACGCTCGAACTGATCATGGAATCGCTGTCGCGCGACTACCCGGACATGTTCACGCTGGCCCGGGACGGCACGCGCTGGACCTGGACCAACAAGCCGCTGGGCATCGAGCAGGCCTTCACCTTCGGCGACGCCGCCACGCTGCCCTGCCCGCCCTTCGAGTACATCACGCGGCAGACCCAGGGTGACTTCGTCATCATGGACCAGCGTGACAACGACCTGTTCGCCGACGCCGGCATGATCACCTCGCAGGCCGACTGGTCGCTGATGTTCGACGCCGGCATGAGCTTCATGGAATGGCACGGCCCGGTGCCGCTGGCGCATGAGCTGGGCGTGTTCGAGCGCGCGCTGAAGTACCTGCTGATGCTGCAGCAGGGCCGCCCGGTGCGCCGCCTGAACTGGACCATGACCATCAACCCGCGCCTCGACACCTCGCCGGAAACCTATCCCGAGTGGGGTCCGGACCGCGCCAGCGTGACGCCGGACAACGTCGGCGACAAGGTGCACCTGCGGGTCGAACTGCAGGCCCTGTTCCGCCTGCCGCGCAGCAACGGCATGCTGTTCTCGATCCGCGGCTATCTGGCCAGCATGAACGAGCTGGCCACCTATCCGCGCTGGGCCAAGCGTCTGCATCGCGTGCTGAGCACGCTGCCGAACGAGCTGGCCGAGTACAAGGGTCTGGTGCGCTACAAGCCGACCACGCTGGACTGGCTGTCGAAGTTCGACGACGGCGAAGTGCTGCCGGCCGGTACGCAACCGGAGTAAGCAGCGCCTCAGCGCGCTCGCGGCGGACATGGGGGGTGCCCGTGTCCGCCGTTTTCGTTCACGGGCCGCAGCGCCGCCTCAATCTGTCCAGCAGCGCGTCGGCCCGCATAATCGCGAGCAAGCTCGCTCCCACAAAATCTGCGGCAGCGAATCTGGCGTGCTCTTGTGGGAGCGGCCTTGGCCGCGATGCGGCTTCGGCGAGCCGCAGTGTCCGAATCAGACCGACATCGCGCCTCGAAGATTGACGGCAGCGGCTGATCTGCGGCCCCGTCGCGGTCAGAGGACCGCTCCCACATTGTCATCGTGCGACGCGCCCCCTCTATTTGAGGGTGTCGACATGCCTAACAGCGCACAGGCCGTACACTTCCGTTCGCATGCAAACGATTGATTTGAATGCGAACAGCACTCAGGTGGTGCGCATCTTGCTGCGGGACGGGACTCATTCTTCAACCGCCCCAGGAGGTCACCATGCCGCGCGCCCTTGCCCGTCTTTCCGTGCTCACCCTGTTCGCCACGCTGCCGCTCCAGGCCCACGCACTGACCCAGGTGCAATGGGTGACGCCATCGGAAAGCCAGATCGTCAGCGGCGGCGGTCTGCAGTCGGTGAACCTCGATGAAACGCCTTACGTGTCGGCGGGTGGCGTCACCTTCGTCGGCAAGGCACAGGGCGACGATGCGACCGGCACGGTGCGCGTGTTCAGCGAGATCGACAGCCGCGGCGTCGGCGGTGTCCCCGATCTGCTGATCGGCTCGGCTTTCGCCCAGAACACGAGCAGCGGCGTGCTGGTCGGCACGCCGGGCAGCGGTCCGGTGGACGTCACCTTCGTATTCACCTTCGACGGCAGCTTCCACACCTACAGCGGCAACGTGTTCCACCAGCTGGTCGGCACGCTGACGCTGGGCGTGCCGTCGAGCACCGTGGCCTTCACCAATGTGAACTACCAGTCGCAACTGGTGTTCCGCACCGACCTGCTGGACGACACGGCCGTGCGCACCGAAAGCAAGGGCAACGTCACCTATTTCGAACCGGGCTTCGTCTATGTGGATGAGCCCTACGCCGGCGCCACCAGCAGCGTCATCAACGACGACATGGACGACCTGATCGGCGAAATCCGGCTCACCGTCACGATGGCGCCAGGCCAGAACTTCGTGCTGGTGAACAACCTCAGCACCCAGGTCACGCCCGAACCCATCCATCCCGAAGCCGGCCCGCCGTTCGACTACAGCCAGTCCTGGGGCGCGGTCGATGGTTTCAACACCGGCCGCCTGAGCATCCTGCTGCCGCAGGGCTACACGCTCGAAGGCAATACCGGCCTGCTGACGGCCGCCGTCGCACCGCCGGTGCCCGAACCCGCCACCTGGGGCCTGATGGCCGCCGGTCTGGCGGTGCTGGGCGCCATTGCGCGCCGCCGCACCACCTGATCGAGATACGGCAGCTGCCGCCGGTGCGCGCGAACCGGCGGCGGCGCATCATGCCAAAGTGATGCAGGACCGATGCGATATGGCTAGACTGCGGATCGCCGGCATGTCGTGAACGACATCCGGCGCCCCTTTCACACACGGTCCGGACCCTCCCTCTTTGCGCACCACACTCACTCTGCGGGAAGCAGGGGTTGTTTCCCTCCTCTGCTTCGGCCTGCCGATCACGCTGTCACTGCAATCCGCCGCCAGGAATTTTCCGGTCGAGAGCTTCAACGACTCGGGCATGCTCTGGACGTGCATGTTCGAGATCTCGGCCGCAATCGCCGCCTTCACCTACCTTCGGTGGCAGCAGCAGGACCTGCAACCCGCACTGCCTCGTCCGACCGTGCGCGGCAGCCTTGTCGGCCTCTTGCTGGCCTTCGTGGCATGGCTTGTGGCCGTGTTCGCCACCGAGCCCTTTGCCGGAAGCTCTGGCGCGGGTCACGTTCAGCAGATGATGCTTGCGTCGCAACCGTCGTCGGCCGTCATCGTGCTGACCGCCATGGTCAATGGCACTTTCGAAGAGGTATTCCTGCTGGGCGTACTGACGCGCGGCCTGCGCGGATTCGGCCTGTCGGTCGCGATCGGCCTTCCGCTGCTGCTGCGCACCTCGTATCACCTTTACCAGGGCCCGGTCGGCATGCTGGGCGTCGCCATCATCGGACTGACCTTCGCATTGCACTTCGCACGCAGCGGCCAATTGTGGCCGCCGGTGTTCGCGCACATGCTCTGGGATGTATTGCCCTTCTGCAACGCCGGCGTCTGACCGGCCCCGCAGCGCTTACTGACCAGCCTTGCGCGGCAGCACCCAGTTCGGCCGCGGAAAGTGGCAGGTGTAGCCGTTCGGGAAATGCTCCAGATAGTCCTGGTGCTCCGGTTCCGCTTCCCAGAAATCGCCGACTGGCTCGACCTCGGTGACCACCTTGCCCGGCCAGATGCCGGACGCATCGACGTCGGCGATGGTATTCAGTGCCTCGTCGCGCTGCGCTTCGCTGGTCCAGTAGATGGCCGAGCGGTAGGACGGCCCACGGTCGTTGCCCTGGCGGTTCGGCGTGCTCGGGTCGTGGATCTGGAAGAAGAATTCCAGCAGCCGGCGATAGCTCAGCACCGCCGGATCGAACAGGATCTCGATCGCCTCGGCGTGCGTGCCGTGATTGCGGTAGGTCGCGTTCGGCACGTCGCCGCCGCTGTAGCCCACGCGCGTCGACAGCACGCCGGGCAGGCGGCGGACCAGCTGCTGCATGCCCCAGAAACAGCCGCCGGCAAGCACAGCGCGTTCGGTGCTCATCGCACGTCCTCCACCTGATCCAGATAGTCGCCGTAACCCTCGGCCACCATGTCGTCGCGATGCACGAAGCGTAGCGACGCCGAGTTGATGCAGTAACGCAGCCCGCCGCGGTCGCGCGGGCCGTCCGGGAAGACGTGGCCAAGATGGCTGTCGCCGTGCGCCGAGCGCACTTCGGTGCGGATCATGCCGAGCGAGGCATCGCGCAACTCGGTCACGTGCGCCGGCTCGATCGGCTTGGTGAAGCTCGGCCAGCCGCAGCCGGACTCGAACTTGTCGCTCGACGCGAACAGCGGCTCGCCGGACACGATGTCGACGTAGATGCCCGGTTCGTGGTTGTGCAGGTATTCGCCGGTGCCCGGGTATTCGGTGCCGTTCTGCTGCGTAACCCGGTACTGCTCAGGCGTGAGGCGAGCGATCGCCTCGGGTGATTTCGTATAGGTCTTCATGCGTCCTCCTGTGGCGTCGTAGACCGCGCCCCCGCGGGCGCGTTCTGCGTTTCTTGTCATCGCCGAGGATAGCGCGAACGGCTCGGCTCATCGTGCGCCCGCATTCAGGGTCCGAGGCCGTTCTGCCGTGCTCGGTACAGACCGCTTCAAGGCGCCGTCGGAACATGCGGAGATGGCAGTGCGCCCTCCATGCGGAAGCGGCGCAATGCCTCGCCCTGACGCAGCACGACCTCCTCGGCAACGACGGCCAGCCCGTGGCGCTCGAAGAATGGGCGCGCCGCCAGACTGGACTCGGCAAAGACGCGCTCGGCGCCGGCGCGGCGGAGGTCCGTACAAGCCGCACGGAAGAGTGCGGACGCCACACCCCGGCGCGCATGCTGCGGCGCCGTGAACAGCAGATCGACGTGACCCTGTTGCGTGTAGCCGATAAAACCGGCCACCTCATCGCCGTCGCACGCGAGCCGGGCATGCAGACGCGCCAGGCGGGCGCGCCAGACTTCCGGATCCGGCGGCAGCGGTGCCCAGGCGCAACACTGTTCGCGGGTGTACGCGCGACCCGCAAGATCGTGAACCGCCGCGGCAAACACCGCCATCAGCGCATCGAGGTCGGATTCAAGCGCTTCACGTATCTGCATTTCAAAAAAACTGATTCGGTTGAACCCTGCGGTCGGGCGGATCGTGCTTGACGGCCCTATCAAGCAACGGCGGTGCGCAGGCGACCCGCGCGGCATTGCAGACTATTCGCTGCGCCCCCGCGCCGGCCACTCCGCAAAGGCGAACACCCACAACGCGATCACGTTGACGAAGGGCACGAGCAGCAGCAGTGAGAACGCTCCGTTGTACCCGGCCTTGCTGACGATGCGCCAGGCCGGAATGACGAAGATCACCAGAAAGGGCAGGAAGAACAGCCCGTGATTCATGCCAGGAAATCCCATGGAACGCTCCTCTCAAACGGCTGCTGCGTCCCGCAGCGCGCCGGTCAAGCATACGCCGGGCTAGTGCTCACACTCGAGCGCCGTATGCACCCAGCGGCCACCCCTGTCGACACAGGCATCGATCATGATCTCGCGCGCAACCAAGGGGGCAAGCGCCAGACCGGCCGCCACCGCGAGCAGAAGACAGGCCAGCGTGCCGATCCGCGGAAGGCGACCCAGCGCCCGAAACATGCCGACCGCCGCCACAAAGGCGGCGAGCGACCAGAGGAACGAAGCGAGGGAACGTCGTTCCCAGCCCAGCTTGTGAGGCCCCGGCGGTCCGCCCGCGACCCAGGCACTGAAGACGGCGTCGTTCAGATACAGCAGGCCAACCAGACCGAGGCCAAGCAGCGCTGCGCACCGCGCAATGCCGAGCATCACGCCCGTTGCAGACACGATCGAACGGCGTGCACCGTGCTCAGGACGCGGTGCGCTCATGTGCCTTGTTCGCCATCGAAACGGTGCTGAAAGTGCCCACGACAACACAAGCGATGGTATAGCCGATGCCGAGGCTCGCACTCGCCCTCACGGCAACACCGAGAAGCGCCCCAGCGCCCTCGGCCACCGGCATCGCCATCCGGAGCGGGATATCCGCAAGCGACCAGAGCCCGATGGTCGCAAGCCAGGGCCAGAACGTCCTCGCGGCGAGATCGGAGCCACACGAGGAGCAACGGAAAGCGCGCTTCAAGCTCAGCCAGGACAGTCGTGCATTGCAGTGTGGGCAGCGCGCAGACATGAATGATCTCAACGTGGGACGGGCGGCGACCGCGCTGCCTCATCGCGCGACGGTCAGGCGAAACAGGAGCAACCTAGTGGTCACGCTTTCATGCTTCCTCGTTCAATCAGTGTTCGGTCCCCATTGACTGCATGGACTCTGTCCGGCCCCCTCTTTACTGATTTGGAGGATGTCCCGACGCCACGCAAGCGCGGAGTGCAGTCAACTTCAATCTCGCTGACCGTTGCACTCGCTGCTTCGTGCACAGCACGCCGAACTCCGCCGCCCAAAGGCGTTTGCGGGCACACCGGGACAGAGCGTCCGCTATTCGAGCCCAAGAATCGCCCCCACCGACTTTTCAATCAGCTCGACCAACTCGGCGTCCATGTACCGGTACTCGTCCGGAATATCCAGGACGTGAATCGGCTTGTTTTCGAGAACTCGCCTGTACTCAGTCATTAGCCGGGACTTGTGCTTCTCTTCCATTACGAAGACCACATGAGCCCATGAAAGGTCGGCAGTGGTGACGGCGTGCCTCGCATTCGGACTTGTTCCGCCAGACCTGACCAAGAGCGATGGATGCTTACGCCACACCTGCTCCGCCGTCGGGCTTCGCCACTGGTTTCGGCTGCAAACAAACAGGACATTTGTTCGGACGGAAGCTTTCACGCTTGCTTCATGCGCTTGTTTCAAACCTGAACCTCGATGACCCGCGAGTAGTCGATTCCAAACTGCTTTGATCGATCAAGCTTGGTTGACCGGATGTACAGATGTTTCCGGTTTCCCTCGCGCTTGAAGTCTTCGGGCATGGCTTGAAACGCCTGACGTTTGACATGAGGGGCGGCCGGAGGCAGGCGAAGCCTGCTGGAGGACGACCCCTCGATGAAAGGGTTAGACCTCTTCATCGCCGGCGCCAAAACTGTGCTTTGCTTTCACCCATTGCTTGTAGTCGCTGTAGCCCTGCATGTCGACGATTTGAACCAGCGTGGCATGTGCTCCGACCCAGATATGGAACTTGGGAGTCGCTTTCGCTCGCTCCAGCATCTCCGTGATGCTCGTAGCCTCCTTCATGCGTAGGCGCTCTTCTTCCGTTTTCAGGGGTAGATCCGGTAGACCGCGAATGATTGATTCGTACGGACTGAACGAAAGAGCGAAGTTCTTTAGGGCGGTGGCGTCCAGCACCTCAACATACTGTTGGAGGTCGAACTGGGAGTTCCGGATGTCGTGAACAAGATCGTTCCGGAGCTCGGATAGCGCCGAAACGAAGCGCCGATGCTCTTTTCCAAGGAGTCCGATCTTTCCCAGAAAGACGATCTTGCCAACCGTCTTGCCACTCAGTTCCAGTCGACTGAAGACGTCAGCAAGGTCAGGCTCTTTAAAGTGAAACATGAGGAGGTGCGTGCACGCGGCCTCTAAAAGGGCGTGCAGCTTGATGACGAATGACCAGTCATCCTCGTCGTACAGCGCCTCGAAGAAGCCAGCAGAGACGCCAATCTTTTCTTCAAGCGCCTGAATGCCTTTGTCTGTCACGCGAAAGGGAAGTGGCATAGAGGTCTAACGTAGAAGTGACCGGACGCCGAAGGCGGTCCGGTTGACTGTCGTGTTATAGCGCAGACTACACATCGTCCGTGTCACTCATTCGCTGAAGAACGCTCGGGAGAAGCCGGTACACATACTCGTGCATCCAAGTGTTCCCGCCTGCGTAAGCGAGTTCTTCATTACCAACTTGGAAAGTGAGCATCGGCGATATTTCTCCGTCCGCAAAGTCCACAGACGTTGAATCGTCAAGCAAAGCAGTAACTGCAAACGCAATAGACCCAGTAAGTTGCTCGATCAATTCGCTCGGCGCGTCCACCTTCCTCAATTCGGCGGCGATGGCCTCCAGGATCGCCACCGTGAGCGCTTGCTGCCGGTCGTCAAATGAGTGATGAGGCACCAGCTTCATTGCGCGTTACGTTTGACATGAGGGGTGACCGACCGGCGCAGCCGGTTGGGCATCCCCTCGATGGAAGGGTTAGGCGTTCTTGCCGGCGTACAGCGGGCTGCCATAGCGATGACCCTCGAGCCACTCACGGTAGCCCTCCAGCGACCTACCGCCGAGGTTAATTCCAAGCTCAACGCCGAACAGCGAGAGGACAAGAAATGCTTCTGACCTACTGGTAAGGAGAATATCGAACTCATGCAGCAAGTGAAAAGTTTGATCGTCTTCCACAAACTGTGCATTCACTGGGTGCAGTGTTCTCGTGGTAAACGGCCAGTCGCTCCCGATGTTGAACCGTGCGTAGTTTCGTAGCTCGTCAAGTTCAACCTTGTCCACTACTTCGTCGTTCCAGCCGTCGACATCTAGGGTTTTGAATGAGAGAACTTCTAGGCCGACCTTGGCTAGGAAGCGCCCCATCAAACGGTAGTCAGGCTTTGAGGTGCCGTCGCTTGGCTCCCATTGGGGAACCCGACCGCGTTTGCTTTGCACCTCCATGCTCGCTCGGATAAGCCGAAAGGTGGGCGACTCAAGCACTTGCCGTTCAACCTTGCGAGCGAAGTACTGATTGCACCAGTCGCAGACAGCGCCGACTGGCAGCACGTGATTCGTGTTGCCCATGGACTCCGGAATGATGTGCTCGACAGCGCGACTGGACGTTGACTCCGTCTTGCAGAAGATGCAGCGCATGTTTGGGCCGCCTAGCGTGGAGGTCACCGGCCTTGCGCGGCTCTATGCGCAAGGTCCGTGTGGACCGCAGGGTTAGATTGCTTATGGCGCATAGCTACTTGAAGCGCAGGACAATGGGGTGTGTTTCCATTGCACTCAGATATCCACCGGACACATCCTTTACCTTTGTGTAAACCACGACAGGGATGTCGCCGCGATACCCTTGGAGCGGCTTCTCCAAGGTGAGACGCTTGAAGTCCGCGCGTGTCGTGGTGGTGTCGTCCTTCTCACCGACAAAATTCCAATAGCTTCTATATGCCCGCACCTTTAGCGGACATTTCCCCAACTCAGTGCAGAGGGCCTCATATTCCTTTTTCACGGAGTCAAAGATTCCCTCGTAGCCGTTAACGAGTCTCGGATTTTCGGACCGCAGGAATAGAACGTCTCTGATCTCATTTCCACCCGCCATGCTGAAGCCGGTCGTAGTTGCTACCAACGGACTGTCAGCGACGTAATGAAAGTCGGGGAGCGAAAGAAAGACTCCAACACTTGGATTGCATTGAGCCGACGGAACCTCGAAGCGGAACGGAGCGCCCTTCAGCTCATAGAACCGAACGCGCCCGTTTTGTTTGCTCTGAATTGTTGTTCCGTCTTGTATCACCGTCACGCCACATGCGGATGCAGAGGTTTGTGGTTGCGAGGACGACTGCTGAGAAGACTGCTGCGAGGCACAGCCAACTAGCAGGCATATGACTGACACGAGAGTTACACGTTGAATCATCGGAGGGCTCCGGGTAGGTAAGCAATCTAACCTGATGTAGACATCAAGATTGATGGATATTCCAGACACCTGCGTGATATTCCAGCGGACAACGCAGCTGATTCCTTAATTTTTTCATCGCGTTACTGCCGCCGTCCGTTTATCAGAGCCTCTCATCTGCGGTATTACACGGCAATCGACCTTTCGACCGACGCGGATCGCTGTACGCCACCGCCCCAGCGACCCGCGATAATGTGCGGCTCACCTTCGCCACCCCGCCATGTCCGCCCCGTCCACCTTCCGCCTGACCGACGTCCCGCGCGCGATCGCCTTCTTTCTTGAAGCCGACCGCCGCCGCTACCTGTTCTTCATCTCCGTGCTGGGCGTAGTGCAGTTCTATCCGATGCTGCCGCCCTATCTGATCGGGCGGGTGGCGGATTTCCTGCTCGGCTGGCAACGCGGCGACAGCCTCGCGCCGCTGTACACGCTGGTGATCACGCTGGGTGTGGCGCATGCCTGCGTGGCGCTGGTGCGGCTGTCGACCAAGCGGGTGATCGGGCGCATGGCGATTGATGCGCGGATGCGCGCCAAGGTGTGGGGCTTCGAGCGCCTGCTCGATTTCTCGCTGGCCTGGCATCAGAAGGAGAGCACCGGCAACAAGGCGCAGCGGGTGATCACCGGGGCGGACGCAGTGCGCGACTGGACCAGCGAACTGGTCAATGCGCTGCTCACCGCCAGCGGCGCCTTCTTCGGCGCGCTGATCGCCTGCATGCTGCTGCACCCGGCGACGGTGCTGTTCTTCCTCTACTACTGCGGCGTGCTCGGTTTCATCGAGTGGTATTTCTACCGCCGCATCGCGCGGCTGTCCGACCAGATCAACGCGTCGATGGAGAACGCCAGCGGCAGCTTCGTCGAGAGCGCGGCCAACATCCTGTCGGTGAAGGCGATGAATGCCGGCGCCGACATGACCGCCCGCGTGGCCGACCGCGAGCGCGCGGCGCGCGATTTCGCCTACCGCCGGCTGCGCCTTACCAATACGAAGTGGATGCTGTTCCAGCTGCACACCGCGCTGGCCTGGGCGATCTACATCTTCGGCGTGGCCTGGGGCGTGATGGAGGGCGGGCTGTCGGTCGGGCTGGTGCTCACCTACAGCGCCTACTTCAATACGCTGCGCGAGGCGTCGATGGACATGACCGACCGCGTGCAGACGATGATAGAGCGCACCTCCAACCTCGGCCGCATGATGCCGCTGTTCGCGCCGCAGCCCAGCCAGCACGGCACGCTGGACTGGCCGGCAGACTGGCGCGCGCTGCAGGCGGAAGCGCTCACCTTCGCGCACGACGGCCGGCGCGTACTCGGGCCGCTGGACTTCCGCATCGCGCGCGGCGAGCACGTCGGCATCGCCGGCCGCTCCGGTTCCGGCAAGAGCACGCTGGTGAAGCTGCTGCTGGCGCTCTACCCACCGGAATCGGGCCGGCTCACCGTCGATGGCGTACCGTTGGCCGACATCCGGCACGAGGCGCTGTTGCACCAGATCGCGGTGGTGCCGCAGGAAACCGAACTGTTCAGCCTGTCGCTGCTGGAAAACCTGACCCTGGGCCGCGAGGTGAGCATGGTCGATGTGCTGCGCGCCTGCCGCATCGCCCAGCTCGACGACGTGATCGCGCTGCTGCCCGAGGGGCTGGAGAGCCCGGTCGGCGAGAAGGGGCACAGCCTGTCCGGCGGCCAGCGCCAGCGCGTGGGCATCGCGCGCGCAGTGCTGCGCGACGCGCCGGTGCTGCTGCTCGACGAAGCCACGTCGGCCCTCGACGCCGACACCGAAGCACGGGTGATCGACGCACTGATGAGCGAGCACGCGCCCGGCCGCACCGTCATCCTGATCGCGCACCGCCCGCGCGCCTTCGAGCGCATGGGGCGCGTGCTCACGATGGACGCCGGCCGGCTGACCGGCGACGGGTCATTCCATGCACATGCTCCGGCGCCGGCATAGTTCCTGTGGACAGCGCCGACTACCCCCTATGCGGTATTGCGCCGGCACCGCCGCGGCGCAATCCTTCGGTCCGTGGACGCGGTGTTCCGACTGTGCCGTCAGAGGGAAAACTGCACTGACCTCCATGCGGCAACGCGGTGCTTCGCGACGCTGCGTCCACGACCCGCAACGACATCCGTACATGGGAAGAAGATGAACGCCCCGTCGATGAAGCCGCCCAGCATGTTCCAGCAGATCGGCGGCGAAGAGCCGCTGCGCCGGCTGGTCAATGCCTTCTACGACATCGTCGAAACCCACCCGGACGGTGAGCCGGTACACAAGCTGCACCAGGAAGGTTTCGGCGTCGCCCACCTGCGCGAGGCGCAGTTCGAGTTCCTGTGCGGCTTCCTCGGCGGCCCGCGCTACTACGCCGAACGCATGGGCCACTCCAACCTGCGGCAGATGCACGCACACATCGCCATCGGCCAGGCGGAGGTCGTGTCCTGGCTGCGCTGCATGGTGCATGCGATCGAGGCGACCGACATCCCGACCGACGTCGGCGTCCGGCTGATGCAGCACTTCACCCGCGCCGCCGAGGCGCTGAAGAACCGCGACCACTGAGGTCGGCGGCGCAGCAGTACCCCGTTCAGCCTCGAGTCTCCCGCCCAAGTCGTCAGCGCAGTGCCGTCTCCGCACCGCCGCGATCCGTGCGTGAACGAAAAAGGGGCTGCCGCGGCAGCCCCCTGAAGCGAGCGCCGGAGCGCTCAGGTGTTGCGACGGCGCGCGAACGCCAGACCGGCCAGGCCGAGACCCAGCAGGCCGAGCACGCCCGGTTCCGGAACGGCCGTCGCTTCTTGGAAGGTGGTCGACAGACGCAGGTTGTCGATCAGGATGCGATCGCCGCTGTCGATGTTGGCCAGACGGATGCCCACACGATCGATGGCCGAAATGCCGGCGTTGCCGGTGAAGCTCGCGTCCGGCGACAGGAAGTCGTCAACGGTCGGGTTCAGCCACAGATCGAAGTTCGTGTAGTTGCCGGCGGCATTGCGGTACAGGTGACCGACCACGAGATAGGTGTCGAGCACGTCGAGATTGCTGCCCGGCGCATAGCTGCCGTTGGTGCCGGTGGTGCGGGCGAAGATGTCGTTGGTGGCGCTGGTGCTGTCCTGATTGCCCTTGATGCCGATGTTCGGACGATTGCTGCCACCGTTGTTGGCGCCCAGATCCAGCCACAGGCCCATGAAGTCGTTGCGGTCGATCGCGCTGCCGCGGTCGGCCTGGACCAGGAAACTGACGAACAGGCTGTTGCCGCTGAAGGACGACGCCAGCGTGCGCACGGCCGCGTTGCTTGCGTTGCCGGTCAGGGCCAGTGCACGGTTGCCGGACAGATCGGCGGCCGGATCGACGACGTTGGCGTTGCCGGTCGCGCTCCACGCGCCACCCCAGCCCGAACCGCCGTTGGCGCCGTTCAGCGCGCCGGTCGAATAGGACTGGAAGCCGTCCTGGGCAATCACTGCGGCGCCGGCATGCGACGCAACAAGCGCCAGTGACAGAGCCGCGGCTGAGCGTGCAATCAGATTCAGGAAATGAGTCGGGAAGGTCATCGCTTGTCTCGTTCAGTGTTGTCGTGTCGGCAGGCGGATGCGCTCGTACGTTTCCGGCCTGCATGTGCGCCCTTCGGCGCGTGACGGCCCTTTCAGCAACCGCTGTGCCAGAAGCCGCGAAACGCTTTCATTTCAATATCTTGTGATTGTCACGATGTGTGCGCGAACGATTTGCGCTCATGCTGTAAAGCGCACCGACATGCACGTCAACCGATAAACTGCTCGCCGTTTCCGGCCCTGCGCCGCACACAGGCAGGCGCCGAGCGCCGGAACGCCCACCTCACGATGAACCAGACCGCCCCGACTCCGCCTGCTGCCGCGCGCAACACCCCACCCGTACTCAGCGTCGTGGTGCCGGCCTATAACGAGGCCGGCGCGCTCGCCAGCACGCTGGACATGATTGCGCGCCACCTGGCTGCGCTGGTGCCGCACTATGAGATCGTCGTCGTCGACGACGGCAGCCGCGATGCCACGGCGCAGATCGCTGCCGACTGCGCACAGCGTCTGCCGGTGACGCTGGTGCGCTTCTCGCGAAATTTCGGCAAGGAGGCGGCGATCTCCGCCGGCCTGCAGCACGCGCGCGGCGACGTGGTGGTGTGCATGGACGCCGACGGCCAGCACTCGGCCGACCTGCTGGGCACCATGCTGGCGCACTGGCGCGAGGGCTGGGACATGGTCTATGCGGTGCGCGCCGACCGCGCGCAGCAAGGGCTGTTCAACCAGATCGGTTCAAAACTGTTCTACCGCATGATGAATATGGGTGGCCGGCTGGACATTCCGCCCAACGCCGGCGACTTCCGGCTGATGGACCGGCGCGTCGTCGACGCCCTGCTCGCGCTGCCCGAACGCCAGCGCTTCATGAAGGGCATGTACGCCTGGGTCGGTTTCCGCTCGATCGGCATTCCCTACACGCCGCTGCCGCGCGCCGCCGGCGAAACCACCTTCAACCGGCTCAACCTGATGCGTCTGGCGTGGACCGGGCTGACCAGCTTTTCCGTGCTGCCGCTGCGCATGGCCAGCCTGATCGGGCTGCTGCTGTCGTCGATCGCCTTCGCCTACGGCCTGTACATCGTGGTCGAGAAGATGCTGCTCGGCATCGACGTGCCGGGCTGGCCGACCGTGGTGGTCAGCATCATGTTCTTCTCCGGCGTGCAGTTGCTGTTCATCGGCGTCCTCGGCGAATACCTCGCCCGCGTGTACGAGGAGGTGAAAGGCCGGCCACCCTATGTGGTTGCCGAAATCGTGCGCAACGGGGACAAGCGCTGATGCGGGCGTCGGTGCTGCTGTTCCTGATCGTCGGCGGCTGTGCGGCGGCGACGCATTATCTGGTCACGCTGGGCGTGGACTGGGCGACCGGCATCGATCCCGCGTGGTCCAATCTGGTCGGCTTCCTGTGCGCCTTCCCGATCAGCTATCTCGGCCACCGCAATCTGTCCTTCGCCGGCACGCAGGCGCCGCACCGGCAGGCGCTGCCGCGACTGCTGGCGGTGTCCTGTACCGCCTTCGTCGGCAACCAGCTGATGCTCGCCGCGTTGCTGCGCTTCACGCCGCTGCCGCTGTGGGTCGCGCTGGCCATCGTGCTGGTGTTCGTCGCACTCAGTACCTGGCTGCTCGGCCGCTACTGGGCGTTCGCGCACACTCCCGCATGAGCGCAGCGTGAAGACGGTGTATCTCACCGCCGACGACTACGGCTACAACGCCGCGGTCGACGACGCCATCCTGGCGCTGATGGCCAACGGCCGGCTGTCCGGCGCCGGCTGCATGACGCGCGCACCCGGCTGGCCGGCGGCGGCGTCGCGCATCGGTGCCGCGGGCCGCTTCGGCCTGCATCTCGACTTCACCGAATTCAGCCCTCCGCGTCGCGGCCTTTGGCCGCTGATCGGCGCCGCCCTCGCGCGCCGGCTCGACGCGACCGCACTGCGCGACGAAATCGCCACCCAGTGCGCGCTGTTCGAGGACGCGACCGGCCGTGCGCCGGCCTATGTGGACGGCCACCAGCACGTGCACCAGCTGCCGCAGATCCGCGAAGCGCTGGTCGACGTGCTGGTCGCCCGCTACGCCGGCCGCCTGCCCTGGCTGCGCATCAGCGGCGCGCGCATCGGCGACGGCGCCAAGCCTCTGTTCATCGCCGCGCTCGGCGCTGCCGCACTGGAACGCCTGGCCTTCGCCGCACGCATCCGCACGACACCGCGACTGCTCGGCGCCTATGTTTTCGACGGCGACGCCACCGGCTACCGTCAGCGACTGTCCGGCTGGCTCGGCAACGCCGCCGACGGCGACGCGGTGATGGTGCACCCGGCCACGCAAGCGCTGCCCGGCGATCCGATCGGCGCCGCGCGTGTGCGCGAGTACGGCGTGCTGGCATCCGACACCCTGCCGGCTCTGCTTGCCGCCAATGCCGTGGAGCTGGGCGCGCTGGGCGCCTAAGTCCCAAGTCGGTGCCCGACGCATCAGCACCTGACATCAAACGCCTTGCACGCTGATGCCCCTTTGGAAGGATTCTTGTCACCCGACAGCGTCCTGCATCGAGGCCTGCGGGCGGCAGCGGCCGCGTCGCGGTCAGAAGACCGCTCCCACAGGGGTGGTGCACTCGATCGACGACCCGAGCCCGGACCGGAATTCTGTGGGAGGGGTCTTCTGACCCCGACTGCAGCCTGTATCGAAGCCGGCATACGGCGACGGCTGTGTCGCGGCCAAGACCGCTCCCACAGGGCGTGCGACCGATCCTCTGCTGGAGCCGGGATTCTGTGGGAGCTTGCTCGCAATTGCGGTCTTGAACGAAACCGACGCCCCGCAAACGCGGGGCGTTTTCTTTTGCGCGCGCTGTCAGCGCAGCAGGCGGTCGCGCGTTATCCGGCGGCCGCCCACAGCCCGCAACTGTCGTGACCTCTGCCGCCCTCCGCCGCAACGCCCCTGCCCTCCTGCTGTTCGCCCTGATCACCGTCTATCTGCTGCTGTGCTTCGACCAGCACGGCCTGAGCAACGACGAGGAGGTGCAGCACGTCTATGGCCGGCTGCTGCTCGATTACTACCGCTCCGGACTGACCGATCTTTCGGCCTTCCAGTACAAGAACCTCTACCTCTACGGCGGTCTGTTCGACCTGCTCGCCGCGTCGGCCGAACGGCTGCTGCCGACGATGAATGTGTGGGATCTGCGGCATCTGCTGACCGCGCTGTTCGGTCTCGGCGGTCTGTTCGCGGTGTATCGCACGGCGCGACTGCTGGCCGGTGAGGCGGCGGCGCTGAGCGCGGTCGGGCTGCTGATGCTGACCGGCGCCTGGGGCGGCGCGCTGTTCACGCATACCAAGGACATCCCCTTCGCCGCCTGCATGGCGTGGGCGACGCTGTGCATCATGCGGCTGGTGCCGTTGATGCCGCGCCCGCCGCTGGCGCTCGTGCTGCAACTGGGTGCGGCCATCGGCTGTGCGTTCGGGTTGCGCGTCGGCGCGGTGTTCGCGGTGATGACGCTGGGACTGACCGTGTTCGCGGTCAGCGCGCTGTCGGCCGGTGATCTGCGCACGCGGGCGGCTTACCTGCTGCGCTCGATCGCCAGCCTGCTGCCGGCCGTACCGGTCGCGCTGGCACTGATGGCGCTGTTCTGGCCCTGGTCGATGCAGGCGCCGGGCAATCTGTTCAAGGCGCTCACCACCTTCTCGCACTTCACCTTCGACCTGTACACGGTGCTCGACGGCGAGGTGATGAAGATAGGCGACGTGCCGCGTCACTATCTGCCGCTCTACCTCGGCGCCCGGCTGCCCGAGCTGGCGCTGGCCGGCCTGCTGTTCGCCGCCGTCGGTGCGCTGACAGCCGGGCGACGCATCGACTGGCTGCGCTGGCTGCCGGTGCTGCTGGCCGCACTGCTGCCGCTGGCGCTCGCGCTGGCCACCCGGCCGACGCTGTACAACGGCATCCGCCACTTCACCTTCCTGCTGCCGCCGCTGGCGGTGATCTCGGCCGCCGGCCTGTGCGCCGCCGGGCGGGCCGCGCGCGCGCGACCCGCCACAGCCACCGTCTTCGCGCTGCTGTGCGCGGCCGGCGTCGCCGTGCCGCTGTACGACATGGCGCGGCTCGCCCCCTATCACTACGTGAACTACAACAGGCTGGCCGGCGGCTTCGCCGGCGCACCGGACCGCTGGGAAACCGATTACTGGTCGGACGGCGTACGCGAAGCGGCGGCTCTGCTGCGCGCGCGCATCGACGCCGAGCCGGCACCGGCCGAACCGTGGCAGGTGGCGGTGTGCGCCGAATCGCTGCAGGCGCAGGCCTGGCTGCCGACCGACCGCTACCTCGTCACCCGCGACTGGGTGCGCGCCGACTTTTTCATCTCGACCACGCACATGCGCTGCGACGAAGTGCTGCGCGGCGACGAGATCGCGCGCGTCGAGCGCGCAGGACTGACGCTGACCGTGGTAAAGGACCGCCGCGCGCTGCCGCCTGAACTGCGCCGCCCGCTGCGCTGAGCACGGCGCTACACTCGGCCACCCGCAACCGGCGCCATCGTCATGAGTGCATCCACCCCACCCGTTGCCCGTCATTTCCGCCAGATCCTGATGTGGCCGCTGCGGCTGATGCCGATGCGCGCCGGCGACGAGGTGCAGCGGCATTCCGAAGCGCTGGCGGCGATCACCGAGAACAACCCCTGGCGCGAACAGCGCGACGAATTCACCGGCGCGCCGACTGACTTCCACGAGCGCCATTACCGCGAGTTCGTCACCTTTCTGCCGCACGTGCAGCGCTTCCTCTACGGCCAGGGGCGTTCCAGCGCCACCTTGCGCGGCTACGGCGAATCGCCGATCCGCGTGTTCCGCCGGCACGACATCGCCGCCGTCCGCCTCGGTTGTGAGGACGGCAGCACGCTGGATCTGACGGTGCAGCACATCGACCTCTATTTCTTCTATGACGTCGATGTGGTGCTGCTGGTGCTTGAGGTGTATGCCGACGACCTGCCGCTGCCGCGGGTGCAGGAACTGCTGTTCCGTTTCGGCCGCGCCTTTCCGGCGAAGTGGACGAACGGCGGGAGCGAGGACGGGCGCGCCGCGCAGTGCATGCGCAGCGTGCAGTGGCTGGGCCGCGACGGCCAGGTGCTGGCCGAATCCGACTACGGCGATCGCGAGCGCTATCTGCGCCATGTGTGGGAACACCGCGCGTCGGCCATCGGCAAGCACTGGGAATACCTGCTCAGCCCGATGGTGCTGCACCACTCGGAAGCCGACGGCGACATCCGCTACCGCCAGCTCGAGTATCACCGTCAGCCGAAGATGACCTTCCTGTCCTTCGACGATCCGTTCGCGCTGACGCGCGAGGACTTCGTCCGTCTCGGCCAGGCGACGCAGCCGGACGACGGCCGGCCGCTGCCGTATTCGGAAGAGGTGATGTCGGAGTTCGAACGCACCGCCTGCTACGACCGCTTCTGGGTGCCCGGGCGGCGCAGCGAGAACGCGAGCACGCGCGTCATCTGCACCGGGCCGTCGATGGTGATGGTGGGCATGCACGGACTGAGCGGCTATTCAGATCCGCAGAACGGCCTGCTGGCCGAGTTCCGTCACCAGTATTTCCTGATCGGCCTGATCGCCCACTTCCACCGCGCCTCGCTGCTGATGCTGATGGACCGTCTGGTGGTGGCGGTGAGCCTGCTCGACGCCGACGACGCGGACTCGCGCCGGCGATTCAAGCGCGGCATCCGCCAGACCATGGAAATTTTCCTGCGCTTCAACCACCGCTACTGGTTCGGCGAGGTATCGAAGCAGTCGATGGCCAAGGACCTGTTCGACATGTGGAGCCGCAACCTCGGCAACGAGGCGCTGTACAACGAGCTGCGCGCCGAAATACTCGACATGGACAACTACCTGGAAGCGGACGACAGCCGCCGCCAGAACGAGACGCTGCTGCGGCTGACCGTGGTGACCATCTTCGGTCTGGTCGGCACTATCGTCACCGGTTTCCTCGGCATGAACATTTTCGACGGCCCGCCGGCCACGCTGCTCGGCAAGATTGGCGCCGTCGTCGTGGTGGCGATCCCGACGCTGGTGCTCACCTTCTATACGCTGAAGAAATCGAGCGCGCTGTCGGAGTTCTTCGACGCGGTGTCGGACGACACGCTGACGCCGCGACAGAAGGTGCGCGCCTTCCTGCGCATCTGGCGACCGCGCAGCAGCGCCGCCGGCCGGCGTCGCAACGACCGCGCGCGCACGCGCCCCTGAGCGGGGCGTCGGTCAGAAGTTGTAGCCGGCGCTGACCCAGACGCGCGGCAGGCGGTCCTTGGTGTCGGACTGCGGCGCGCCACCGGACAGACGCCAGGCGAACGAGGCATCGAAGGTCCAGCCGCTGTCCTGGGCGCGCAAGCCGAAACCGGCGCCGCTGATCGACCGGCTGTTGTCGATGGCCTGCCAGCGGCGGGCGTCGGTGCGGACGCGGCCGATGTCATAGAAGCCGTAGGGGCTCAGCGCGCCATGCGTCCAGCGCAGTTCGACCTGCGCCAGCGCGCCTTCGTCGCCGTAGCCCTCGCCCACCGGGTAGGCGCGCACGCCATTCGGCCCGCCGAGGCCGAAGCCTTCCGACGAGTCGAGATTGCGGCTGGCCCACTGCGCCGACAGCCGGCCGAACAGGTTGAAGCCGGCCGGCAGCAGCTGCAGGCGGGCGACATCGAGGTTGTAGCGGCTGAAACCGCCCTCGGTACGCGCGGTGGTGCGATCAAACGCGGCGAGGCCGCTGTCGAGATCGAGCCGGCCGGGCGTCCAGGCCAGCGCGCCGTAGGTCATGCCACCGCCACCCAGACCGTCGCGCAGATCGAAACCCAGCGTGACCGGCAGCGCGTGGCTGGACTTGTCGCTGCTGCTCTGCGTGGCGCCCTGCCTGTCGTTCAGGTCCTTGTACTGCAGGCTGACCGACAGATTGACGTTGGCGCGCTGCGAGCGCAGCAGCGGATAGCTCAGCCCGGCGCTGGTGGTCTTCGCCGTGCCGCTGGCATCGAGCGCCGCGAAATCGCGTTCGAGCTGATAGTAGGTGTGTGCGTAGGCGAACTGCGCGCGCAGGCCGGACACGCCGACCGGCAGGCTGTAGCCGGCGTGACCGAACCACATGCCCTCCTGCGTCAGCAGGCCGCGCAGCAGAAACTGGTCACCCAGCATGAAGGGGCTGTCGACGCCCAGATTGACGCGCGCGCGGCCCTGTCCGGTGTAGCGGTTGCCGTGGTTGTCGGCACCCACTTCGAGTGCATAGCGACGCTCGCGCTCGACGCGCACGATCATGTCGCCGGTGCCGAGTTCCTGCCCCGGACGGATGATGGGCACCGCGCGGACACCGGGCAGATCGTCGAGCAGCAGGGCGGTGCGTTCGAGCGCCCCGCCTTCGATCACGTCGCCGGCCTGCAGCGACCCCAGGAAACGCTGCGCCCCGGCGGCCAGATCGGCTTCGCCGTCGGCGCGCACCTGGCCGTAACGCCCTTCGATGACCTCGATGCGCAACGCGCCGTCGCGCATCGCCTGCGCCGGCAGGAAGGCGCGCGCGAACGGGTAGCCCGCACCGCGGTAGAAGGCCGACACGCGAGCGGCCAGCTCGCGCAGGCCTGCAAGATCGAACTCGCGGCCGACGACATCGCCGAGCGCGGCCTGCAGGGTCGCCTCGTCGAACACGGTATTGCCGCTGAAACCGACCGACTGCAGCGTGACGCGGACGCCGCCCTCGGGCGCGACGGCGGCGTCCGACGGCGGTTCTATCGTGATCTCGGGTGAGGGCCGGGGCGGCTGCACCGGCGGCACGGTTTCCTGCAGCGTGCGGCCGGCGTCAGGCGCGACCTGGGCATGGAGCGGAAAGGAGAGCACAAGCGCGCTGGCGAGCGCTGTGGTACGGATCAAAGCCATGGGTCGGTCCGGTCAGATTGCAAATGACGATGTCAGTGTACTGCGATACCGGCTCGCATTCGACCCGCGTGCCGGCTTCGTTCGCCTGCCTCGGCGGTGTGCGCTCTATTCGCGCTCGCCCCCGGCCGCATCGGGCAGCAGCACACCACCATCGACGACAAAGACCTTCAGCATGCCGAGCGCGTCGACAGACTGCGACACCTGGGCCAGCAGCGCGCTGTCGCCGCCGTCCTGCTCCTGCACCTCTCCGCTCTGCGATGTGCCGCCCCCCTGCGTATCGCTGCCGGTCTGCTGCGAACGGATTTCCGTCACCTGCAGACTGCCGATGGAGCCGACGCGGTTGCCCGCTGCCGGCACGTTGCTGGCAGCGACGGCCGGCAGCACCGGTGTTGCCGAGGGCAGCGCGGTCACGGTCTGCTGCTGGGCGTTCTGCACTGCGGCCTCGAGCGGCGGGCGCGTATTGCCGGGCGGCGTCGGCGCCGGCGGACGCACGCCGGCCGAGGTCGATACCTGGCTCACGATGTCGTCGAGCAGTGCGACCGGGCCGGCCGCGTAATACCAGGTCATGCCGTTGCTCTGCCCCGGCGCGAGGTCCTGCAAGCGGATGAACAGCGCGTACGAACCGTCCTCTGCGCGTGGATTGCCGCTGCCATCGACGCCGCGGGCGATCAGCGAGGTACGCGGATCGATGCCGGTCGCATTGGAGAAACTGCAGCAGGTCGAGATCGACGTATCGGCGCCGTCGGAGGTCGAGTAGAACAGCACGGCGGCACCGGTGAGGCCGTCGTTGAATTCGGTGATCTTCAGCGCCTTGGACTGGGTGTTCTGCGTGGCGATCTGCTCGAAGCCATCGGCGGTCAGGTTGCCCTTGAACTTGAACTGGCTGTCGCGGGTGGCGATGTAATCGTCCTGCGTGCCCACCCACAGCCGCACATTACCCAGCGAACCGACCATGTCGAGATTGGTGACCGCGGTATCGGCCTTCAGGAAGGAGGCGGTTGCACCCAGCGTGTAGGTGTTGGTCACGCGCACCGTACTGCCGCCACCCGGGTACAGGATGTCGATCGCCGACACGATGACACCGCTGCCTTCGCGGTAGCCGCTGATGTCCAGGCTGTGCGTGGTGACCGCCGGCAGCAGGTTGTTGTTGGAGCCGAGTATCTCGCCGTTGCGGTTCCAGCTCGACGTGCCGTCGCCGCCGACGCCCAGTTCGAGATTGAGCGGATAGCTGCTGAACGTGAGCTTGAACCAGCCGTTGCGGGTGACGCCGCTGACCACCGAGGTATTGTCGAAATACCAGGGCTGCAGCAACTGCCCCTCGTCGTTGATCGACGCCTGCGTGCCGTTGCCGAAACGCAGCAGTCCGTTGTCGAACACCAGGTTGCGAACGGCCCCGGCGGAACCCTTCTGCCAGGTGAACGCGGAGGCGGCCGGAATCAGCACCTGCGAGCCGCTCGCCACCTGGTAGCTGCTGCCGGCGCCGTCGCTGCTGGCCTGTCCGTAGGCGAAGTGCAGAGAACCGGTGCCGGTCGCTTCCAGTGTGGCGTTGATCAGGATGTTGTTGTGTGCGCTCAGCGACAGCTTGTTCGAACTCCAGCTGATCGGCGCATTGACCGTGATGTTGCCGGCCTGACCGCCGGCCGCTGCGGTGGCAATGCTGACATCGGTGCCGCCGTTCAGCGTGGTCGCTATCGTGTCGGCGGCAATGCAGTTGGTGCCGGTGCATGTGCTGGCCGCAATCGTGATGTCGGTCGGATCGATCAGCCACAGGCCGGATGCGCCGGAGGGCGCCGCCGCGGTGACGACGAGGTCGGGCGCCAGATCGATCTGTGCGGCGCTGGTTTCGATGAAGCCGCCGTCGCCACCGTCCGGCGCGCTGGCGTCGAGCCGGCCGGACACCGCGATGCGGCCGTTCTGCATGTCGCCGAGCAGCACGATTTCGCCGGATTCGCCGGTCGCCAGCGTGCGGGCTTCGATGATGCCGCTGTGGTTGATCACCGTGGACACCAGGTCGCCGGCGGCGCGGGCGGTCAGCATGACCTGCCCGCCGTCGGCGCGGATGGCGCCGCCATTGACGACGAGCGCATCCAGCGCGGCCTCGTTCACTTCCAGCTTGACCGGACCGCCCAGATCCAGCGTGACGGTCGCGCCGGCACCGAGCAGCACGCGGCCGGCGTTGGCGGTCAGCGTGCCTTCATTAATCACCCGCGCAGCAACCAGCGCGATCGTGCCGCCGTCCGCGGCGCGGATGTTGCCCTGGTTGATGACTGCATTCGCACTGTTGCCGGAGAGGCGGTAGCGGTCCGGTCCCTCTTCGCTCATGTCCAGCGTCGAGGCGACGATGCCGCCGACGTTCACCTGGGCACTGGGCGAGAACAGCACGCCGTTCGGATTGATCAGGAACACCTGACCATTGGCGTTCAAGGCGCCCTGGATCACCGACACCTCGCCGCCGGTCACGCGGTTCACCGCGACCGACGCTGGCGACGGCTGCACGAAATTGACGGTATGGCCGGCGCCGATCGAGAAACCCGACCAGTCGATGGCCAGTCGCGCGCTGTCCTGCTGCACGGTCATCGTGCTGCCCGACTGCGTGACGGCGCCGCTTCCCGACACGATCTGGCCGCCGGTCGGCAGATCGGCAGCGGTCGCCTGGGCGCAGTACCAGACCCCGGCGATCAGCAGGAGACCGGCTGTCAGCCGGGTCAGCGGCAGCGGCGGGCGAGCCGCAACGGGGGCGGCGATGGACGTTACGCGAGCGGGGGCTGGGCTGGGCATGATTCGGGGTCCTCGAAAGTCGGCCTACCCCCGACTTAACGTCGCCCGCCCCTCGGGCTTGAGCACAGGACACCGAATGAATCAATGCAATCCGCCACACCCTTGATCGGAGTCAAGCGGCGGCGACGCGGCGACCGCCGCGCGCTCAGTCCGCCTCGCCACTCTCCGGCGGGGTCACCGGCAGCTCAGGCACCGGCGCCTCGGCGGCCGGCGTCTCCGGCGGCAGTTCGGCTTCGGCGATTTCCTCCGCCAGCTCCTCTTCCGACACCGCGGCCGCACCGGCCAGCGCCGCCAGGTCGCCAACCCAGCGGGCGCGCGCGTCGTTGTCGAGCAGATGGATGTGCTCCACCTCGACCTCGACGCGCGAACGCGGATCGCGTGCCGGCAGGCTGGGGCAGCGCAGTACCAGCGGAATCTGCTCGAGACGGATGAGTGACTCGCGCAGCACGATGGCCGGCAGCGGCGAAGTGTCGCCTGCCGCCGCCCGCTGGCGCAGCCAGCGCAGGCACCAGTAGCGCTCCATCGCGCGCTGGAAATCGGCGTAGGCGGCGTACACCAGTTCGAAGTCGCGCAGCGCCGCCAGCAGCGCTTCAGACTTCGGCGGGAACACCGGCGGCTCGCCACGCAGCAGCGTGATCATCTGCCACTGGTTTACCAAGTCGACATAGCGGCGCAGCGGCGAGGTCGACCAGGCGTAGCAGTCGACGCCCAGACCTTCGTGCGGGGCCGCCACCGTGGTCATGCGCACCTTGCCGGCACCCTGGGCGCGGTACAGCGCCGGGATGCCGGCGTCGCGTAGATCGGCGCCCCAGGTGTTGTTGGCGACGATCATCAGTTCGGCCACCAGCTTGTCCAGCGGGCTGCCGCGCGCACGGCGCAGGATGTCGACGCGGCCCTCGCCGTCTTCGGTCGTCTGTTCCCAGTCGACATAGAAGTTGAAATCCATCTGCCCGCCGTTGGCCGACGGCTTGCCGCGACCGGCCTCGAGCACCTCGGCCAGACGCCACAGCAGCAGCAGTTCGTCTCGCCACTCGAACTCAGGCAGATCGCCAGCGGCCAGCGTGTCGTCGTTGAACAGCGGCTCGATCTCGTGGTGACGCAGGTTGGCGACCACGGCAACGCGTTCGATGCGGGTTTCCTTCGCCGTCACCCGCAGATCGGTCTCGACGTCGAGATAGAGCGACAGCGCCGGGCAGTCGCGCCCGGCGGCCAGCGTGTAGGCGTCGACCGCCTCGTCCGGCAGCATGGTGATCTTGCGACCCGGGAAATAGACGGTGGACAGACGGCTGCGCGCGATGTCGGCCAGCGCGCTGCCGGGCTGTATCGCCAGCGACGGCGCCGCAATATGTATACCGATGCGCCACCCGCCGCCCGCTTTCGGACGCACCGAAAAGGCGTCGTCGATTTCGGTCGTGGTGGCGTCGTCGATCGAGAAGGCGCGCACGCCTGCGTCCGGCAGTTCACCGACCGGCGGCACCTCGTGCGTCGGGAAATCGGTGCCCTTCGGGAAGTACTCGAACAGGAAGCGTCCGAGGTGGTAGTCGTGACTGGACGCGAAGGCGCCAGCCTTCGCCATCAGCCCCACCACCGACAGGCCGGCGGCCGCGGCGGCGGCTTCGACCGCCTTGGTTTCGAGGCGATTGCGGTCCGGCTTGTACAGGATCTGCGTCGCGCAGGCCGCGATCTCCGGCGGCGTACGGCCGGCCAGCAGCTCGGCGCTCCAGTGCTCGATCTGCTCCTGCTGCAGGCGCTTCTTTTCCAGCCCGGCGAGCGCGGCTTTCAGGATGTCCGGAGGCGCCTTGCGGAAGCGGCCGCGGCCCTTGCGATGGAAGTAGATCGGGGCGGCGTGCAGGCACAGCAGGATGGCGGTGGATTGCACCGCGTCCGGTGCGGCGCCGTGGTATTCGCGGGCCAGTTCCTCGAAGGCGAATTCGTCGTCGCCGCACACTTCCCACAGAAAGGGCGCGTCGAGATCGGCCGCCTGCGTTTCGGCGGCCGCCAGCAGCGCAGACGGCTCGGGGTTGGCGAAGCGCAGCAGCACATTGGCCGCCTTCACCTTTGAGCGCTTGCCGCTCGGCAGTTCGACCTGCAGCGAGGACACGCTGTCGGTCATCACGGAGCCGGCGCGGAAGTGGCCGTCCTCTTCGAAAAGAACATTCATGAAACGGGTCGGCAGGGATACGGCCCGTGATTATCGTTGAAAGCGCGCAGCCGCTGTCGCATCGCGGCAAAAAGCCTCGGGCCGGTCATCGGGGGCGGCTACAATCGCCTGCCAGCCCGCCGCCCGGCAGGCCCGACCCGGATGTGCTGCACGTGGCCGACGCCGACGAAATCCTTCACCACGACGCGATGCAAGAGCGCCTGCAAGAGGTGAGGACGCTGCTCGACCGCCAGAAGCGGGTCGAAAGCCTGGTGCATCGGCAGGAGATGCCGCGCCACGAGCTGGTCGAGACGCTGGTCGCCAAGCAGCATCACAACGAGCTGACCAAGAAGCTCGACGCGATGCACCCGGCCGACATCGCCTACATCCTCGAAGCGCTGCCGCCGGACGACCGCCTGCTGGTGTGGGACCTGGTGCGCGCCGAGCGCGACGGCGAAATCCTGCTCGAAGTGTCGGACGCGGTCCGCGAGACGCTGATCGACGCGATGGAGCCGAAGGAGCTGGTGGCGGCGGTTGAACAGCTCGACGCCGACGAACTGGCCGACCTCGCGCCCGACCTGCCGACCGAGGTCATGCAGGACGTGTTCAGCTCGCTCGACCACGAGGAGCGCGAACAGCTGCGTGCGGCGATGTCCTACCCGGAGGATTCGGTCGGCGCGCTGATGGATTTCGACATGGTCACGGTGCGCGAGGACGTGACGCTGGAAGTCGTGCTGCGCTACCTGCGCCTGTTCGACGAACTGCCGGACCACACCGACCAGATCTTCGTCATCGACCGCGACGACAAGCTGCGCGGCTCGCTGTCGCTGAACACGCTGCTGGTGAATGACGTCGATGTCGATGTGGCCAGCGTGATGCACGACCACCCGCTGGTGCTGCGCGCCTCGGACAGCGCCGAATCGGCCGCCCAGGCCTTCGAGCGCTACGATCTGGTGTCGGCGCCGGTGGTCGATCACCACGACCAGTTGATCGGCCGGCTGACGGTGAACGAGGTGATGGACTTCATCCGCGAACAGTCGGAAGAGGAATTGCTGGCGCACGCCGGTCTGCGCGAGGAAGAGGACATCTTCGCGCCGATCATGGACTCGGTGAAGAACCGCTGGGCCTGGCTGGCGATCAATCTGGTCACCGCCTTCTTCGCCTCACGCGTGATCGGCGCCTTCGAAGGCTCGATCGAGAAGCTGGTGGCGCTGGCCGCGCTGATGCCCATCGTCGCCGGCATCGGCGGCAATTCGGGCAACCAGACCATCACGATGATCGTGCGCGCGATCGCGCTCGGCCAGCTGCAGCCGGAAGCGGCGCGTCGCCTCTACCGCAAGGAAATGGGCGTGTCGTTGATCAATGGCATCGTCTGGGGCGGTCTGCTCGGCCTGCTTGCATGGTGGCTGTACGATTCGTGGGCGCTGGGCATGGTGATGACCGGCGCGATGACGCTGAACCTTCTGCTCGCCGCCTTTGTCGGTGTATCGGTACCGATGCTGCTGGCACGCTACGGACGCGACCCGGCTGTGGGCTCTTCGGTGCTGATCACCGCGGTGACCGACTCCGGCGGCTTCTTCATCTTCCTCGGGCTGGCCACCCTGTTCCTGATCTGAAGGAATTGCCATGCAGATGCGCCTGTTCGCCTTCGGCCTCGCGATGATGATCGCCGGCGCCTGCGCCGAAGCGGCGGACCGCATCGTTACCGTGCCCTGCGCCGAGGCCGGCACGCTTGAATTCGACGTCCCCGAGGACTGGGCGGTGGACATCAGCCGGCACGACGCCCGCATGCCGCCGACCGTGACCGTCGCCGCGCCGGACGGTCAGGCGCAGTGGGTGGTGACCGCGGTGTGGAAGGCCGCCGACCGCAAACCCCCGGCGACACCGGACGAAATCCGCGCCCGCGTCCGCCGCACCGCCGAAACGGTGGGCGCCGCGGCGGCCCCGCTGCAGGCGACGGCGACCGGTTTCTACTTCGACGCGGGCGGCAGCATCACGCCGGAACCCTATACCCGGCTGCGCCAGGGCATGCTGCGCGTCGGCGAACTGACGGTGAGCTTTACCGCGATGAGCGCCGAAGCTCGCGCGGGCGACCAGCAGATTGCGGTCGAACGGCTATCGGCGGCGCGCCACCGTCCGTGAAGCGGCGGCTCAGGCCGCCCACAGCTTCCACAGCATGCGCGCGCACAGCACGACCAGCAGCGCCGCGAACACGCGCTTGAGCAGCGTCGCCGGCAGGCGGTGCGCCGCGCGCGCGCCCCACGGCGTCGTGAACACGCTGGTGCACAGGATGGCCGCCAGCGATGGCAGGTGTATATAGCCCAGCACCTGCGCCGGCATGCCCTGCACACCCCAGCCATTGACGATGTAGCCGACCGTGCCGCCGAGCGCGATCGGCAGTCCGAGCGCGGCGGATGTACCGATGGCGTTGCGGATGTCGCGGTTGCACCAAGTCAGGAAGGGCACCGTCATCGCGCCGCCACCGACCGCCACCAGTGCAGAAACGGTACCGATGCCGCCACCCACCGCAATGAGACCCGCCGGTCCGGGCAGTTGCCGCGAGGGCTTGGGCTTCAGGCCGACCAGCATGTTGATGGCGATGTAGGCGATGAACACCGCGAAGAACACCGACAGCGTCTGGGTCGAGACCAGACGAGCGATGAAGGTACCGAGCGCCGTACCAATCAGCACGCCGACCGTCATCAGACGGACCACCGGCCAGTCGACCGCACCGTGTGCGTGATGGGTACGCAGGCTGACGAAGGCGGACACGACGATGGCGGCCATCGAGGTGCCGAGCGCCAGATGCAGGATGTGATCCGGCGTGACCTGCTGCTGCTCGAACAGCATCACCAGTATCGGGACCAGCAACGTGCCGCCGCCGATCCCCAGCATGCCGGCGAAGAAGCCGGCGAGAGCACCGAGCGCGAGACAGGCGAGGACGAAGTCGAAGCTGGGGAAGAAGTCCGGTATCAACATCATGGTGCAGCGCAAAAGGCGCTATCTGAACACAGCACGTGCCCTTGCTGCAAAAGCGGCGTGGCGTGAAAACAGAACGGGGCGCCCGAAGGCGCCCCGTTCTGTCATGCGGTCGCGGAAGTTCAGCCGGCGATGGCCAGCTTGCCCTTCTTGTCCGACAACGTGCGCGCCAGCAGCGAAACCAGCGCGTAGACGGCGTCGATGTTCGGCGTCGGGATGCCTGTAATGCGGCCCAGTTCGCGCACCGAACCGACCAGCGCCTCGAACTCCAGCGGGCGACCGGCTTCGACGTCCTGCAGCATCGAGGTTTTGTGCGCGCCGACCGCCTCGGCACCGGCGATGCGCTTGTCGAGGCCGATCTTGAACTCGACGCCCAGCTTCTCGCCGACCGCCTGCGCCTCGCGCATCATGTTGGCGGCCAGCTCGCGCGTCAGCGGGAAGCGGCAGATGTCTTCCAGCGTGGCGTGGGTCAGCGCCGAGATCGGATTGAAGCTCAGGTTGCCCCACAGCTTCACCCACATTTCGGAGCGGATGTCCTTCGACACCGGCGACTTGAAGCCGGCGGCGATCATCGCCTGCGACAGCGCCTCGATACGCGGCGAGCGCGAACCGTCCAGTTCGCCCAGCGTGAAGCGGTTGCCTTCGATCAGCTTGATCACGCCCGGCTCGACCAGTTCGGACGCCGGATAGACGACCGAGCCGATCACGCGCTCGACCTCGATGTTGGCGGCGACGATGCCGTCCGGATCGACCGAGGTGACCGGCGTGCCTTCGTACTCGCCGCCCAGCTTGTGGAAATACCACCAGGGGATGCCGTTCTGCATGGTCACCACCATGGTGTCCGGACCGAACAGCGCGCGCATATCGGCCGCCACGTCCTTTACCTGGTGCGCCTTCAGCGTCAGCAGGATGACGTCCTGCACGCCGGCTTCGCTCATCTTCTGCACGCCGCGGATGTTCGGGGCGTCCTCGACCGTGCCGTCCTCCAGGATGAGCGACATGCCCTTGGCCTGGATGGCGGCGAGGTTGGGGCCACGCGCGATGCAGGTCACTTCATTGCCGGCACGCGACAGCTTCACCGCCAGGTAACCACCGATGGCGCCCGCGCCAACGACTGCGATCTTCATCTTTTCATCTCCTTCAATGGCGCGGCGGGACGGCGCTCACGCGCCGGCCCGCCGTCGGCTCCGTCCGCCATCGTGTGGCGGACGGAATCAGTTCATGTCACGAACGGCCGCGCAGATAGTGCTTCAGCGCCGGCACGATGGGCCACAGCAGCATGGTGAAGGACAGCAGCATCAGACCGGCCACCAGCGGGTTGGCCCAGAAGATGTCGAGACTGCCCTGCGACAGCAGCATGGACTGGCGGAAGCTCGATTCGGCCATGTCGCCGAGCACCAGCGCCAGCACCAGCGGCGCGAGCGGGTAGCGCAGCTTCTTGAACAGGTAACCGAACACGCCGAACACCAGCATCATCACCACGTCGAAGATCGAGCTGTGCACCGTGTAGGCGCCAATCGCGCAGATCACGATGATGACCGGGCCGATCACCGAGAACGGGATGCGCAGGATGGCCGCCCACCAGGGCACCGTGGTCAGCACGACGATGAGGCCGACGATGTTGCCGAGGTACATCGACGCGATCAGGCCCCAGACGAAATCGGGCTTCTCGGTGAACAGCAGCGGACCGGGCTGCAGACCCCAGATCAGCAGGCCGCCCAGCAGCACGGCGGCGGTCGGCGAACCGGGAATGCCCAGCGTCAGCATCGGCAGCAATGCCGAGGTGCCGGCCGCGTGAGCCGCGGTTTCCGGCGCCACCACGCCTTCGACATTGCCCTTGCCGAACGAGTCCTTGTCCTTCGCGCCCCGGCGGGCCAAACCGTAGGCCATGAAGGAGGCCGGCGTCGCGCCACCCGGGGTGACGCCCATCCAGCAGCCCACCAGCACCGAGCGGATCGAGGTCTTCCAGTAGCGCAGCAGTTCCTTCCAGGTCTGCAGCACGACGTTGAGCTGGATCTTCGCGCTCTTGCCCTTGAACGCCAGGCCTTCTTCCATCGTCAGCAGGATTTCGCCGATGCCGAACAGGCCGATCACCGCGATCAGGAAATCGAAGCCCTTGAGCAGTTCGGTGGTGCCGAAAGTCATGCGCAGCGTGCCGGTCACCGTGTCCATGCCGACCGCCGCCAGCGCGAAGCCGAGCGCCATCACGGCCAGCGTCTTGGCCGGCGGCTCCTTGCTCATGCCGACGAAGGAGCAGAAGGTGAGCATCTGCACCGCGAACATTTCCGCCGCCCCGAACTTCAGCGCGAACTTCGCGACCAGCGGCGCGAGGAAGGTGATCAGCAGCACGGCGAAGAAGGCGCCGACGAAGGACGAGGTGAACGCCGCCGTCAGTGCGGCACCCGCCCGGCCCTGCTGCGCCAGCGGGAAGCCGTCGAAGGTGGTGGCCACCGACCACGGTTCGCCCGGAATGTTGAACAGGATGGACGTGATCGCCCCGCCGAACAGCGCGCCCCAGTAGATGCAGGACAGCATGATGATGGCCGAGGTCTGGTCCATCGAAAAGGTCAGCGGCAGCAGGATGGCGATGCCGTTGGCACCGCCCAGGCCCGGCAGCACGCCGATCAAGATGCCCAGCGTGATGCCGAGCACCATGAAGCCCAGATTGGGCAGGGTCAGCGCAACGCTGAACCCGTGCATGAGGTTGTTGAGTTCTTCCATCTCGGTCTCGGGAATTTCGCGTTATGTCAGAAACCGAGCATCAGCTCGATCGGACCTTTGGGCAGCGGCACGAGGAACCAGCGCTCGAACAGCATGAAAGCTGCGAGCGGCACGCCGACTGCGGTCAGGGTGGTGGCGATGAGGCCGAACTTGCCGTGCACCTTCATGAAGAAGGCGATCAGCACCAGCGACGACACGTAGATGCCAAGATAGACGACAGCCACGATGTAGATGGTGAGCGGCACCAGCATCTGCATCACCGACTTCAGCTCGACCCAGGACGCGAACTGCGGCTGTGCCTTCTTGAAGCGTGTCAGCGCGCCGAACAGGATCCAGCCGCTGGATATGAGCAGGATGCAGCCGATGTAGAAGGGGAAATAGCCGGCGCGCGGGCCTTCGCCCTCTTCCCAGCCGATGCCGACTCGGATGCTGTCGTTCACCACGATGATGCCGATGGCGAACAGGAAGAGCGCGACCAGGATTTCCGGCCAGCGGTTGGACATGCCGGCTTCAGCGGCGTCCTCGGATCGCTCCATCATGAATCTCCAGAAACTAAAAACAGGAAGTGAACATCTTCGCGGCACATCGAAACGAATACGGGCGGGATGACCCGCCCGTATTCGCACACTGCTACAGGCTGATTACTTGGCGAGGAAGCCTGCGTCCTTCATCAGGCCGTAGTGCATCGCTTCCGACTTACCGACCCAGTCGGCAAATTCCTTGCCGCTCATGAAGGTCTGCTTGAACGCGCCCTTCTTCATGAAGTCGGCCCACTCCGGCGTCTCGCGCACCTTCTTGAACAGATTGACGTAGAAGTCGACCTGCTCCTGCGTGACGCCTGGCGCCAGGAAGACGCCGCGCAGCATCAGGTACTCGATCGGCACGCCGGCGCTCTTGCAGGTCGGGATGTCGCCCCAGGCCTGGGTCGCGGTCACCTTCTCGTTGTACGGCAGCTTTTCGCTGTCCATGATGCACAGCGGGCGCAGCTTGCCGCCACGCCAATGGGCTTCCGCCTCGATCGGGTTGTTCACCGTCGAATTGACGTGACCGCCGACCAGTTGCACCGCCACGTCGCCACCGCCCTTGAACGGCACGTAGGTCATCTTCTTGCCGGTCGCCTTGTCGATCATCGCGGTGATGATCTGGTCTTCCTGCTTCGACCCGGTGCCGGCCATCTTGAAGGTGTTGGCGGGCTTGGCCTTGATGTCGTCGATGTATTCCTTGGCCGTCTTGTACGGCGCATCGGCATTCACCCACAGCACGAACTGGTCGAGCGCCAGCATCGCGCCCGGGGTCAGGTCACGCCAGTTGAACGGGACACCGGTCGCCAGCGGCGTGGTGAACAGGTTCGACAGAGTGATGATGATCTTGTGCGGGTCGCCCTTGGCGCCCTTCACTTCGAGGAAACCTTCCGCGCCTGCGCCGCCCGACTTGTTCACGACGACCAGCGGTTGGGCCATCAGCTTGTTCTTGGCCACGACGCCCTGGATGAAACGGGCCATCTGGTCGGCGCCACCGCCGGTACCGGCCGGCACGACGAACTCGACCGGCTTGGTCGGTTCCCAGGCATGCGCGGCACCGGTCAGACCGATGGTCGCGATCGCGGTCACGAGGGCACGGCCGGCCCACTTTCCGAGTTTGGTCATGTGCAAGTCTCCTTTATTGTTGATGCGGTAGTGCGCGGAAGGGGATGGCTCAGCCACCCAGACCCAGCTTCTGGGCGAGACCGATGCGTTGCAGCTTGCCGGTCGCACCCTTGGGGATTTCATCCATGAACAGGATCTTGCGCGGAACCTTGAAGTCGGCCAGCCGCGTCGCGGCGAAGGCGGTAATTTCCTTGTCGGTGGCCTGCTGACCTTCACGCAGCACGACCACGGCACCCACTTCCTCGCCCAGCTTGGGGTGGGGGATGCCGAAGGTGACGACTTGCGCCACAGCCGGGTGATCCATCAGCACTTCGTCGACTTCGCGCGGCGAAATCTTCTCGCCGCCGCGGTTGATGATTTCCTTCAGGCGGCCGGTCAGCGACAGATAGCCCTCGGCATCCTTGCTGCCCTGGTCGCCGGTGCGGAACCAGCCGTTGGTGAAGCCTTCCTTGTTGGCCTTTTCGTTGTTCTCGTAACCCGGCGTGACGTTGGCGCCGCGGATGACGATTTCGCCGATCTCGCCGGCCGGCAGGATGTTGCCGTCGTCGTCCATGATCTCGACTTCCGGACCGGCGGCCAGACCGACCGAACCCGGCTTGCGGGCGCGCGGCGGCAACGGGTTGGACGCCATCTGGTGCGACGCTTCGGTCATGCCGTAGGCTTCGATCAGCGGCGCGCCGAAGGTTTCCTCCAGCTCGCGGATCACCTGCGGCGGAATCGACGACGACGACGAGCGCATGAAGCGCAGCGGGTTGCGTTCGATGATTTCCTTGTTGCGCGAAGCGCGCGACAGGATGGCCTGATGCATGGTGGGCACCGCCGTGTACCAGGTCGGGTGCGCTTCATCCATCAGCGAGAAGAACTTCAGGGCGTCGAAGCCCGGCGTGCAGAACACCGACGAACCGGCCGACAGCGGCGCCATGATGCCGGCGATCAGGCCATGAATATGGAACAGCGGCATGATGTTGAGGCCGCGATCCTTCTCGGTGAAGGCCAGCGTGGCGCGGATGTTCTGCGCCGAGGCGGACACGTTGCGCTGGGTCAGCGGAACGATCTTCGGCCGCGAGGTCGTGCCCGAGGTGTGCAGCACCAGCGCAACGTCGTCGGCCTGGGCGGTACCGCCGTTCGCGGCCGGGGCGACGGCCGCGGCTTCACGCGGCTCCAGCGAGAAATCGCCGGCGGCTTCGTTCGCCACCAGGTCGATCACGCGCACGCCCAGCTTCTTCGCGACCTCGATCGCCGGCGACACGCTGCCGCGCTCGACCACCAGGGCCTTGGCATTCAGGTCGGACAGGTAGAACTCGAATTCCTCGGCGCGATAGCCCGGGTTCAGCGGCGCAGCGGTGGCACCGGACGCGATGCTGATGAAGGCGCTGGCCATGTCCGGTCCGTTCGGCAGGACGATGGCGACGCGGTCGTTGCGACCCACACCCAGTTCATTCAGACGTGCGACGGTGCGCGTCATCAGTGCGCGCAGATTGCCGAAACTCAGATCGGTGCGCGCAGGCGCGGACAGCGCCACTGCCGAATCGGCACCGGTGGAAAACAGCTCGGCAAGCGTGGAAATACCGGACATACGAACTCCGAAAAACTCAGGAAACAAAGGAATGGATGGGTGCATCCGCTTCCGCGACGGAGCCACGTGCATCGTATGGACGCACGGGACGAACGGCAGCTGAGTCTTTCCCAGATCGAACGGGTGTTCAAGACGCGCTGCCGCAAAACAGCCGCGCACAGCAAAGCTGACGCAGCAGATCTCTACGACGGAGCAATGTGTAACAGATGCGTTACACAGCAAAGACCGCGGCTTGTATGGCCGCGGCCGGAGGAGGGAGGCCACTTCTGGTGACCGGCCCGTACCCGGGGTAGTGGGCGTAGGGCTTGCAACGTTCTACGGTACAGCCTTGTAGGGGACCCCCGCGCATGTCGCTAGGCCGGCATCCTGAACCGAGGGTTCAGAGCGGCCGCGTCCCTGCCGCATCAGGCGCATCCCCGAGAGGTGCGCACAACAGCGGCGTCCATGGTTCGCGACCTTATGCCAATGAGACATTGGTTCAAGGAATCTATGACCTTGGCGAACACCGCAGGGGATTGATACGCAAGGTCTTTCACCTTGCTGCAACCGCCTCTAGAAGAGCTTTTCCTGTGCGGAAAGCGCTTCATCGATGCGCGACTGCATGGCGTTGATTCTACGCCGCAGCGGTACCAAATCAACACCGCCCGTCGCCTGCATCTGAAAAATTTCGTGTGCCAGGTTCAGCGCGCACATGACGGCGAGGCGTTCGCCGGAGGCGCGCGTGGCCTCGGCAAGATCGCGCATGCGCCGCTCGACCAGCTCGACCGATGCGTTCAGCGCATCGCGTTCGCCCTCGCGGCACTGCACCCGATACTCGCGACCGAGTATGGTGATTTCGACGAGATTCGATTCGCTCATTCCTGGGGCAGCCTTTCGAGCAGACCGCTCACCTTGTCACGCGCTGCCGCGACCTTGTCGCCGAGCACCTTGTTCTCGCCTTCGAGCGCCGCGACGCGGTTGCGCAGGACGATGTTTTCGTCATGCAGCGCGCGGAAGCGACCGAGCAGGATGTCGAGCCGGTCGCCGAGCTGGTTGATGTCATGATCCATCGGCGAACTATAGGTGGGCGCCGCCGGGCCGGTCAAGACAGCTCAGCGCCCGCCACGCGGCCGACCTACAATCTTCGGCCAGCAAGTAATGGAGCGATACGCAGTGCACGAACTGATTCTGGGCGGCGCCCGCAGCGGCAAGAGTGCCTATGCCGAAGCGCAAGCCGCCGAAAGCGGTCTGGCAGTGACCATGGTGGTCACCGCGCACGCCGGCGACGGTGAGATGGCGACGCGCATCGAACGCCACCGCGCCAACCGGCCGGCGCACTGGCCGGTGGTCGAAGCGCCGCTGCACCTGGCGGCAGCGCTGCGCGAAGCCGCCTTGGCTGACCGCTTCATCGTCGTCGACTGCCTGACGCTCTGGCTGTCCAACCTGCTGATGGATATGGACGATGCGCCGGGCGCAGCGCTGCCCGGAATCTTCGTGCGCGAGCGCGCGGCGCTGCTCGACACACTGCCCGCGCTGCCCGGCCGGATCGCACTGGTATCGAACGAGGTCGGCAGCGGCGTGGTGCCGATGGGGCGGCTGTCGCGCGTGTTCGTCGACGAAGCCGGCCGCCTGCATCAGGCGCTGGCCCGCCTCTGTCCGCGGGTGACGCTGGTCACCGCCGGGCTTCCGCTGGCGTTGAAGCGGCCGTGAGCGCGCGCCGACTCTGGCTGGTGCGGCATCCGCCGGTCGCAGTGGAACGCGACATCTGTTACGGGCGGTCCGACGTGGCGCTGGCAGCACCGGTTGCCGCTGCCGCAGCGACGCTGCGTGGCGAGTTGCCGGTCGGTGCGACGATCCTGAGCAGTCCGCTGCGCCGCTGCGCCGAGCTCGCGCGGGCGCTGTCGGATACGGTGATCTTCGACCATCGCCTGCAGGAGATGGATTTCGGCGACTGGGAAATGCGGCGCTACGACACGCTGCCGCGCGCCGACATCGATCTCTGGTCCGCCAACGTGTGGGACTTCCGCATTCCGGGCGGCGAATCGGCAGCGGACATGGCGGCGCGCGCCTGGGCCGCCTGGGAGGAATGGGGCGCTGCGGTGAGCGGCGACCTCGTGGTGGTCGCGCACGGCGGTCCGCTCCGGGTGATGGCCGGCCGGCTGCTCGGCCTGCCGCAGAACGACTGGCTCGACATCGCCTGTCCGCAGGGTGCGTGCATCAAGCTGGAATCGGCCGCGGACGGTAGCTGGCGTCGCAGCGAGACTACAAAATGAAAAAGCCACCCTTGCGGGTGGCTTTTCCGGTGCGGCACTGAAACTTCGATCAGCGGGTCGCTTCAGCCTTCTCGACGCGCTTCTCGGCGGACGATTCGGCGACGCGGGCGCTGTCCACCTTGCGGGTGAACACCCAGCGCGACGGCGTCTTAACGAAGGCGTAGCCAGTGGGCGCGTCGATGAACACCTTGTAGTCTTCGGGGTGTCCGACGGCAGCGGACGACACCGAAGCTTCGGTGGCGGCCGATGCGCCAAGCGTGGCGATCGCAAGACTGGTCGCGAGAGCGATGCGGATTGCAGTGGTTTTCATGGTGATGCTCCTTGCAAGTTAAAAAGCTGTCGTTGAGTTCAATGTAGTGCACCGCAACAAACCTTTCAAGCCCGCATACGCGCTTGTTTGTGACGTAATACGTAATCATTTTTTGCGGCGCAGCACAGTGACGTGAGTGCACCACACTGTGTTCCAAACGGGTCACCGGCTCCGTTTGGCCGAATCCGATGTCATTGCATGAATGCAACACGATGAACGAACTGTTCCGTCTGACTGATCCACTTGACCTGTATCTGGTCCGTCACCCGAAGCCGGCCGTCGACCCGGCGCTGTGCTACGGCGCTGCTGATCTGCCGGTGGCCGAGGACGTGGCCGCCTGCGCTGCACGGCTTGCGCCGCTGCTGCCAACCGACGCGCGTGTCGTCAGCAGCCCGCTTACGCGAGCCCGTCTGCTGGCCGAAGCGATGTCGCCGACGGTGCACCTCGACGCGCGCCTGCGCGAGCTTGATTTCGGTGACTGGGAACTGAAGCCCTTCGCCGACATTCCGGCGGAAGGTTTCGAGGTGTGGGGCAGTACGCTGATCGACTTCCGCGCGCCCGGCGGCGAGCTGTATGCGGACATGGCAGCGCGCGTCTGGGACGCTTTCGAGGCGCAGCGCGCGGGTGCCAGCGCGCTGGTCGTGGTCGCGCACAACGGGCCGATGCGGGCGCTGACCGGCACCCTGCTCGGCCTGCCGCCGAGCCGCTGGCTCAATCTGGAGTTCGAGTTCGGCCGCGTCACCCATCTGGCCATCGGCCCGCTCGGGCCCAAGCTGCGCAGCTTCAATCGCTGACGTCGGCGTGCAGAGCAAGCACGGATGAACAGAGCCAGGCCGGATCAAGGATAATCCGCGCTTCTCCGCCTGACGCCCGCCATGAATTCACCCCAGGTTTCAAGCCGCGCGCTGTATATGCGTCTGCTCGGCTACGTGCGCCCGTACTGGATCGCCTTCGCCGTCTCCATCGTCTGCATGGCGCTGACCGCGGCGGCGGAACCGGTCTTTCCGGCGCTGATGAAGTCGCTGCTGGACGGCGGCTTCGGCGGTCAGGACCCGCAGGCAGTCTGGTTCTACCCGCTGGCCATCGTGCTGCTGTTCGCCGTGCGCGGCGTGTTCGGCTTCATCGCCGACTACGCATTCGCCTGGGCCGCCAACAACGTGGTGCTCGATCTGCGCCGCGCGATGTTCGGCCGCCTGCTGGCACTGCCGACCGACTTCTTCGACAACAACTCGTCCGGCGCGCTGATTTCCAAGGTGGCCTACGACGTACAGGGCGTGACGCAGGCGGCGACCAACGTGATCACCGTGTTCGTGCGCGACACGCTCACCGTGGCCGGCCTGCTGGCCTGGCTGCTGTGGCTGAACTGGAAGCTCACGCTGATCGTGCTCGGCATGCTGCCGCTGATCGCGCTCATCGTGCGCCTCAGTTCGCGTCGCATCCGCGAATCGGCGCGCGGCGCACAGACGGCGATGGGCAGCATCGCGCACACGCTGGAAGAGACCATCGAGGCGCACAAGGTGGTGAAGATCTTCGGCGGACAGGACTACGAAATGGGCCGCTTCGATGCGGCCTGTCGCAAGCAGCGCCGGCAGAACATGCGCAACATCGTCGCCGCCTCGCTGGTGTCGCCGATGACCCAGGTGCTCACCGCGGTGGCGCTCGGCATCGTGATCGCGGTCGCGCTGGCCGACTCGGCGGCCAACCGCACCACGGTCGGCGGCTTCATGGGCTTCGTCACCGCCATGCTGATGCTGCTGGCGCCGCTGAAGCGTCTGACCGACGTGAACGCGCCGCTGCAGCGCGGGCTGGCGGCCGCTGAAAGCGTGTTCCAGCTGATCGACCAGCAGGCCGAACGCGACAGCGGCACGGTGGAACTGGAGCGCGCGCGCGGCCGCATCGATTTCGATCAGCTCGGCTTCGGCTACCCCGGCCGCGAACTGCGCGTGCTGCAGCACTTCGATCTGTCGATCGCGCCGGGCGAGACGGTGGCGCTGGTTGGCGCATCCGGCTCCGGCAAGACCACGCTGGCGCATCTGCTGGCCCGCTTCTACACGCCGACCTCGGGCCGCATCCTGCTCGACGGGCACGACATCCAGAACGTGAAGCTGGCCAGCCTGCGCGCCAATATGGCGCTGGTGAGCCAGGACGTGGTGCTGTTCAACGACACGGTGGCGGCCAACATCGCCTACGGCGCGCTGCGCGGCACCGACCGCGCCGACATCGAGGCGGCGGCGCGCGCCGCGTACGCGCTGGATTTCATCCAGGCGATGCCGGAAGGCTTCGACACGATGATCGGCGAGAACGGCGTCAAGCTGTCGGGCGGCCAGCGGCAACGGCTGGCGATCGCACGCGCGCTGCTGAAGGACGCGCCGGTGCTGATACTGGACGAAGCCACCTCGGCGCTGGACACCGAATCCGAGCGTCAGGTGCAGGCGGCGCTGGAAGTGCTGATGAAGAACCGCACGACGCTGGTGATCGCGCACCGGCTGTCCACGATCGAGCGCGCCGACCGCATCGTCGTGATGGACCGGGGCCGCATCGCCGAGATCGGCAAGCACGCCGACCTGCTGGCGGCGGGCGGCATGTACGCGGGTCTCTACAACTCGCAGCTGGGCGGCAGCGAGTAAGACCGGCTCAGATCTTCAGCGCGGAGGCGTAGCCGGTCAGTTCGAGATAGCCACGGCCGACCCGGCGCGCACCTTCGAACACGGTCACCGCGCCTTCCCAGTAGATGGCACCGCTGCTGGCGCGACTGTCCAGTTCCTGGTCGTCGAACAGCGGCTTCACAAGAAAGCGCCGCCCGCCGACGCTGACATCGAGTTCGACCGGATAGGCGCCGCCGCTGCGCGGGCTGCGCCAGACGCGCCGGACTGCGAAACCCACTTCATTCGGCGCATAGCGGCGATCGCCTGCCGCATCGCGCAAGGTCGCTGCCGCCCACAGTGCATGGCCATCGGCGTCGCGCATGCGGAAGGCCATCAGCGCACCGCCGTCGTCCAGATTGATGCCCAGCCAGTCCCAGCCCTGCGCGCCCTCCGGCATCAGCGCGCTCGACCATTCGTGATCGAGCCAGGCGCGTCCGCGCACCGCACTGCTTGCCGCCGCGATGCGCAGGCGGCCGCTCACGTCCAGTTGCGGCCAGCTCAGGTAGTGGCTGGCATGCGCAGGATCGGGCCCCTTGCGGCTGAAGCCCTGGTCGCCCTGCCACAGCACCGGCTGCGACGGCGCGAAGGTCAGCGCGTAGTCGAACTCGTCCGCCGCGATGCGCGCGAGCAGACGCTCGGGCGACGGTTGGCGCGCCAGATGCCAGTCGTCGATGCGGACGTCGAGGTCGTCGACCGCCGCCTCGGCCAGACCGAAGCCGGCGCGCGCGATCTTCTGCGCGTGCAGCAGGCGGGCACGCGCAGGGTCGGACACCGCAGCGTGCGCGAACAGCAGCTGGCGCGGCGCGAAGCGGCTCGGGTTGGCGTCGTGCGCCGGCTGGCGCACGCGGAAGAAGGTGAGCTGGAAGCCGACCGCCGCCGCGGCGTCGCGCTCCAGCCAGCCGGTGATGTACCACCACTCGATGCGGTGGCCGGGGTGCGCACCGTGGTCGCGCGGCAGGCTGCGCGGCGCGGCGGGCAGCACCGGATCGTAGGCGGTCTCGTCCGCGCGGGCAGGCAGCACCGCCAGCAGCGGCAGGTGCAACAGCAGTCGGCGCAGCGCGGAATTCATGTTGCGCAGAGCGCGCCCACGGCAGGAGGTTCCCGCTCAGCGCAGCAGCGCTTCGAGCTCTTCGGCGATGCAGGCGCCGGTCTTCGTCGGGTCGGCGCCGGCGTGGCGCTGTGCCAGCGCGCGTGCCGCAGCGGCGAAGCGCGGTTCGTCGAGCAGCCGACGCAGCAGCGCCGGGTAATCGGTGTTCCGGCTGCCCGGCGGCACGGCCAGACCGAAGCCGCCATCGACGATGCGGCGTGCCACCATGTACTGCTCCATGTGATTCGGCAGCACCAGTTGCGGGCATCCGGCGAGCGCAGCGGCGCTCACGGTGCCGATGCTGGCGTGCGAAACGACCAGATCGGCTGCGCGCACGGCCGGGTCCATCTGCACCGGCGCCGATTCGAAACGGATGGACGGCCCACCGAGCCGTCGCGCGGCGTCCGGCGACAGCCCTTTGGCATGCACCAGCGTGCGCATGCCGGACTGCCGCAGCGCCTCCATCAGCGCATTGAAATCGGCGTGTTCGGGCGACAGATAGACGAATACGCGCGCGCCCTCGCCCGCCGGCCACTGCGGCGCCACGCCGCTGTCGCCGACGTAGCTCGGGCCGACCATCCGCACGCGCTCGTCGTAGTCGGGATAGTGCGCCAGCTCCGGCAGACTGGCAGCGATGCAGCGCACGCCGCCGAACAGTTCGGTCAGGCGCGGCAGGGCGCTATCGCCGAGCAGCGCCAGCGCCTGGTTGACCGGCGCCAGCAGCAGCGCATCGCTGCGTGCGCACTGGGCAACGTCGCCCTTGTCCCAGTAGTTCATCGCCGGAAACACGTCGCGATGCGGTGGAATCTCGAAACAGTTGCCGATCGCCGCGATCGGCGTGCCGCGGCCGCGCATCGCCAGCATGGCGGTCGGCGCGTGGTCGCAGACCAGAAGATCGGGGCGGTGCAGTTCGAACAGCCCGCGCCAGGCCGACAGCAGTCCAGCCAGCCCGCCCGGGTCCAGCCATCCGGCCGCCGCCAGCACCGCCGAGAAATTGACCAGCTTGGGCGGGTTCACCATGCGCGGCAGCCACAGCGGCGACTGCAGCACCGGAAAACCGTCGGCGACGATGCGGCCGTGCGCGCGCGCCAGATCCTTCAGCGCGAAGGTGACCGCGTGACCGCGTTCGCGCAACGCGCGCGCGGTGATCAGCATGCGGTCGATGTGGCCCATGTTGGCGCCCAGTTCCCACGCCATCAGTACGCGGCTCATTGCTGGCGCTCCTGTCGAGCGGCTTTACACATTGCTCTGTCAAGGCACAAAGAGGACATGCAAGTCATTGATCCGATTGAATGAGGCAAGTGGGCACAGTTCTTGTTTGGGGCCGCGGGCGTGTCAATCGTACAGGATAAGAAAACCATGACCTTCTCACTGCCCTCGCGCCCGACACTGATCGCGGTTTCGCTGTTCGCCTGGTTCAGTCAGGTGCCGCTCGCCCACGCGCTGCCGGTTCTCGGCGCTTCGTCCGCGGCCAGCAGCAACGGCAGCACCGCCACACCCCTGGAATCGGTGTCGCCGGAATACCGCAACAGCAACAGCTACATCTGGTCGGGCGACAACAACTCGGCCAACGGCTACGCCTTCTCGTCCGCGACCGGCGCCTATGCCGTGTCCTCCTCGGCCTACGGCTACAACGGCAGTGCCAGCGCGATGGCCAGCATCCTCGCCACCGTCACCAACGCCTCGAACGTGGCGCAGAACTTCAGCCTGACGTTCAAGATCTACGGCGGTTCGATCAGTGCAACGAACTACTACGCGCTGGATGCGGACGAATACCTCAGCGCGGACTACCTCGCGTCGATCAAGATCGACGGCAATCAGGTCTGGTACTCGTCGGGCAGCATCCAGAACAACGGCGGCGTCATCACGCACGACAAGGCGGGCACCGACCTGAACAGCAACGACGACGGCAGCGACGGCTATTACAGCTGGGGAAGCCGTTACGTCACCATCGACCTCGGCGTGCTCGACCCGAACGAGTCGCTCGACGTGCTGGCCGAGCTGTCGGACAGCGCCGCCAGCAACCTCGGCGTCTATGCCTACGACTGTGGCGGCGGTTACGAAGGTTACGGCGGCTACGGCGGGTATGGCGGCTATGGCCCGGTGCTGCAGAGCACCTCGGTGTGCACGCAGAGCAAGGGCAATGCCTCGGCCTTCTACGGCGATCCGTTCGAGGTCGAAGCGAATCCGGTCAACGCCGACCCGAACAGCCTGCGCGTCACCACGCGCGCCGTGCCTGAGCCGGGCAGCCTCGCCCTGCTGGCGCTCGCCGCGGGCGCGGCCGGCGTCGCACGACGACGGAAGAAGCGCGACTGAGTCGCACGTCGGCACCGACAACAAAAAAGCACCGCATGCGGTGCTTTTTTGTTTCCAACGCCCGGAGGCGATCAGCGCTCGACGAAGGCCCGCTCGATCACGTAATCGCCCGGTTCGCCCACCCCCGGAGAGATGACGAAGCCGCGCGCGTCGAGCAGATCGGCGGTGTCCTTGTTCATGCTCGGGCTGCCGCAGATCATCGCGCGGTCGGTTTCCGGATTGAGCGGCGGCAGGCCGAGGTCGTCGGTCATCTTGTTGCTGACGATCAGATCGGTCAGACGGCCGCGGTTGCGGTAGGGCTCGCGCGTCACGCTGGGGTAGTACAGCAGCTTGTCGCGCACGAGCTCGCCGAGGAACTCGTCGTTCGGCAGCTCGTTCTCGATGTAGTCCTGGTAGGCCAGTTCATTCACGTGACGCACGCCGTGGAACAGGATCACCTTGTCGAAGCGCTCGTAGGCTTCCGGGTCGCGGATCAGGCTGAGGAAGGGCGCCAGACCGGTACCGGTGCCGAACAGGTAGAGGTGCTTGCCCGGCTTCAGGTCGTCCAGCACCAGCGTGCCGGTGGGCTTGCGGCCGACCAGGATTTCATCGCCCGGCTGCAGGTGCTGCAGCTTGGAGGTCAGCGGGCCGTCCGGCACCTTGATGCTGAAGAACTCCAGGTGCTCCTCGTAATTGGCACTGGCGATGCTGTAGGCGCGCAGCAGCGGCTTGCCGCCGGTCTCCAGACCGATCATGACGAAATGACCGTTGCGGAAGCGCAGACCGGGGTCGCGCGTGGTCTTGAAGCTGAACAGCGAATCGTTCCAGTGATGGACGCTGAGGACTTTTTCGGGCGCGACGCTGGCCATGGCAGTGATCCGGTTGAAAGGCGATGGTGCATTTATAGCGCCGCAGCGCACCATAACTCAACAAACCAAATAACAATGTTTCGATAACCTGTGGTTATCCCGCTTCCGGTGCGCGACGACAGGACAGATGACGCGCCAGCGTCGCCACCAGTTCCCCGGTCTGGAAGGGCTTGCTGATGAAATCGTCCATGCCGGCGTCGCGGCAGCGGGCGCGGTCCTCATCCAGCGCGTTGGCGGTTATCGCAACGATGGGCACCTGCCACCAGTGCGGATCGGCCAGCGCGCGAATGCGGCGCGTCGCCTCCAGCCCGTCCATCCCCGGCATCTGCATGTCCATCAGCACCAGATCGAAATGGCGCTCGCGGCAGGCCGCCAGTGCCTGCCCGCCGTCGGCCGCCTCGGTGATGCGCACGCCGTAGCGCAACAGCAGGCGGCCGAGCAGCACCTGATTGACCGGCGTGTCCTCGGCGATCAGCACCTCGGCATCGCGCAGCGCCGCTTCGCAGATCGCTTTCGCCACGTCCGGTTGCGCGGCGGCGTCCAGCGTCGCCGCCGCGGGCAGCGGCAGTTCGACGCGGAAGGTACTGCCACGGCCCGGCGCGCTGTCCAGCGTGATCGTGCCGTGCATCAGCGCCACCAGTCGCGACACGATGGACAGGCCGAGCCCGGTGCCGCCGTAGTTGCGCGTGGTCGACGAGTCCGCCTGCGAGAAGGGCATGAACACCAACGCCTGCTTGTCGGACGGGATGCCGATGCCGGTGTCGGCGACCGACAGCGCGATCCGTCCCTCGTCCGCCCTGTCGACGCTCACCGTCACGCCGCCGCGGGTGGTGAACTTCAGCGCGTTCGACACCAGATTGGACAGGATCTGCCGCAGGCGCAGCGGATCGCCGGTGACGATGGCGGGCAGCCCCGGCGCCACCTGCCAGCGCAGCGAAATGTCCTTGCCTGCTGCTTGCGACGAGAAGATGGCCAGTGTTTCGGCGACCAGCGCCTCCAGGCTGAAGTCGACCGCTTCCAGCTGCAATTGGCCGGCGTCGACCTTCGAGTAGTCGAGAATGTCGTTCAGGATGCCCATCAAGCTGTCGGCCGACGATTTCACCCAGCCGAGGTGCTCGCGCTGCTCGTCGCTGAGCGATTCGGACAGCACCATGTCGGTCATGCCGATGATGCCGTTCATCGGCGTGCGGATTTCGTGGCTCATGGTGGCGAGGAAGGCCGCCTTGGCGCGACTGGCCGCCTCGGCCTCGTCGCGCGCGCGGCGCAGTTCGTCGGCCGCCGCCCGCGCCGCCGACACGTCCTCGCTCAGCCACATGCAGCCGATCTCGCGGCCGTCGCCGTCGCGCACGGCGAAGCTGCGCTGCGTCAGCGTGCGGCCATCGGCCAGCAGGATTTCCCGCTCGCCGCGACCGGGGCAGAACACCGGCAGGACGGCGTCGGGCGACAGCCGCGCGGCGCACATCGCTTCGACCACCTGCAGCGGGCAGCCATCCGGCGGGCGGCCGGCATCGAGCGCCCACACCTGCGCCAGCTTGTCGTTCGCGTACAGCACGCGGTTGTCGTGATCGGCCAGCAGCACGCCGATGTCCATCGCGTCGAGCAGCGCTTCGAGCCGGCCGTTCGCCTCGGACGCGATGCGCGCCAGACCGTGCTCCTTCTCGTGCAGCGCCTGCAGCTCGCCGATGCGCTCCCGTATCGCCGCCGACATCGCGTTGAAGGCGCGACCGAGCTGGCCGACCTCGTCCTCGCCCTCGACGACCGGCGCCGGCGTCAGGGCGCCGTGCGCGACCTCCTCCGCCGCATGCGTGAGCCGCAGCAACTGGCGTGTCAGCCACAGACCGAGCCCGGTCAGCAACGCGATCGAAAGCAGCAGCTCGCCGCTGGCAATGCCGACGCCCTGCAGCAGCAACTGGCTGTTGGCGCTGCGCAGCGCCGACATGTCGAGTCCGAAATGCAGCTGACCGAGCGGCTGCCCGGCCAGTGCGACCGGCGTGACAAGGTCATAGATCGGTGGATCGTCCTCCACCGACAGGTCGAAGCGCGCGTCTGCCTGAGGCATCGGTCTGTCGCGCGACCAGCCGCTGTGCGCGACGACATGGCCGCCGCTGTCGCGCAGGATGAGATAGTCGATGCCCTGACTCGACCGGCTTTCGTCCAGCACCGCCTGCATCGTCGCGTAGTCGCCCTGCGCCATCGGCGCCACCAGCGCCGCGTTCAGGATGGGCACGATCTGCTGCGCGTGCCGCTCCGCCTGCTCGGTCATGTGGGTGCGCTGCAGGCGCACGCTGTTGCTCACCAGCAGCGTCAGCATGACCGCCTCGACGACGATGGCCGCGATCAGCAGGCGGCCGCGCACCGAGCGCCGCAGCCGGAAATCGAACAGCCGGCTCACAGTGCGGACTTCTTCAACTGTTCGCGCACCTCGGCGGCGTATGGCGCCATCGCATCGAGTTCGTCAGCGCGCAGCGGACGGTAGCCGTCCAGCTTGTAGCGGGCGAAGTAATCGACGCCGGCCGGCGTTTCGGCGAACGACCACAACGCCGCCTCGATCACGGCCGCGCGTGCCGCCTCGACGTGATTGAGCAGATAGACGCGGCCGACCATGGCCGGACTTTCGGTCAACAGCCGCAGTCGCGCACGCACCTCCGGTGCCAGCCCCTGAAAGTTGGCAAGCGACATCGTGCCGGCGCTGACTTCGCCATTGAGCAGCAGTTGCGCCACGCTGTCGGCGGCGCTGACGTAGCGAACGGTGACGCCGGCCGCACCGTGCTCGTTCATCCAGCGCAGGCCCCACAGCGTCACCAGCGACGACGGACTGAGCCCGGCAACGGCACTTCCGGCCAGATCGCGCGCCGACTTCGCCCGACTGCCCGCAGCGACGGCGACGACCGCATGGAAGGGCGCGCGGTAGGTCAGCAGCGGCCGGTAACGCGCATCAGCGCGCAGCAGTTCGGCCTGATGTCCGGTCGTGATGACCAGCGCGTACTCCTGGTTCAGCGCCCGACGCGCGAACTCGGTGAAGTCCGGCGCGGTGATGATGGCAACAGGCGTGCCGAGCGTCTTCTGCAGATGCTGCCGCAGCGGTTGGTACATTTCGATGATGACGCGCGAACTGGTGTGCGGCGCGACGCCGATGCGGAACAGCGGCGCGTCCTGCGCGACGGCAAGGGCGGGCAAGAGACAGGCGAAAGACAGCAGGAAACGGGTGAAGGCGAGGAACATCCGGGCAGACGAGACGGCAATGGACACCTCGGCGTTAACGGAACGCGCCGCCACCCCTTGAACGGCTGCTGCACCACAACATCCTCACAACACACTGTTTAACAATGATTTTTCCGGAGCGCCGTGGGGACTCGAAGCGCGTTCAGCGGCGCAGCCAGGCCATCAGTCCGCCATAGCAGGCTGCATGCGAAAAGCGCTCCCGGGCGTAGGCGTAGGCGGCGTGCGCGTGGCGCCGGCGCAGCGGCAGATCGTCGAGCAGCGCGCGACAGGCGTCGGCAAAGGCAGCGGCATCGTCGGCCAGCAGGAAGGCCTCGCCCGCGCCGTCTTCCAGGCCGCGCGCGCCTTCGCGCGTGGTGACCAGGGGCAGACCGGCGGCCAGCGCCTCGACCGTCTTGATCTTCAGCCCCGAGCCCCAGCGCACCGGATTGATCGCGACATCGACACCGCTCCACAGCGCCTCGATGTCGGGAACGAAGCCGCGCGCGCGGATGCCCTCCGGCAACGGCTGCGGCAGCAGCGCGGCGATGTGCCCGGCCACCTGCAGCTCGGCACGGTCGGCGGACAGCGCCGGCCATACGTCGTCGATGAACCACTGCAGGCCGTGCCGGTTGGCGATCCACTGGCTGGCCGCGTAACCGACCACGCGCGAATCCGGCCTCACCGGCTGCGCCGGCAGCACCACCGGGTGCGGCACGCACAGCGCACGCTCGCCGAGCACGGCGGCGACGCGGGCATGATCGTCCGGCTGGATCAGCAGCACGCGGTCGTAGTGACGCAGAAAGCCCAGCTCGCGCTCGAAATCCAGCGCCTCCTCGACTGCCACGCCGGCGCGCGCACGCGACGCGGCGTTGTCGCTGACCAGGTCGTGCGTGTCCATCACCAGCCGGATGCCGGCTGGCACCGCCAGCCGCAGGAAATCGAGCTGCAGCCGCGACAGCAACACGCAGTCCGGCGCGATCTGCTGGCACATCGCGCGCAGCCCGCTCACCAGCGCTGCGCGTTCCGGCCTCGCGGTGTCGCCGACCGCGAGGCGGTAGCGATGCCGGCTGCGCTCGACGAAGGGCCGCGTGGCTGCGTCCGGCTGCTCGGGGAAGAACACGGTGAGGTCGCACACCTCGGCCAGCGCATCGATCAGCGCCGCGGTGCGCGCCGCTTCGCCGTTGCCGGGGCGCCAGTAGCGACTGCGGGTGACGAATATCAGTTTCGGTCGGCTCATCGAGGGCGCATCGGGGAAGATGGAAGGACGGAAGGTGAAGGGACGGATAGAATTCCGCTTTTACCCGATTCTGCAGGAGCTTCCATGCCCGCCTACCGTTCCCGTACCTCGACCCACGGCCGCAACATGGCCGGCGCCCGCGCGCTGTGGCGCGCCACTGGCATGAAGGACGGCGATTTCGGCAAGCCCATCATCGCCATCGCGAACAGCTTCACCCAGTTCGTGCCGGGCCACGTGCACCTGAAGGACCTCGGCCAGATGGTCGCCCGCGAAATCGAGAAGGCCGGCGGCGTGGCCAAAGAATTCAACACCATCGCCGTCGACGACGGCATCGCGATGGGCCACGGCGGCATGCTGTATTCGCTGCCGTCGCGCGACCTGATCGCCGACAGCGTCGAATACATGGTGAATGCCCACTGCGCCGACGCACTGGTGTGCATCTCCAACTGCGACAAGATCACCCCGGGCATGCTGATGGCGGCAATGCGCCTGAACATCCCGACCGTGTTCGTGTCGGGCGGCCCGATGGAAGCGGGCAAAGTGAACTGGGGCCAGAAAATCATCGCCGTCGATCTGGTCGATGCGATGGTCAAGGGCGCCGACAGCAACTGCTCGGACGAAGAGGCGGAAGCCTACGAACGCAGCGCCTGTCCGACCTGCGGCTCCTGCTCCGGCATGTTCACCGCCAATTCGATGAACTGCCTGACCGAGGCGCTGGGCCTCAGCCTGCCGGGCAACGGCTCGGTGCTGGCGACGCACGCCGACCGCAAGGCGCTGTTCCTGCGCGCCGGTCAGCTGGCGGTGGAACTGTGCCGCAAGTACTACGAAGGCGACGACGCCTCGGTGCTGCCGCGCTCGATCGCCAGCTTCAAGGCCTTCGAGAACGCGATGACGCTCGACGTGTCGATGGGCGGCTCGACCAATACCGTGCTGCACCTGCTGGCCGCCGCCAAGGAAGCCGGCGTGCATTTCACGATGGCCGACATCGACCGCATCTCGCGCCACGTGCCCTGCCTGTCCAAGGTGGCGCCGGCCAAGTCGGACGTGCATATGGAAGACGTGCACCGCGCCGGCGGCATCATGGCCATCCTCGGCGAACTGGACCGCGCCGGCCTGATCCACCGCGACCTGCCGACCGTGCACAGCGCCACGCTGGGCGAGGCGCTCGACAAGTACGACATCATGCGCACCCAAGACGAGGCCGTCCGCACCTTCTACCGCGCCGCGCCCGGCGGCATCCCGACCCAGGTCGCGTTCTCGCAGGACCGCCGCTACCCGGAGCTGGATCTCGACCGCGAGAACGGCGTCATCCGAAACAAGGAACACGCCTTCAGCCAGGACGGCGGGCTGGCCGTGCTGTACGGCAACATCGCCGAGCGTGGCTGCATCGTGAAGACGGCCGGCGTCGATGATTCCATCCTGAAGTTCTCCGGCACCGCCAAGGTGTTCGAAAGCCAGGACGATGCGGTCGCCGGCATCCTCGGCGACCAGGTCAAGCCGGGCGAAGTGGTGGTGATCCGCTACGAAGGTCCGAAGGGCGGCCCGGGCATGCAGGAAATGCTGTATCCGACCACCTATCTGAAGTCCAAAGGTCTGGGCAAGGCCTGCGCACTGCTGACCGACGGTCGCTTCTCCGGCGGCACCTCCGGCCTGTCCATCGGCCACGCCTCGCCGGAAGCGGCCCAGGGCGGCCTGATCGCGCTGGTCAAGGACGGCGACGTGATCGAGATCGACATCCCGAACCGCACCATCCACCTCGCGGTCGATGACGCCGAACTGGCGCACCGCCGCGAAGCGGAAGAGGATCGCGGCGCCGCCGCGTACACGCCGCATGCGCGCGAGCGCGTCGTGTCGGCTGCGCTGCAGGCCTACGCGCTGATGACCACCAGCGCCGACACCGGCGCCGTGCGCGACCTGAGCCAGCTGCGCCGCTCTTGAGCGCAGGCCCGACGCCGGGCCGCATCGCCGCGCTGACCGCGGCGGCGATGCTGGCCTTCGCCGCCAATTCGGTGCTGAACCGGCTGGCCCTGGCCGACACCGCGATCGACGCCGCCAGCTTCACGCTGGTGCGCATCGCCGCCGGCGCGCTGGTGCTGTGGGCGCTGGTGCGTCGCCAGCAGGATGGTCGACTGGCCGGCGACTGGGCGGGCGCAGCCGCGCTGTTCGTCTATGCCGCCGCCTTCTCCTACGCCTACCGCGAACTGGCCGCCGGCACCGGCGCGCTGCTGCTGTTCGGCACCGTGCAGGTGACGATGATCGGTACCGGTCTGCTGAAAGGCGAACGGCTGCGCGCGCTGCAGACCGTCGGTCTGCTGCTGGCGCTGGCCGGGCTGGGCGTGCTGCTGGCACCCGGCGTCAGAGCGCCGCCGGCCGAAGCCGCCATCCTGATGGCGCTGGCGGGTATTGCCTGGGGCGTCTACTCACTGCGCGGCCGGCGCGCCCGCGCCACGCCGCTGGCGATGACCGCCGGCAACTTCGTGCGCGCGGTGCCGATGGCGATCGGTCTGTCGATGATTGCTGCTGCCGATGCGCGCATCGATGCGCTGGGCTTCGTCTATGCGGCGCTGTCCGGCGCACTGGCGTCCGGCGTCGGCTATGCCATCTGGTACAGCGCGCTGCGCGGTCTCAGCGCAACGCAGGCGGCCAGCGTGCAGCTGTCGGTGCCGGTGATCGCGGCCATCGGTGGCGCCCTGCTGCTGTCCGAAGCGCTGACGCTGCGCCTGCTGCTGGCCTCGGTCGCGACGCTGGGCGGCATCGCGCTGGTGGTGACCACCCGCCGGCGGTGATCTAGCGCGCTGCCACCGCCTGTACGCGCGCGGCATGCACCGCCTGTGCGATCGCCGGGCCGGACGTCTTGCCGGATTCGGCCAGCTGCTTCGCGATGGCGCCGGCATCGACCGATCTGAACGCCTCGGCGGCCGCGCGTACAAGTCCGGCCTGCGGATAACCGCGCTCATCGAAACCCGGGCGGCTGCGTGCATCCGCTTCGCAGGCGAGCAGGATGTCGGCCAGCCGTTCCGGCTTACGCATCACGTCCAGCCGCTCCAGCAGCTTCACCATCGTGTCGGCGCGCAGTTCGGCTGCGCGGTGCACATTGGTGTGTTCCTGCGCCACCAGCCGCGCGATGTCGGCGATATCGACCGGCACGCGCAGGCGCTCGGCCAGCTCGCGCGCCAGCTTCGCGCTGCGCGCCTCGTGCGCGATGTGGCGCGGCCAGTCCTCCTTCGGCGTCGTGCCCTTGCCGAGGTCGTGCGCCACCAGCGCCCACCGTGCCGCCAGCGAAGCGCCGTGCGCGGCGGCCCAGTCCAGGCACTGCATCAGGTGGACGCCGGTATCGATCTCCGGATGGTGCTGCGGCGGCTGCGGCACGCCGAACAGCGCGTCCACCTCCGGCAGCACGGCACGCAGCGCGCCGCACTCGCGCAGCACTTCGATCATGCGCGAGGGCTTGGCCTCCATCAGCCCGCGCGACAGCTCCTGCCACACGCGTTCGGCCACCAGTGCGTCGACCTCGCCGCAATCCACCATGTCGCGCATCAGCGCCATCGTTGCCGGCGCCACCGTGAAGTCGTGGAAGCGCGCGGCGAAGCGGGCCAGCCTGAGTATGCGTACCGGGTCTTCCGCGAAGGCCGCGCTGACGTGGCGCAGCACGCGCGCGGCGATGTCGGCGCGGCCATTGCACGGGTCGATGAGCGTGCCGTCGTCGGCGCGCGCGATCGCGTTGATGGTGAGGTCGCGCCGCTGCAGATCCTGCTCCAGCGTCACCGTGCGGTCGGCGTGGAACACGAAGCCGCGGTAGCCGGGCGCGGTCTTGCGTTCGGTGCGCGCCAGCGCGTGTTCCTCGTGCGTCTGCGGATGCAGGAAGACCGGAAAGTCGCGGCCGACCGGCGTGTAGCCGGCGGCCACCATGTCTTCCGGCGTGGCGCCGACGACCACCCAGTCGCGGTCGCCGGCCGGCAGCCCCATCAGCTCGTCACGGACCGAGCCGCCGACGCGGTAGATCTTCATCTATCTGTGCGCTTTCGAGCGGGCGTGCTCGAAGCGGTCGGTCGGGCGAAAATCGGCCAGGCAGGCGTCGATCTCGCTCTCCAGTGTCAGCGGCACGAAACCGAAAGGCAGCGCGCAGCCGGCGTCGCACACGCTGTCGACCTGCATCGAGCGCAGGTTGTCGCGCGACATCAGAGTCGGCCCCGGCGCCAGCTCCAGCGCCAGCGCCTGCAGCGACGCCAGCGGACCGGGCAGGCCGATGACGCAGCGCTCGGCGCCGATGGCACGGCCGGTCATCTTCACCAGTTCGCGCATCGTGTAGACCTTGGGGCCGCACAGCGCATAGGTCTGACCGACCGCCGTCTCGTCGCCCAGCGCATGCACGATGCAGCGCGCGACGTCGCGCGCCGCGACCGGCTGGTAGCGGGTGTCGGCACCGGCCAGCGGGAACACCGGGAACATCTTCAGCAGACCGGCGAACATCGACAGGAAGCACTTGCCGTCGCCATACACCAGCGACGGACGGAATATCGTCCAGTCCACGCCCCCCGCACGGATGGCCGCCTCACCGGCCGCCTTGGAGCGCAGGTACTCCGACGGCGCCCCCTCGGACGCGCCGAGCGCGCTGACCTGGATGAGCTGCCGCACGCCGGCCGCCTTCGCCGCGGCGGCGATGGCCCTGGGCAGCGCCACGTGCGCACGCTCGAAATCGCGGCCCCAGGGACTGCCGCCGCGCGAGTGCAGGATGCCGACGAAATTGACCACCGCGTCCACGCCGCTCATCAGGCGCGCCAGCACGGCCGGGTCGTGCACGTCGGCCTCGACCACGTCGATCATCGGCAGCAGGATGAGGTGCTTGGCGCGGTCGCGGCGGCGCGTCGGCACGATGACGCGCACGTCGCGGGCGGCAAGCTGGCTGGCGACGTGGCTGCCGATGAAGCCGGCGCCACCAATCAGAAGGACGGTTTTCGGAAACATGGATGCACTCCGGGTCTGTTGTTCGAGACTCTGTTTGTGGATCAGATCGGATCGTCAGGCAGCGCGCCGGGACCGGGCTGTATGGTGCCGAGTCGCTGCTTCAGCCCCACCTCCTTGCGACCGAACACGAGGTTGTACATGACGGCGTTGGCCATCACTTTCTTCACGTAGTCGCGCGTTTCGGTGAACGGAATGGTTTCGGCGTAGATGGCGCCTTCCAGCGGCTTGGCAGCACGCCACTTCTTGGCGCGGCCGGGCCCGGCGTTGTAGCCGGCACTGGCCAGCACCGGATGGTCGTCCAGGCTGTCCAGCACCAGCCGCATATAGCTGGTGCCGAGCAGCAGATTGGTGTCGGTGTCGGCGATCTGCGAGGGCTGGTAGCCGTTCAGACCGATCTTCTTCGCTACCCACTTGGCCGTCGCCGGCATCACCTGCATCAGGCCCTGGGCGCCAGCCGACGACTTCGCGTTCATGATGAAGCGGCTTTCCTGCCGCATCAGGCCATACACCCAGCTCAGATCGAGCGCGCGCGCCTGCACGTGCGGCTCGACTTCGCTACGCATCGGCGCCAGATAGCGCAGCGCGTAGTCGTGCTCGGCCACCGTGCGGTCGGCGCTGGCGATGGCACGGTCCCACAACGACTTCTTCACCGCGAAATGGGCGACCGCCAGCAGTGTGCGGTCGTCCGCCTCGCGGATGGCCCAGTTCCATTCGCGCAGCGCTTCGGTCCGCAGATCGAGCGCAAACAGCTTGAGCGCGCGCTGGATGGCCGGTGTCAGTTCGGCGCGACGGATGTCCTCCGGCGACGGCGCGGCCGCCTGTGGCGGCAGCTGGTAGGGCTGGCCCAGTTCCTCGCGCGCCAGAAGTCCATAGAAGTTCGGCTGGTCGGCAATGCGGCGGTAGTGTTCGCGCGCCTGATCGACGTGACCGGTGGCGCCGCGCGCGCGGCCGCCCCAGTAGATCCATTCCGGCTTCGACGCCAGCGCTTCGGGCATGCGCTCGACAATGTCGCGCAACACCTTCCACTTGCCGTCGCGCATCGCGGCGCGCGCGCACCAGGCGAACACCTCGTCGCCATCCATCGCGTCGTCGGCCGAGCGGCACCATTGCAGCGCCCGCGGGTCGTGCCGCATGGCGCCCTGCCAGCCAAGCTGGCCAAAAGCGTAAGCGCGCTCCTGCGGGCTCAGGCGGGCGGCGATCACTTCAAGGCTGCGCTCCGCCGCGCGCACGTCGTTGCGCGCCATGCGTGCAACGGCCATCAGCGCCAGCTCGCGGCCACGCCGGGTAATCGAGAAATTGGCCGGTTGCCGGACCAGCCAGCGCGCCGGATTGGCGACGATGTCGTCGAGCACCCGGCCCGGCCGTTCGGCCGCCGGCAGCAGATCCAGCACGCTGCTGGCCTGACCTGGCCGCTTCGCCTCCATCTGCCGGCGCGCACGCGCCCACACCTCGTCCTCGCTCAGGCGGCCGGCGTCGAACAGCGCGGCGAACACCGGATTGCAGGCAGAGGGGGCGTCGTCCAGCGTGTCCCACAGCGCGCGCGCCTCATCGACCGCCGCCGCGTCGCCCATCACCATGCCCGCGCGTGCGGCGTGGCAGCGCAGGTCGTTCTCGGGCGACGGATTCTTCTGCGGCAGCTTCGCGTACTCGGTGCGGTAGGCCGCCCACTGTTCGGTCTTCGCCAGCTGGCGCAGCCAGTCGCTGCGCAGGCGTTGCGCAACCACCGTGTCGGCATTGCGTTCGAGGAACACCGCAATGCTGTCCGGCGAAGCGCGGTCGATGTCCATGCGCAGCCGGTAGTAATCGATGTAGGACGCCAGCGGGTGAGACTGCAGGCCGGCAGCGTGGCGTTCGAAGGCCTGGCGGTTGCCAGCGGCAAAGGCGTCGCGCGCGGCGAGGAAGGCCGCGTCGTCATTGGCGTGCGCGGCGGCAGCGACAGTCACGCAGGCGCCGATGAACAGCGTGCGGACGGTGTGAAGCGGGAATCGTGTGGGCATCTGCTAGTGTTTCCGGGTTTGCACGAATGATACCGCCCGCACATGAATGTTCCCGATGATCGCGCACGCCGCAAGGCGCTGCGACTCGAACTGGTCGGCCGCCGCCAGGCCATGGAACCGGCCACCCTCGCGCCGCTGCACGCCGCGCTGAACGAAAGGCTGGAGGCGCTGCTGACCCGTCTGGCGCCGCGCTCGATCGGCTTCACCTGGCCCTATCGTGGCGAATTCGACGCGCTGCCGCTGATGCGTCGCTGGCTGGCCGCCGACCCGGCACGCTGGGCCGCGCTGCCGGTGGTCGGCGAAAAGGGCCAGCCGATGAGCTTCCGCCGCTGGGCGCCGGACAGCGTGATGGCGACCGACCGCTACGGCATTCCCTTTCCGGCAGAAGGCGGGCCGGTGGTACCCGAACTGCTGCTGATTCCGTGCAACGGTTTCGACGCGCGCGGCTACCGGCTGGGCTACGGCGCCGGCCACTACGACCGCACGCTGGCCGCGCTCGAACCGACGCCGCTGGCGGTCGGCGTGGCGATCGAGGACGGTCGCCTCGACGACCTGCAGCCGCAGCCGCACGACCTGCCGATGGACTGGATCGTCACCGAAGCCGACACCTTCCCGTCGCGCCGCTGAGCGGCCGGGCAGCGCGCCGCCGGCCGTCTATGCTGGAAGCAGTCCCGACCTGATCGCGCGCCTGCCTGCAGCGGGGGTGCGTGCCTGCAAGGCCCTGCACGGAGGAGGACGGCATGAAACGCATCTATTTCCTGGTACCCGGCATCGAAACGGCGCGCACCGTGGTGAACGACATGCTGGTCGCGCGCATTCCCGAGAAGCACATCCACATCCTGGCGCGGCGCGGGACGCCGCTGGAGGAGTTGCCGGAGGCGACCATGCTGCAGAAATCGGACTTTTCGCCGGCCGTGCAGCGCGGGCTGGCCATGGGCGGCAGCGTCGGCATACTGGGTGGGCTGATCGGGCTGGCGCTGTCGCCCGGCGCTGCGGTCATCGCCGGCGGAATCCTGCTCGCGTCGGGTCTGGGCGGCGCCGGTGCCGGCGCCTGGGTTGGCGGCATGGTCGGGCTGACCGCAGGCAACACGCACCTGAAGGCCTTCGAAGAGGCGATCGAACAGGGCCAGATGCTGGTCATGCTCGACGTACCGCGCGCACGGGTCGACGAAATCACCGAACGGGTGCGCGCCCTGCATCCGCAGGTGCAGCCGCACGGCGCCGACCCGGACATTCCGGTGTTTCCGTAGGCGAAAAAAAACCGGGCCGCATGGCCCGGTTCGCTGCGTCGTGCGGACGCTTACTTCTCCATCACCTTCTTCAGGTTTTCCAGACCGCTCTTGTACACGCCGGTCACCGCGGTCAGCGCGGCTTCGTCGTCCTCACCCTTCGGGGGGTCGTTGTTCATGTACTTGCGGTAGAAGGCGCCGCGCCATTCGACCACCGAGGTGCCGCCGTCGCCGGCCTTCACCGTGATGTTGGAGCTGTAGTTGGTCACCGGCAGTGCGCCACCATCCTTCGCGCGATAGGAGAACTTCTTGGCCGCCGGGTCGATGGACTCGAGCGTCTCGACCAGTTCGCCGCCGCCCTTGAGCTTCAGCGTACGCACCGAGCCGACGTTGCTGCCGTTGGTGGCGGTGCTGCTCTCGACCGCCGGATGCCAGCCCTGCAGCTGGGTGAAATCGCTCACCTTGGCCCACACCGCATCCGGGCTGGCCTTGATGGTGATGGTTTCGAACGCCTTCTGGCGGGTCGGGCCGTGCGCGTGGGCGAACGATGCCGCCAGCGACGCGGCCAGCATCATGACGAATGCCGATACAAAACGCATGGGTTGAATCTCCTCGTTGTCAGAATGGTTGGGTTGAAAAGTCGGCGACGAAAAAAGGCGGTGAAGATAGCGGCAAGTACGGTGGCGATCAACGTGCCGCCGCAGGCTTGTGCATGAAGCGCCCGAATCCGCGCGGGTTGCGCCCGAGTTCGATGCTGCCCAGCGACTGTCCGGTCCGCGCGTCGTACACGCCGACCAGATCGTCCATCCAGCTCACGACCAGCAGTTTAGTGCCGGCCACCGCGACGCCCTCGGGATAAACGACCGAAGGCCAGGTCGCGATGACGCGCCGTTCAGCGGTGTCAATGACCGACACGCTGTCGCCCTTCTGGTTGGTCACGTAAGCGCGCGCGCCGTCGTCCGAGAAAGCGATGCCGTACGGCGCCTTGCCGACCGGCAGTGTAGCGACCGTGCGTGACTGTGTGAGGTCGACCACCGACACGTCGTCGCTCCACACGTTCAGCGCGTACAGCGTGCGGCCGTCGGCCGACAGTTCGAGCGCGAACGGATGCTTGCCGACGGCAATGACGGCGGTCTGCTTCATCGCGTCGAGGTCGAGCACACCGACCGCATTGTCGTCGCGGTTGGCGACGTAGGCAGTGCGGCTGTCCGGCGACGCGACCAGCCCGGCCGGCGCATTGCCGACCGCGATCTCGCCGAGCGCAGCGTGGCTCGCCGCGTCGAACACCAGCACGCGGTGCGAGAACCAGTCGGCCACCAGCACGCGACGGCCGTCCGGCGTGACGGTGATGCCGACCGGGCTGCGACCGGCCTTCATTTCACCGACCACCGCGCGGCTTGCGAGGTCGATCACCGTGATCGTGGCACTGTCCGGCGCGCTGACGAAAGCCTTGCCGGCCGCCTCGCTGACCCAGACCCCGGCCGGCGACTTGCCAGCTGGCAGCCGGGCGATGATGGTCGAGGCATCGACATCGACCACCGTCACTTCGTGCGAGCCCTGGTTCGTGATGTAGGCCAGCGGCCCGGCCGAAGCACAGGTCGCGGCGGCGCACAGCGCCAGCAGGACAGCGAAGCGCCTCATCCGAGGAAGAGCTTGTATGCCGGATTCGCGGTTTCCTCGCGCCAGGAATAGCCCAGCGTATCGAGGAAGCGCTGCAGCGCCTCGGCATCGCCCGGCGGCACCTGCATGCCGACCAACACGCGGCCGTAGTCGGCGCCGTGGTTGCGGTAGTGGAACAGGCTGATGTTCCAGTCGCGGCTCATCGAGTCGAGGAATTTCATCAGCGCGCCCGGACGTTCCGGGAATTCGAAGCGGAACACCTGTTCGTGGCCGACCGCCGGGCTGCGGCCGCCGACCATGTAGCGCACGTGCAGTTTGGCCATTTCGTCGTCGGTCAGGTCGAGCGCCGGATAGCCGTTGGCATCGAGATGACGCACCAGTTCGGCCGCCTCGTCACGCCCCGACACCTGCACACCGACGAAGGCGTGCGCCTCGCTGGCGTCCTTGTAGCGGTAATTCAGTTCGGTGATGTTGCGCCGGCCGAACAGCGACACCAGCTCGCGGTATGCGCCCGGACGCTCCGGCAGCGTCACCGCCAGCACCGCTTCGCGCGACTCGCCGATCTCGGCGCGTTCGGCAACGAAGCGCAGGCGGTCGAAATTCATGTTGGCACCGCTGGCCACGGCGACCAGGGTCTTGCCCTTGACGTTGTTGCGCGCCGCCCAGGCCTTGGCACCGGCCACTGCCAGCGCGCCGGCCGGCTCCAGAATCGAGCGGGTGTCCTCGAACACGTCCTTGATCGCGGCGCAGATGGCGTCGGTATCGACCAGCACCATTTCGTCGACGTACTGCTGCGCCAGGCGGAAGGTTTCCTCGCCGACCAGCTTGACCGCGGCGCCGTCAGCGAACAGCCCGACGCTGTCCAGCTGTATGCGCTTGCCCGCCTTCAGCGACTGCGCCATCGCGTCGGCGTCCGACGCCTCGACGCCGATGATGCGGGTGTTCGGGCGCAGCCGCTTGATGTAGGCCGCGACACCGGCGATCAGCCCGCCGCCGCCGACGCAGCAGAACACGGCGTCGATCGGCTTTGGATGCTGGCGCAGGATTTCGACGCCTATCGTGCCCTGGCCGGCGATCACGTCCGGATCGTCGAAGGGATGCACGAAGGTGAGGCCCTGTTCGGCTTCCAGCTTGCGTGCGTGGGCGTAGGCCTCGTCGTAGGACTCGCCGGCCAGCACCACCTCGCCGCCGCGCGCCGCGACCGCATCGACCTTGATGCGCGGCGTCGTGGTCGGCATCACGATGACTGCACGGCAGCCCACCTTGGCCGCCGACAGCGCCACGCCCTGGGCGTGGTTGCCGGCCGAGGCGCAGATGACGCCACGCGCCCGCGCCTCGTCCGACAGCTGGGCGATCTTGTTGTAGGCGCCGCGCAGCTTGAACGAGAACACCGGCTGCATGTCCTCGCGCTTGAACAGCACGGTGTTGCCGATGCGCCGCGACAGGTTCGGTGCGGCGTCGAGCGGCGTTTCGACCGCGACGTCGTACACTTGCGCGTTGAGGATTCTTTCGAGGTAGTCGGTTTGCATGATGAGCACACAGCGCAGCCCGCACCGGCGCCGGAATGGCCGATGCGCAAGCCCGCAAGCCTAGCAGCGCGCAGCGGCCGGGAGCAAATCGCGCCCGCCATGGACGCGCGCTGAGCATGGATTTCATGCCCGGCGCCGAAGCCAGCCTGGCCGGGCTGGCGCTGGCCAGCTTCCTGTCGGCCACCGTGCTGCCGGGCGGCTCGGAGGCGGCGCTGCTGGCCGTACTCGCCACCCACCCGGAACAGCGCGACGCGGCGCTGCTGCTGGCCACCGCCGGAAACACGGCTGGCGGCATGGTGAGCTATGCCATGGGCCGCTTCATCCCGCGCAAGGAACTGCCGGGCCGGCTGGCGCTGGTACAGAAGCACGGCACGACGGCGCTGCTGCTGTCCTGGGTGCCGCTGATCGGCGACGCGCTGTGCATCGCCGCCGGCTGGCTGCGCCTGCCGCCGCTGCGCAGCGGCGTCATGATGGCGATCGGCAAGGGCGCACGCTATCTCGCCATTGCCGGACTGATGGCATGAAGACCAGCCATCACGCCACCCACCTCGCCCGCCACCTCGCGCTGCTGTGGGCACTGCTGATCGCCTACGCCAGTCTGCATCCGCTGAGCGACTTCCGCGAGGGGGGCGGCGATCTGCTCGGCTTCCTGAGCGCGCCGTGGCCGCGCTACTGGACGCGTTTCGACGTGATCGCCAATGCGCTCGGCTACCTGCCGCTGGGCTTCCTGCTGGTGCCGGCCGCGTCGCCCTGGTTGCGCCGCGTGCCGGCGCTGTTCGTCGCCTGCCTGCTGGCGACCGGACTGTCCATCGGGCTGGAGGTGCTGCAGCACTATCTGCCGACCCGCGTGCCGTCCAATCTCGACGTGGCTTCGAATGCCCTGGGCGCCGCCTGCGGCGCACTGCTCGGTGCGCGCTGGGGTGGCATGCTGGGCGACGGCGGCGCGCTGGCGCGCTGGCGCGCGCGCCGCATCGTGCGCGGCCACACCGGCGAATTCGCGCTGGTGCTGCTGGTGCTGTGGTGGCTGGCGCAGATCGATCCGGACACGCCCTTGTTCGGTCTCGGCGACCTGCGCTGGGTGTTCGGCCTCGAAGCACCGGTCGATTTCACCGCGCGGCGCTACCGCGCGGTCGAGATCGGTGCCTGCATCTGCGCCATGGTGAGCGTCGGCGTGATCGGCTGGCACAGCATGCGCGCGCGCAGCTTCTGGCTGCTCGGCTCGACTTTCGTCGTCGCGCTGGCGATCAAGGCTGGCTCCGGCGCCGTGCTGGTGCCGGCCGGCGGTGCCTGGCTGTGGGCCACACCGGGCGCGCTGGCCGGGCTGGCGGGCGGCGCCATCGCGCTGCGCGTCGCGCTGTGGCTGCCGGTCACGCTGCGCTTCGGCGCAGCCGCACTGGCCCTGCTGGCCGGCGTGGCGCTGGTGAATCTGGCGCCGGACAACCCCTACCCGTCGGCGGTGTCCGATGCCTGGCGGGCCGGGCACTTTTTCAATTTCAGCGGTCTGACCCGACTGGCGTCCGCGCTGTGGCCGTATTTCGCGCTGCCTTACCTGATGGCGCTGCAACTGCGCGAAAGCCGCGGCCGCCATGCCGCCCACGATCACCGATAATCACGTCTTTGTCCGAACCCGAACCTCGCATGAGCCACTTCAAGCACCACGTATTCTTCTGCTGCAACCAGCGCGCCGAAGGCGAGCAATGCTGTGCCGCGCTGGGCGCCGCCGCGCTGCGCGACTACGCGAAGCAGCGCGTCAAGGCACTGGGCCTGTCCGGCGAAGGCAAGACCCGGGTCAACATGGCCGGCTGTCTGGACCGCTGCGGCGAAGGTCCGGTCATGGTGATCTACCCGGAAGCGGTCTGGTACACCTATGTGGACCGCGAGGACATCGACGAAATCATCGACGAGCACCTGGTGCACGGCCGCGTCGTCGAACGGCTGAAGGTCTGATGAATACGCGCATCCAGTCGGAACGCACGGTGATCGCCGGCCCGGTCGGCGGCATCGAGGTGCTGGCCGAACGCCCTGACCACGCACCGCGCGCACTGGCGCTGATCGGCCACCCGCACCCGCTGTTCGGCGGCACCATGGAAAACAAGGTGGTGGTGACCGTCGCGCGCGCACTGCGCGAACTGGGCTGCGTCACGCTGCGCTCGCAGTTCCGCGGCGTCGGTGCGACCGAAGGCACGCACGACGAGGGCCGCGGCGAGACCGACGACCAGCTGGCCGTGATCGAACACGGTCTGAATGCCTATGGCGACCTGCCGGTCATCGTCGCCGGTTTTTCCTTCGGCGCCTTCGTCGCCACCCGCGTCGCCGACCGGCTGGCCGAGAACGGTCGCCCGGTGGCCGGCATGGTGCTGGTCGGCCTGGCCGCTGGCAGCGTCGAGGGCATACGGCATTACGAGCCGGGCCCGGTGCGCGACGACGCGCTGGTGATCCACGGCGAGCGCGACCAGGTCGTGCCGCTGGCCAATGTGCTGGCCTGGGCGGCGCCGCAGAACCTGCCGGTCGCGGTGCTCGGCGACAGCGGCCACTTCTTCCACGGCAAGTTGCACGTGCTGCGCCTGCTGATAGAACGCTGGTGGCGGGCCACCGCCCCGGCCGGACAATGACCGACGTGCTGCTGGTGCTGACGACGCTGCCGGACGCGGCGACCGCGCAAGGCATCGCGCGCTCGCTGGTCGAGGCCGGACACGCCGCCTGTGTCAGCATCGGCGCGCCGGTCCGGTCCGTCTATACCTGGCAGGGCGCGATCGAGGAGGCGGTCGAGGTGCCGCTGGCGATCAAGACTACCGTCGCCGCCTACGACGCGCTCGAATCCGCGCTGCGTGCGCTGCATCCCTACGAACTGCCCGAAATCATTGCGCTGCCGGTGGACCGCGGTCTGCCGGCCTATCTGCAGTGGGTGGGCGACATGACGACGCATACGGAAAGCCGATGATCCGCACCCTCATTGCCGCGCTGGCCTGGCTGGCGCTGCTGGCCGTAGCACCCGTGCGCGCCGAACCCGAACTGCTGCCGCTGGAACAGGCTTTCCGCCTGTCGGCCCAGGTGGTGGACCGCAATACGGTCGAGGTGCGCTTCGACATCGCCGACGGCTACTACCTGTACCGCGACAAGCTGGGCTTCGCCGCCGAACAGGCGGCGCTCGGCACACCCGACATCCCGCCGGGCAAGATGAAGAAGGACGAAATCTTCGGCGACGTCGAAGTGCATCGCGGCCAGTTGCCGATCCGCCTGCCGCTGAGCGCCAGCGGCGAGACGGTGACGCTGAAGGTGGCGTCGCAAGGCTGCGCCGACGCCGGCGTGTGCTATCCGCCGAGCGAACAGACGGTGCTGCTCGACCCGGCACAGCCCGGCGTACGCGTGTGGCCGGCCGGCCTCGACGGCGACAGCGCAGGCGGCGGACTGCTCGACCGGCTGCGCGGCCGCGCCGCTGCAGCCACCTCGTCGCCGGCAACCGACACTCCGGCGGCGACCGACACGACGGCGACCGGCGCTTCGCAGCCGGACGACGGCTCCTTCGCCGCCGGCCTGCTGCGCGGCGGCAATCTGTGGCTGGTCGCCATCACCTTCTTCGGCTTCGGCCTGGCATTGAGCTTCACGCCCTGCGTGCTGCCCATGGTGCCCATCCTGTCCGGCATCATCGTCGGCCACGGTGCGCACATTTCGCGCGGCCGTGCGTTTGCGCTGTCGCTGGCCTACGTGCTGGGCATGGCGGTGACCTACGCCATCGCCGGGGTGGCGGCCGGACTGTCCGGCACGCTGCTGTCGGCGGCGCTGCAGAACGCCTGGGTGCTGGGCGGCTTCGCGCTGCTGTTCGTCGTGCTCGCGCTGTCGATGTTCGGCTTCTACGAACTGCAACTGCCGACCGCGCTGCAGTCGCGCCTGTCCGACACGGCCAACCACCGGCGTGGCTCCTACGGCGGCATCGTCGCGATGGGCGCGCTGTCGGCGCTCATCGTCGGTCCCTGCGTCGCCGCCCCGCTGGCCGGTGCGCTGCTCTACATCGCGCAGACCGGCGACGCCGCGCTCGGCGGTCTGGCGCTGTTCGCACTGGCGCTGGGCATGGGTGCGCCGCTGATCGCAGTCGGCGTCGCGTCGCGCTCGCTGCTGCCGCACACCGGTCCGTGGATGGAGGGCGTCAAACGCTTCTTCGGCGTGCTGCTGCTGGCGACCGCGATCTGGATTGCACAACCCGTGTTGCCGGCGCTGGTGGTGATGCTGGCCTGGGCGGCGCTGCTGATCGCCAGCAGCATCTATCTGCACGCGCTCGACCCGCTGCCGGCGCACGCCAAGGGTTTGCACAAGCTGTGGAAGGGCGTCGGCGTGATCGCGCTGCTGGCCGGCGCCAGCATCCTGATCGGCGCCGCGGCCGGCTCGCGCGACCCGCTGCAGCCGCTGTCGGTGCTGCGCGGCGGTGCGGCGGCGGCCGAGGCGAAACCGGTGTTCGAACCGGTGCGCAGCGTGGCCGAACTGGACGCCCGTCTCGGAACCGCCACGCGCCCGGTCATGCTCGACTTCTACGCCGACTGGTGCGTCAGCTGCAAGGAAATGGAACGCTTCACCTTCGCCGACCCCAAGGTGGCAACGCGCCTTGCCGGCTTCACGCTGCTGAAGGCCGATGTCACGGCGAACGACGCCGAACATCAGGCGTTGCTGAAACGTTTCGGCCTGTTCGGACCGCCGGGCATCCTGTTCTTCGGCCTCGACGGGCGCGAGATCGACAGCGCGCGCACCGTCGGTTTCGTGCCGGCCGACGCCTTCGCCGCGAGCCTTGATCGCGTAATCGCTGCCAGCAGCGCGCGCTGATCGCGTAAAATCGCGCATCTTTCCGCTGCGCACCCTTCCCCATGTTTTCCGGCATCGTGGCCGCCGTCGGCCGCATCACCCGCATTGATCCGCTCGAACAGGGCGTCCGCCTGACCGTCGATACCGCCGGTCTCGGCCTGGACGACGTCGCGCTCGGCGACTCGATCGCCCACAACGGCGTCTGTCTGACGGTGATCGGCATCGACGGCCGCAACGCGCAGTTCGACGTATCGAAGGAAACGCTGAACTGCACCGCCGGCCTCGACGCGCCGGGCGAGGTGAACCTGGAAAAGGCGTTGCGCCTGTCCGACCGGCTGGGTGGCCATCTGGTCAGCGGCCACGTCGACGGCGTCGGCTCGGTACGCAGCTTCGAACGCGTCGGCGAATCGCACGAGCTGGTCATCGTCGCGCCCAAGCCGCTGGCCCGCTACATCGCGCGCAAGGGCTCGATCACGGTACAGGGCGTCAGCCTCACCGTGAATCGCGTGGCCGACGTCGAGGATGGCTGCGAATTTTCGATCAACCTGATTCCGCACACGGTACAGGTCACCACGCTCGGCAGCCTGAAAGCAGGCAGCCGGGTCAATCTTGAAATCGACCTCATCGCCCGCTACGCGGAGCGCATGATGGCTGCAGAGGATAAGCAATGAGCGCACTGGCGCCGGTCAAGGACATCATCGCCGACATCAAGGCCGGCCGCATGGTCATCCTTGTTGACGAGGAAGATCGCGAAAACGAGGGCGACGTGGTGCTGGCCGCCGAATTCGTGACGCCCGAGGCGATCAATTTCATGGTGAAGCACTGCCGTGGCCTGGTCTGCCTGACGCTGACCGACGAGCGCTGCCGCCAGCTCGGGCTGGAGCAGATGGTGCGTCACAACCGCACGCCGCACGGCACCGCCTTCACCGCGTCGATCGAAGCGGCCACCGGCGTGACCACCGGCATTTCGGCGCACGACCGCGCGCGCACCATCCAGGTGGCGGTGGCGCGCAACGCGAAGCCCGACGACATCGTGATGCCCGGCCACATCTTTCCGCTGACCGCGCAGAAGGGCGGCGTGCTGATCCGTGCCGGTCATACCGAAGCCGGTTGCGACCTCGCCCAGCTGGCCGGCCTGGAGCCGGCGGCGGTGATCTGCGAAATCCTGAAGGACGACGGCACGATGGCGCGCCTGCCGGACCTGATCGAGTTCGCCAAGGAACACGGCCTGAAGATCGGCGCCATCCGCGACCTGATCGCCTATCGCGCCGCCACCGAAGCACTGGTGCGCGAGGTATCGAAGCGCGAGGTGCGCAACGCCTACGGCCAGTTCACGCTGCACGGCTTCGAGGACACCACGACCGGTGAAATCCACCTGGCGCTGGTGAAGGGCGAGATCGACCCTGAGAGCGAAACGCTGGTGCGCGTACATGAGCCGATTTCGGTGCTCGACTTTGTCGACGCCGACAATCCGCGCCACAGTTTCAGCATCGACCGCGCGATGCAGATCATCAACGACGCCGGCAGCGGCGTCATCGTCATGCTGCGCCGGACCGAAACCGACGCCAGCATGCGCGCGCTGCTGATCGACCCAGCCGACGCGCCGGCGGCGCGCTGGGATGCCCGCACCTTCGGCGTCGGCGCGCAGATCCTGCGTACGCTGAACGTGCGCAAGATGCGGCTGCTCGCCAGCCCGCGCAAGATTCCGAGCATGGCCGGCTTCGACCTCGAACTGACCGGCTACCTGCAGCACTGAGATGTTGGCCCCCACGCTCACTCCGTTCGCTGCCCCCCGAGGGGGCTGCGCCCATCCTTGGGGCGGCCCGGCGGATGGCGCGGCGCCCTCATCCAGCGCAATGAACAACTGACACGGACATCGACATGCCCCGCTTCAACGACATCCCCGAAATCGAGGAAAACCTCGACGGCAAAGGCCTGCGCGTCGCCATCGCGATGGCCCGCTTCAACCCGGACATCGGCAACGGCCTGCTGTCGGCCTGCTGCGCCGAACTGCGCAAGCTGGGCGTCGCACCGTCCGACACGCTGATCGTCACCGTACCCGGCGCGCTCGAACTGCCGCTGACGCTGCAGCGCCTGGCGCTGTCCGGCAAGTACGACGCGCTGGTCGCGCTCGGCGCGGTCATCCGCGGCGAGACCTACCATTTCGAGATCGTGTCGAACGAAATGGCGCGCGGCGTGGCCGACATCCAGCTGAAGACCGGCGTGCCGATCGCCAATGGCGTGCTGACCACCGAAGACGATGACCAGGCCATCGCCCGCATGCACGAGAAGGGCGCCGACTGCGGTCGCGCCGCGGTCGAAATGGCGCGTCTGCTCGCCAAACTGACGGATTGAACATGGACGCCAAGCCCGAAGCCCCGCGCAAATCCAGCCGCCGCCTCGCCCGTGAATACGCGGTGCAGGGCATCTACCAGTCGCTGCTGTCGGGCAACGAGGCGCCGGACATCATCGCCCACTTGAGCGAAGACGCCGGCTTCTCCAAGGTCGACCACAAGCTGTTCCGCACGCTGCTGCGCGGCGCGCTCGACAATGCCGAGGCGCTGCGTGCGCAGTTCGGCACCCACCTCGACCGCAAGGTGGAGGAACTGTCGCCGGTCGAACACGCCATCCTGCTGGTGGCCACCTTCGAACTGGCCAACATGATCGAGACGCCCTACCGCGTCGTGATCAACGAGGCGATCGAGCTGACCAAGGAATTCGGCGGCGCCGACGGCCACAAGTTCGTCAACGGCGTGCTCGACAAGCTGGCGCCGCAGCTGCGCGCGGTCGAGGTCGAGGCGGCACGCAACCGTCCGCGCGGCTGAGCGCCGTTCGCACGCTGCATATATATATGCGCACGGCGTGCATGGCACTTGCTGCATGAGTACCGACGCCGGATGACGCCCGAGTTCGACCTGATCCGCCGCCACTTCGTGCGGCCGATGCGCGCGGCCGCGCTCGGCCCGGGCGACGACTGTGCGCTGGTCGCACCGTCGCCCGGCCACGAACTGGCCATCACCAGCGACATGCTGGTCGCCGGCACCCACTTCCTGCCGGACACCGACCCGCGGCGCCTCGGCTGGAAAGCGCTGGCGGTGAATCTGTCCGACGTCGCCGCGATGGGCGCCGTGCCGCGCTGGGTCACGCTGGCGCTGTCGCTGCCGCAGGTCGATCACGACTGGCTGGCCGCCTTTGCCGCCGGCTTCTTCGACTGTGCCGATACCTTCGGCGTGGATCTGATCGGCGGTGACACGACGCGCGGCCCGCTCAATCTGTGCGTGACCGCCTTCGGCGAGGTCGCCGCCGGCCGCGCGATACGTCGTGGCGGCGCCCGCGCCGGCGACGGCATCTGGGTGTCCGGCCAGCCCGGCCGCGCCGCGCTCGGCCTGGCTGACCTGCAGGGCAAGGTCCGGCTGCACGGCAGCGCACACGACGACTGCATCGCGGCGCTGGAACAGCCGCAGCCGCGCGTCGCGCTCGGCGCCGCGCTGCAGGGCTTGGCAAGCGCGATGATTGATGTGTCCGACGGTCTGCTGGCCGATCTGGGCCATATCGCCAGCGCCAGCGGTCTGGGCGCCGTGGTCGATGACGCGGCGCTGCCCTGGGCGGGACTGCACGCCGCCTGCGCTGACACCACCGCAGTCCGCGACGCACTGCTGGCCGGCGGCGACGATTACGAACTGCTGTTCTGCGCACCGCGCGAAGCCGATGACGCGCTCGCCGCGCTGTCGGCCCGGCTGGCACTGCCCCTCACCCGCATCGGCGCGATGCAGTCCGGCGACGGCGTGCGCCTGGTCGATGCCGCCGGCGCGGAACTGCCGGTCGGCCGCCGCGGTTACGATCATTTCGCCTGAATCATGAAAACCAGAGCGCCCTATCCCGGACCCGGCTTCCTCGTCCACCCGGCCCACATGCTGGCCTGCGGCTTCGGCAGCGGCCTGATCCCGTTCGCCTCCGGCACCTGGGGCACGCTGGCCGCCTGGCCGCTCTACCTGCTGATCAAGCCCTCGTTCTCCGACGGCGCTTTCGCGCTGTTCCTGCTGATCGCCTTTGCGCTCGGCAGCGCCTGCTGCCAGCGCACCGGCCGCGCGCTCGGCGTGGCCGACCACGGCGCCATCGTGTGGGACGAAATCGTCGCCTTCTGGCTGGTGCTGTGGGTGACGCCGGTCGATTTCTGGTGGCAGCTCGCGGCCTTCTTCGCTTTCCGCTTCTTCGATATCTTCAAGCCGCCCCCGGCGCGCTGGGTGGACGTGAACATGAAGAACGGCTTCGGCGTCATGCTCGACGACGTGATCGCGGCGCTCTTTGCCGCGGCATCCATCGCCGCGCTGCATCTGCTGATCGGACGCTTCTTCTGATGGACGCCGACCTGCAGACCCTGTCGAAAGAGGTGGGCGCCGCACTGAAAGCCGCCGGTGCCGTGCTGGCCACCGCCGAATCCTGCACCGGCGGCTGGGTGGCCGAGATCGTCACCGCCACCGCCGGCAGTTCGGCCTGGTTCGACTGCGGTTTCGTCACCTACTCGAACGCCGCCAAGCAGCGCATGCTCGGCGTGCCCGAGGCCACGCTGAAAGCGCACGGCGCGGTCAGCGAGCCGGTGGCGCTGGCGATGGCGCGCGGCGCGCTGGCGCATTCGGACGCCACCGCCGCGCTGTCGATCACCGGCATCGCCGGCCCGGGCGGCGCAGTACCGGGCAAGCCGGTGGGCACCGTGTGCTTCGGCTGGGCGCTGGCCGACGGCCGCAGCCGCAGCGAAACCCGGCATTTCGACGGCGACCGCGAGGCGGTCCGCCGTCAATCCGCATGTCATACACTGGCCGTGCTCCTGGCTTTGCTGGGAGGCACGCCAAAAGACCCTGTGGCAAGAACTGTGCCATAATCGACCGCATACCCAGGAAAGGATTCAGCATGGACGATAGCAAGGCCAAGGCGCTCGCCGCAGCGCTCGCGCAGATCGAGAAGCAGTTCGGCAAGGGCTCGATCATGCGCATGAGCGACGGCCAGCTCGAAAACGACATCCAGGCGGTGTCGACCGGTTCGCTCGGTCTGGACATCGCGCTCGGCATCGGCGGCCTGCCGCGCGGCCGCGTGGTCGAGATCTACGGTCCGGAATCGTCCGGCAAGACCACGCTGACGCTGCAGGTGATCGCCGAAATGCAGAAGCTCGGCGGCACCGCGGCCTTCATCGACGCCGAACACGCGCTCGACGTGCAGTACGCCGGCAAGCTGGGCGTGCGCATCGACGACCTGCTCATCTCGCAGCCGGACACCGGCGAACAGGCGCTGGAAATCGCCGACATGCTGGTGCGCTCGGGCGGCGTCGACATCATCGTCATCGACTCGGTCGCCGCGCTGACGCCGAAGGCTGAAATCGAGGGCGAAATGGGCGATTCGCTGCCCGGCCTGCAGGCCCGCCTGATGAGCCAGGCGCTGCGCAAGCTGACCGCCAACATCAAGCGCACCAATACGCTGGTCATCTTCATCAACCAGATCCGGATGAAGATCGGCGTCATGTTCGGCAACCCGGAAACCACCACCGGCGGCAATGCGCTGAAGTTCTACGCCTCGGTCCGCCTGGACATCCGCCGCACCGGCGCGATCAAGAAGGGCGAAGAGGTGGTCGGTTCGGAAACCCGGGTCAAGGTGGTCAAGAACAAGGTGGCGCCGCCGTTCAAGCAGGCCGAATTCGACATCCTGTACGGCGAGGGCATTTCGCGCGAAGGCGAAATCATCGAACTGGGCGTGCTGCACAAGTTCGTCGAGAAGTCCGGCGCCTGGTATTCCTACAGCGGCGACCGCATCGGCCAGGGCAAGGACAATGTGCGCGAATTCCTGCGCGCCAATCCGGCGATGGCCCGCGAAATCGAGAACAAGGTGCGTGTCGCCTGCGGCATGCCCGAACTGGCGGTGATCGCGCCGGACAGCAAGGCGGACGCCGCGTGAACGCCGCGCTGCGCGAGAAGGCTTTGCGCCTGCTCGCGCGGCGCGACCACAGCCGGGCGGAACTGGCGCGCAAGCTGCGCGAGGACGGCGACGAGGACGAGATTGCCGCCCTGCTCGTCCGTTTCGAGGAGTGCGGGCTGCTGTCCGATAGCCGTTTCGCCGGGCAGTTCGTAACCTCACGCGCGGCGCGCTTCGGCACGCGCCGGCTGCAGTACGACCTGAAACAGCGCGGCGTGGCCGAGGCCGACGTCGCGGATGCGCTGGCCAGCGTCGGCGACGACGAGGCGGTCCGCGCCCGTGCCGTGTGGGCCCGCAAGTTCGACGCCCGCCCGTCGGATGCCAAAAGCTGGGCGAAACAGGCAAGATTTTTGCAATCTCGCGGTTTTTCCGCCGATAGCATTCACAAGGTATTGCGCGAACAACCCGAACAAGATGAGTGATTCCCGGACTGTCAGCCGGCTCAAGGTCGAACGGCTGCGCAAAAAGTACAAGTCGCGCCCGGTGGTGAAGGACGTGTCCTTCGAGGTCGGCAGTGGCGAGGTGATCGGACTGCTGGGCCCGAACGGCGCCGGCAAGACCACCTGTTTCTACATGATCGTCGGCCTGGTCAGCGCCGACGGCGGCGAGATCCATCTCGACGGCGAGCGGCTCACCCACCTGCCCATCCACCGGCGGGCGCTCGAGGGGCTGTCCTACCTGCCGCAGGAGAATTCGGTGTTCCGCAAGCTGGACGTCGAGGAGAACATCCTCGCCATCCTCGAGCTGAACGAGAAGGATGCGACCCGGCGCGCCGCGCGGCTGGACGAGCTGCTGGAAGAGCTGGGCATCGGCCACCTGCGCAAGAGCCCGGCCGCGGCGCTGTCGGGCGGCGAGCGTCGCCGCGTCGAGATCGCCCGCGCGCTGGCGACGTCGCCGCGCTTCATCCTGCTCGACGAACCATTCGCCGGCGTGGACCCGATCGCCGTCATCGACATCCAGAAAACCATCCGTTTCCTGAAGGAGCGCGGCATCGGCGTACTGATCACCGACCACAACGTGCGCGAGACACTGGGCATCTGCGATCGCGCCTACATCATCAACGCCGGTGAGGTACTGGCGAGCGGCCGGCCTGAAGAAATCGTGTATAACGAGAGCGTCAGGAAGGTCTATCTCGGCGAACACTTCCGCCTCTAGACCGCCGAAATTTGCACACCATGAAGCAGTCGCTGCAACTCAAACTTTCCCAGCATCTTGCGCTCACGCCGCAACTGCAGCAGTCCATCCGGCTGCTGCAGCTGTCGACCATCGAGTTCAACCAGGAGATCGAACGCTTCCTGGACGAGAACCCGATGCTCGAGCGCGACGACAGCGAGCCGGTCGCGAACTACCAGCCGCCGCAGGACAGCATGGGCGAGACGCGCGACAGCACGCCGCAGGAGAGCGCGGACGCCCAGCAGGAGGAGCAGCGCGCCCAGGAGAGCGCCAGCAGCGCCGACATGGACGACTGGTCCGGCGAAAGCGGCAGCTACGGCTCACGCAGCGGCGGCGACGACGAGGACGGCGACTACCAGGACGTACAGGCCGCCGGTACCTCGCTGCGCGACCACCTGTGTGGTCAGCTTGCGCTGTCGCAGATGAGCGAGCGCGACCGCTACCTGATCCGCCTGCTGATCGAGGCGCTGGACGACGACGGCTACCTGAACCAGGAACTGACCGAACTGGTCGAGCTGCTGCCGGAAGAAGCCGACATCGACCTCGACGACCTGTCGATCGCGCTGCGCCAGCTGCAGAACTTCGACCCGGTTGGCGTCGGTGCCCGCGACCCGCGCGAATGCCTGCTGCTGCAGCTCAATGCGCTGCCCACCGACGAAGTGTCGACACTGGCTCGCACCATCATCGACCAGCACATCGACCTGCTGGCCGCGCGTGACTTCGCCAAGATCCGCCGCGCCGTCGGCTGCGACGAAGAGCTTCTGCGCGCCGCGCAGACACTCATCCGCTCGCTGAACCCGCGCCCGGGCGCGCAGTTCGCACCGATCGACGCGCGCTACATCGTGCCCGACGTGGTGGTACGCAAGGTGCGCGGTCAATGGACGGCCCTGCTCAACCCGGACGCGATGCCGCGGCTGCGCATCAACCGTCTGTACGCCGAAATCCTGCAGGGCCAGCGCGGCAGCGGCCTGTCCGGTCAGCTGCAGGAAGCCAAGTGGCTGATCAAGAACGTGCAGCAGCGCTTCGACACCATCCTGCGCGTGTCGCAGGCCATCGTCGAACGGCAGCGCCAGTTCTTCGAGTTCGGCGAGGTGGCGATGCGACCGCTGACGCTGCGCGAGATCGCCGAAACGCTCGAATTGCACGAATCCACCATTTCGCGTGTCACCTCGCAGAAGTACATGGCGACGACACGCGGCCTGTTCGAACTGAAGTATTTCTTCGGAAGCCATGTGGCGACCGAAAGTGGCGGGGCCTGTTCGGCCACCGCGATCCGCGCGCTCATCCGCCAGTTGGTGGGCGCCGAGGATGCCAAGCGTCCGCTGTCGGACTCGCGCATCGCGGAGATACTGGGCCAGCAGGGCATCGTCGTTGCGCGGCGCACCATCGCCAAGTACCGTGAGTCCCTGAACATCCCGCCGGTCAGCGTGCGCAAGGCGATCTGAGACGGATCACATCGACCGACCCGATCGCCACGCATTTTTCGTCCCGTAACGAAAGGAGGCAGCATGAACCTCACCATCACCGGCCATCACCTCGAAGTCACCCCGGCCATCCGCGAATACGTCGAAACGAAACTCGACCGCGTGATCCGCCATTTCGACCACGTGACCAGCGTTTCCGTCATCCTGTCGGTGGAAAAGCTGCGACAGAAGGCGGAAGTTACGCTGCACGTCCGCGGCAAGGACATCTTCGTGGAAGCCGAAAGCGAGGACATGTACGCGACGCTCGACAACCTGATCGACAAGCTCGATCGCCAGGTGCTCAAGCACAAGGAGAAGTCCGGCGAACACACCCGTGAAGCACTGAAGCACCAGGCGGCAGAATGAAACGATTGCCCGCTGCCAGGGGCGTATAATCCGCGGCCTTGTTGCAGTGCAATCAACTTTTCCGGCGCGGCGACCGTTAACCTCGGTACCGCGCCCGCCGCGTGTTCGGAGTAGCCCCTGACATGACGCTTATCGCAAAGCTGTTGCCCATTTCGAACATCTGCCTCGGCCTCGACGCCAGCAGCAAGAAGCGTGTGTTCGAACAAGCCGGCCTGCTTTTCGAAAACAACCAGGGCATCGCCCGCAGCCAGGTGTTCGACAGCCTGTTCGCGCGCGAAAAGCTCGGTTCGACCGGCCTCGGCCAGGGTGTGGCCATTCCGCATGGCCGCATCAAGGGCCTGAAGGAAGCCATCGGCGGCTTCGTGCGACTGGAAAACCCGGTTGCCTTCGACGCGCCGGACGGCCGCCCGGTCAATCTCCTGTTCGTGCTGCTGGTCCCGGAGCAGGCGACCGAACTGCATCTGCAGATCCTGTCCGAGCTGGCGCAGATGTTTGCCGACAAGGCCTTCCGCGAACAGCTGATGCAGGCCGCCGACGTACCCGCCATCCACACCCTGTTCACAGCCTGGCAGCCCGCGCATGCGGAAACTCAGCGTCGCGCGGCTGTTTGAGGACAATCGCGACCGGCTGCGCCTGCAATGGCAGTGCGGCAGTGGTGAAACGCTGATCGTCGCCGACCAGATCGGTCTGTCACCGGCCGACCTCGTCGGCCACCTGAACACCATCCACACCCGACGCATACAGGTCGTCGGCGTGCCGGAAATCCTGTGGGCCGAAAGCGTCTCGACACGCAAGGTCGAAGACATCGTCGATACCCTGCTCGACGCCCGTCCGCCCGCCTTCATCGTTGCCGACGGTGCCGATCCGCCGCCCACCATCCGCAGCGGCTGCGCCAGCCGCGGCATCCCGCTGATGACCACGCAGCGCAGCGCTGCCTCGGTGATCGACCAGCTGCGCGCCTATCTGGCGCGCGAACTGGCGGACCAGACCACGCTGCACGGCGTGTCGATGGACGTGCTGGGCATGGGTGTGCTGATCACCGGTGACTCCGGCGTCGGCAAGAGCGAACTGGCGCTGGAACTGATTTCGCGCGGTCACGGCCTGGTGGCCGACGACTGCGTCGACATTTCGCGCATCGCACCCAATGTGCTCGAAGGACGCTGCCCGGAACTGCTGAAGGATTTCCTCGAAGTGCGCGGGCTGGGCGTACTGAACATCCGCACCGTATTCGGCGAAACCGCCTGTCGGCGCAAGATGAAGCTGCAACTGGTGGTGCATCTGCAGAAGCAGGTGACCGGCCTGCCCGAAGCCACGCGCATGCCGCTGGACAACGAGGTGATGGACATCCTCGGCGTGAAGATACGCAAGGTGGTCATTCCGGTTGCAGCTGGCCGCAACCTGGCGGTGCTGGTCGAGGCCGCCGTGCGTACCACGATACTGAGTTTCCGCGGCATCGATTCGACGCTCGAATTCGTCGAACGCCAGCGCCGCGCCCTCGGCGGGGAGGATGGCTGACCCGGCGACTGTACATGATGATGACATATGCATAACATGCACGACGGCAGCCCGCCCGGGCCGCCGCCGGTATTGTCATTTCATGCTGCACAGCCAGGAGCTCAGTCATGCCGAATACCCGCCTTACGCTCAGCTGCACACTCGTCAGCATCACCCTGCTCGCCTCCTTCCCGCATGCCGCCGTCGCCGGCCCACAGCAGGACAGGATGCGTGCCTGCAACAAGGAGGCGAAGGAAAAGTCGCTGAAGGGCGACGAGCGCAAGTCCTTCATGAGCAGCTGCCTGTCGTCCGGAAAGAGCGAGGCGACGACCACTGCAGACGCATCCGACGATGCTGCAGCGCGCAAGAAGCAGTGTCGCGCCGAAGCCAGCGCCAAATCGCTGAAGGGTGACGAGCGCAAGGCCTTCATCAGCGAGTGCTCGAAGACCTGAACGCGGCAGCATCGGCCCGCCCGCGGTGGCGGGTCGCACCTGCTTTCGTGCGCTATGCAACAAGACGTCCCCGAAAGGCGCGCCGGGCCTGCCGGACAGGCAAAAACCTTTTGGTATAGTCGATCGTCTTCGAACGTCGGAGCTGCCCGATGTTGCGCGACCGATTCCTGCGCCCCGCACTGCTTGCCACCGCCCTCGCCATCGCGGCCCCCGGCGTCCTTGCCTTCAGTTTCTCCGAGGACGCGAAGAAGGACGCCGCCGCGGACGAGGAAGCCCGTGCCGCCGCTGCCGCGCACGTGCTGTCGCTGCCGCCGGCCTGCCTTGACGAACTGCGGCGCCGGAAGATCATGATCGTGATGGGCGAGCGCACCGGCGAAGGGGTCACTGCCGAGCAGGCCCGTTTCAGCCCGCACTTCAACTCGATCAACAAGCGCCTGCTCAAGCACGGCATCCGCACCTATTCCCAGCAGGAAATCCGCGCGCAGATCGCGCAGGCCGAGGTCGATGCCTATTTCCGCAACGACCCGGACGCAGCGCTCGCGGCGTCGAAGAAGATGGGCGCACAACTGGTGATGCGCGGCACGATCGACTCCCGTTCGACGATCAATCCTGTGCTGCGCATTCCCGAGGTCTATGTTTCGATTGCGTACGTACTGATGACCCCCGGCGGAAAGATGATTTCCGAAGCCAGCGCGAAAGCCGAATCGTATTCCGGCAGCGACACGCTCGGCATGGCCAGCACGCTGATCGAGGAACAGGCCGACGCCGTCGTCAGTTCGCTGCTCGGCGGCTACTGCGCGGCCAATCCGCCCGCAAGCGGCAAGAAGAAAAGCAAATAGGCACCGCGCGGCCCGACCGCGCGGACACATAACGGGGCGCAGGCGTCCCAGCAATCTTCAGAGAAAGGGACCTCCATGAACATCACCTTGCATCGCGCACTGAAATCCGCGGCATTCGCCGCCGCCGTCGGCAGCCTGCTGCCGCTCGCGTACGCCCAGCCCACCTTCGAAAGCGCTTCGCCGACCGCTGGCGACAGCGTGTCGCAGAAGGCCAACGAGAGCGCCGACAAGGCGATGTACAAGGCTGTCGAATACAGCAACAAGAACAAGCCGGGCCCCACGGTGGTCGTCGTGCCGGGCGAGATCAAGAGCAACAACGCGACGTTCACGCAGAAGTTCGCGTCGAACAACATCGCTGATTTCGGCGAACTGGAACTGTCGCAGGCCAACTTCAAGGTGCTCGAACGTTCGGACATGGGTCCGCTGCTGAACGAGTTCCAGCTCGCCTACTCGATGGGCGACCCCGGCTCCGCGCGCAAGATGCTGCAGAAGGGCAAGTTCAAGACGACCAAGTACGTGGTCAAGTTCGACATCCTGAAGGCCGAGCAGGTCGCCGCCGCGAAGGAGGGCGTCAGCGGCCGCACGCTCGGCAACATCATCGGCATCCTCGGCGGCAGCCGCGGCAGCTACGCCGCCGGCGAGGCGGTCGGCTCGGTCGAGACGGGTGCCGCCGCCGGCGTCTGGATCATCGGCATGCGCTACAAGATCATGGACGCCAACACCACCGAACAGCTGGCGCAGGGCTATACCGAAGAAAAAATGGAAGTGGGCGCCAAGGGCTCGTCCATCCTCGGCGTATCCAGCAGCCAGGAAGGCGGCATCACGCTCGACGGCATGGTGCAGCGTCTGGTGCAGAAGTCGGTCTGGGAAATCGACGCCAAGTACAAGTAATTCCCCGCCAACGCCGCCGGAGCACGCCTCGTGAGCATTCCCGCAAAGCTGGGCAAGTACGACATCCTGCGCGAACTGGGCCAGGGCGCGATGGGCATTGTCTATGAGGGGCGTGACCCGGTGATCGATCGCCGGGTCGCCATCAAGACGCTCAAGCGCGAACAGCTGGAGCGCAGCGAGGCGGACGAGGTGATCGCCCGCTTCAAGCGCGAGGCACAGGCGGCCGGCCGGCTCAACCACCCGAACGTGGTGGCAATCTACGAGTATGGCGAAGAAGCGGACGGTACCGCCTTCATCGCGATGGAATTCGTGCAGGGACGCGAACTGAAGGATGCCTTCGACTCCGACGAGCGCATTCCTCTGCAGATGGTCGGCCGCGTCATGGACCAGCTGCTCGACGCGCTTGAGCACGCCCATCGCAACGGCGTCACGCACCGCGACATCAAGCCGGCCAACATCATCCTGCTCGCCGACGGCACGGTGAAGGTGGCCGACTTCGGCGTGGCCCGCATCGAATCGTCGAACCTGACCCAGGCCGGCACCGTGATGGGCACGCCGTCCTACATGTCGCCGGAACAGTTCATGGGGCAGACGGTGGACGGGCGCAGCGACCTGTTTTCGGCCGGCGTCGTGCTGTACCAGTTGCTGACTGGCGAGAAGCCCTTCACCGGCGCGCTCACCACCATCATGCACAAGGTGCTGAAGGAAGATCCGCCCTGGCCGTCGGTGCTCAACGTCCATGTGTCGCCGCGCATTGACGCGGTGGTCAAGCGGGCGATGGCCAAACGGCCGGAGGACCGTTTCCAGAGCGCCTCCGAATTCCGCCGCGCACTCGACGCGGCGTTGTCGGCGCCGGTTGCCGACGACGACGCCACCGTCGTGAACCTCGACGACGGCGACGCCACCGTGCTGTCGGCGACGCCGGACGCGACACTGCAGACTTCCCGCATGCCGGCGCCGCCGGCGGTCGAGCCCGCGCCGCCGCCCGCGGCAGCACCGGCACGCACGGCGCCCGAAACGCCGTCCCCAGCCGCGCCACCCGTCGCCGCGAAACGCACCCCGATGCTCATCGCCGCCGGCGTCGCTGTGCTGCTGATCGCCGGCGGCGCCTGGATGTACGTCGGTGGCGGCTCCGAGCCGGCCCCGTCCACGCCCGCCCCGCTCGCCGCCGAAGCGGACGCGGCCCCCGTCGCCGTCGCGCCACCGCCGCCGGCACCGACGGCAGCGCTGGATCCGGGTGTCGCCATCATCAGCGCCATCGGACTGGCCGATCCCGGTGACCCCAGGCTGGCCAATGACCGCAACGCGCTGAACCAGGCCATGCGCGACGACGCGCGCCGCCAGATACTCGAGAAAGCGGTTGCGCTGTTCGTCGACCCGAAGTCGGTCAATGCGCACTACGACGTGCTGCAGTCGCGCCTGCTCGACCGCAGTGGCGACTTCATACAGGCGGTGCTGGAAGAAGGTCCGCCGCAGCTGGGCAAGGACGGGCTGATGTCCGGCGAAGTGCGCGCCGCGGTACGCGTGCGTCAGGTGCAGAAGTCGCTGAACCAGATGTCGCAGGAGGAACGGGTCGATTTCATCCGCAACAACGGCGACCCGAAGATCGCGGTCGCCGTGTCGTCGTTGTGGCCGGACGGCGATCCGACCGCACCACCGCTGCGTTCGCAACTGGCCGAGAACACGTTGAAGCAGCACATCCAGGGCTTCGGCTTCCGCACCTGGAACGACGAGGCGGGCACCGGCCAGAACGCCGACTTCGCGATCGACGGAGAAGTGCGCTTCAAGCGGCTGAGCGTCCGGCTGGCGGCATCCGGTCTGGTGATCGACAAGGTCGTGCTGACTTCATGGACGGTGCGCTGCACCGACCGCAAGTCGGGCGAAGAGGTCTATCTGAACACCGAGGTGCCGGAAGGCACCAGCTGGACGTCCGAAGAGAAGGCGCTGGCCGACATCGGCAAGCGCGTCGGCGAGCAGTTCAGCCGCGAGTTCTTCCTCAGCCACTTCCATTTCACCGCCCGCAAGGTGGCGCTGCAGCTCACCGGCCTGCCCGGCGAGGAAGTCGCCGGTTCGCTGTTGCGTGAAATCGCGTCGCTGCGCGCAGTGCTCGCCACCGAAGTGAAATCGCTGGGCAGCGAGCGCGCCGAGTTCGTGGTCGACATGTCGGGCGGCCTCGCCGACGCCGGCCAGAACGTGCAGGCCGGCATCCTGATGCCGCTGTCGCGCAAGCTGGGCCGCAACTGCCTCAGCGTCGCGTCGAGCACGCCCGACGCCGTAACGCTCAATTTCGATCCGGCCTGCGCCGCCCCCGAAATGGTGGCAAAGCTGCAGACGCTGCCGCCCGCCGGGCTGATGGAAGCCGCGCCGTCGCGGCGTGAAGCGGTGGTGCACAGCCCCGAACTGCGCAAACGCATCAGCATCTGACCCTCCGCGTGGCGCAGGACGACACGCCACGCACTCGCCTCGGAGAGCCGCACGGTGGCAGACAGGAGCGACCACGGTTTGCGCGTGCTGCGCATCGGTTCGGCGCCGGAGTGCGCCTTGCGCGCCAACGACACGCGCGTCGCCGCGCATCACGCGACCCTGCTGTGCAGCGGTGACGAACTGGCGCTGAGCGCCACCGGCGCCGCGCCACTGCGCGTGAATGGCACGCCGCTCGAACACGGCGAGGTACGCATCGGCGACCGCATCGACCTGAATGGCTTCGAGTTCGTACTCGATGACGCGGCGCTGGCCGGACGCCTGTCCGCCCCGCCGGCGCAGACCGTCGCGCTCGACATCGATTTCAGCGCCGGCGACGAAACCGTGGTGGCACAAACCGCACCTGCACCGGCCGCGCACAGCGGACTGTCGCTGACCATCGGCTCCGCCGCGGACAACGACATCGTCGTGCCGCTCCCGCAGGTGTCGCCGCGCCACTGCACGCTGTGGCTGCGCGACGGCCAACTCGTCGTCGAGGACGCCGGTTCGGACGCCGGCACCCATGTCGCAGGTGGGCGCGTACGCGAGGCCGAACTGGCGGAAGGCGACACGATAGGGCTGGGCAGTCATCCGCTCCTCATAGGCCCGGCGGTGACCGCACTGTTCCATCGTCTGGACGAGGACGCCGACGCCACGCGCATGATGGCGGTCGCACCACCGCCCAGCGTGACGATACGGATAGGCCGCGACGCCACGCCCGGCGTGAACGACATCGTGCTGCAGGCGCCGTCAGTGTCGAAGCGCCAGTGCGAGCTGCGCAGTGACGGCCGGCACTGGCACGTGCGCGACCTCGGCTCCACCAACGGCACATCGATCAACGCGCCGGGCGCGCCGATAGACTGCGAAACCGTGGTCAGCGCGCAGGACGTGCTTTATTTTGGCTCCTGCCGCTTTCCGCTGTCGCGGCTGCACGCGCTCGAGCGCGACGCCGCAAGCGCGCATGCCGCCGGCGCAGCGCTGCCCGAAGACAAGCAGGAAGTGGTGGTCGGCCGCGATCCGTCGGCCGACCTGCGCATCGATTCACCCCAGGTGTCGCGCCGCCACGCCCGGCTGCTGCGCAGTGGCGGCGGCTGGCTGGTCGAGGACCTGGGGTCGGCCAATGGCACTTACATCAACGGGCAGCCGGTCAGGCAAGCGACGCCGCTGGGGCACGACGACGTGCTCAGCCTGGGCAGCGTGGTGGTCGATCTCGGTGAAGCCGGCAATCTGGCGCGCGCCTACCGCGGCGACGTGGTGCTGCAGGCCGAAGGCATCACGGTCAGCGTGGACGGCGGCCGCAAGACGCTGCTGCACGACGTGTCCTTCACCGTGTTCCCGACCGAGTTCGTCGGCCTGATGGGGCCGTCCGGCGCCGGCAAGACCACGCTGATGATGGCGCTCAACGGTTACCTCAAACCGCAGTCCGGACGTTCGCTGATCAACGGCCAGGATCTCTACCGCAACTTCGACGCCTGGCGGGGCGCCATCGGCTACGTGCCGCAGGACGACATCATCCATCCTGAACTGACGGTGTTCGAGGCGCTGTATTTCACCGCCCGCCTGCGCCTGCCGCCCGACACCTCGCGCGCCGAGATCGAGGCACGCATCACCGACGTGCTGGCCCAGCTCGAAATAAGCCAGACGCGCGACGTGGCTATCGGCTCGCCCGAGCGCAAGGGCATTTCCGGCGGCCAGCGCAAGCGCGTCAATCTGGCGCAGGAACTGATCACCCAGCCGCGCCTGCTCTTCCTCGACGAACCGACCTCGGGCCTGGCCAGCGAGGACACGCTGAACGTGATGCGCCTGCTGCGCCGCCTGGCCGATCAGGGCCGCTCCATCCTGCTCACCATCCACCAGCCCTCGCTGGAGGCCTACCGCTGCATGGACAACATCGTCTATCTGGCCGACGGGCAGCTCGTGTACTACGGACCGGCCTGGCCGGATTCCATCACCTACTTCAACCCGGGCGTCGAACCGGGCGCGCCGGAGTACGACAAGCTGGTGTCGGAACCGGGGCACGCGCTGAAGCCGCTGGCCGAGGACAAACGACGCGGGCGCGACATGGGCGAGCGCGCCGCCGCTTTCCGCGCCTCGCCGCTGCACGCGCGCTACGTCGGCGAACGACGCGGCGCCGACACCGCGACGATGACCGGCGAGCGCGCGAACGAAGGCGGTCGCACGCGCGGCTTCGGCCTGCGCCAGTGGGCGGTGCTGACGCGCCGCTACGCCACCATCAAGCTGCGCGATCGCGTCAGCACACTCATCCTGCTGGTACAGGCGCCGGTCATCGCCGCCGTCATCGCCCTGGTGTTCGCTGGCGAACTGGACACGGCGGCCGGCCGCAATGCCTACGGCGCATTCGCGCTGTTCCTGATGGCGGTGTCGGCCGTCTGGTTCGGCTGCTCCAACGCGGCGCGCGAAATCGTGTCCGAGCAGGCGATCTACCGCCGCGAGCGCATGGTGAACCTGAAGATACCGAGCTATGTGATGAGCAAATTCGTCGTGCTCGGCGCGCTGTGCGCGATCCAGTGCGCGCTGCTGCTCGGCATCGTTGGCGTGGCCACCGGGCTGCAGGGCAGCTGGGCCGGCCATTTCGCGCTGCTGTGGGCGTGCGCGGCATCCGGTGTCGGCATGGGACTGCTGCTGTCGGCGCTGGTGCGCTCGTCGGAAGCGGCGATCGGGCTGGTGCCGCTGCTGCTCATCCCGCAGGTCATCCTGTCCGGCCTCATCATGCCGCTGGACAAGCTGTCACCGCCGATGCGCTGGACCTCGTCGGTGATGATGACCCGCTGGGGCTTCGAGGGGGCACTGCAGCACGAGCAGGCTGCCGGCGCCTACGCACTGCCGGCCGTGCCCGCCACAGCCGGCCCGATGCCGCAGAGTGACGTGACGGCACTGCCGCCCTCGACGCCGGTACAACGCTATTTCGGGGAATTCGCGGTCGGCAGGCTGCGTGCGACTGCCGTGCTGGTCAGCGCCAGCGCGCTGCTGCTGGCGGCGGTGATGGCGGTTCTGCGCTTCAGGCAGCAATGACGGCCGCCCGGCTCACTCCAGCACTTCGAAGCTCATCAGGTCTATGCCCTGCTCCAGAGCGCTGTGGCCGAAGCCGATGGTGCCCTGACCGCGCAGGATGATTTCTTCGCGCTTGAGCACCACCTCGTTCTCGCCCTCGATGCGCAGGAAGGTGCCGTTGGTGCTCTGGTCGACCAGCACGAACTTGTCGCGCCGGCGCTCGATGCGCGCGTGATTGCGCGATGCGCGCTGGTCCTTGATCACGACCTCGTTGCTCATGTCGCGGCCCAGCGTGAGCGGGCCGTGCGCGTTGTCCACCGTCAGTTCGGTGTCGCGGTAGCGCACCAGCAGCCGCGCCACGTGATAGCTGGCGACGATGCTCGACGCCTTCATCGTCAGGTCGGCGCCCTCCTGCCACAGCACCTCACAGACGCGCACGTCCTCGGCCTTGCCCTTCACCGTCAGCGCGTCGATTTCGCGCACCTCGGGGCCCATCGACAGCGTCACCGCAGCCAGCGTTTCGGCGGTGGTGATGATCTGCCCTGCCTTGGCCAGACCGGCCATGCGCGCCGCAGTGTTGACGGTGTCGCCGAACACGTCGTCGTTCTCCTCGATCGCCGGCCCGAAGTGGAAGCCGACGCGGATCGCCAGCTTGACGCCCGACACCGGCGGCAGGTCGGTCACCCGGTGCTGCATCTCGCAGGCGGCCTGGATGCCGGCATCGGCATTGGGGAAGGTGGTCATGACCTCGTCGCCGATGGTCTTGATCACCTTGCCGCCATGTCCGTCGACCACGCGCCGCATGCGGTTGAGGCAGCGTTCCACGGCGCGCAGCGCTTCGGCGTCGCCCAGCTTCTCGTAGAGCCGGGTACTGCCGGAGACGTCGGCGAACAGCACGCACACAGATTTAGGTTGGGAACTCATGGCAGGCCGGGTGGCATAGGGCTTCAACGTCAGGGCCCGAGGTCAGTGCTGCAACGTCAGGCATTTACGCCATTTTACAATTACCGACGATATACGTGCGGCGTCGCGCCGGCAATCCGACGAAGGTCTGACGGATGCGTCACAGGTGCACGCTGCGCCCGCCGTCCACGGCAATGATCTGGCCGGTGATGTAGGGCGCATCCTCGATCAGGAAGCGTACCGTACGTGCGATGTCCTGTGGGTCGCCTTCGCGCTGCAACAGGGTATGCCGCACGATGCGCGCACGTTCTTCCGGGTCGAACAGGTCGTTTTCCGGCCACTGGATCGGGCCCGGTGCCACGCCATTGACACGCACCCGCGGCGCCAGGTCGATGGCCAGCGCCCGGGTCAGCGTCGCCAGCGCGCCTTTCGAGGCGCTGTACAGCGCATAGCCCGGCAGCGGTCGTTCGGCGTGGATGTCGGCGATATTGACGATGCAGCCGCCGCTGTCGCGCAGCGCCGGCGCGGCCGCCTGCGACAGGAAGAGCGGCGCGCGGAAGTTGCTGCCGGTCAGGTCGTCCCAGTCGCGGACGGTGATGGTGCCGATCGGCGTCGGGTAGAAGGAAGAGGCGTTATTGATCAGTGCGTCCAGCCGGCCGAATTTCGCCAGCGTCTTGTCGACCAGTTCGGGCAGGCGGGCGGTATCGAGCAGGTCGGCCGACAGGCAGCAGGCGCTTTTCGCGCGGCGCGCATTGAATTCGTCGAGCAGCAGCAGTGCCTCTTCGGCCGACTGCCGGTAGTGGATGGCCACCCGCCAGCCGGCGTCGTGCAGCGTGCGCGCCATCTGCGCGCCAAGGCGCCGCGCCGCGCCGGTGATCAGTGCAACCTTGCCGTTTTCCATCGCTTCCCTGTCCGCCTGTTTGTCTGTCGCGACGCGATGCCGCATTATCGCGGACCCCGCGACCGGACACCCGTGCCATGTCACTGCCCCAGCCCGATTCAGACGCCGTCGAGCACAGCCAGCGCCTGCTCGGTCAGATCCGCGACGAGATCACCCGAAGCGGCTGGATGCCTTTCAGCCGCTACATGGAGTGCGCGCTGTACGCGCCGGGGCTCGGCTATTACAGCGGCGCGCTGCAAAAGTTCGGCGACGACGGCGATTTCGTCACCGCGCCGGAGCTGACGCCGCTGTTCGGCCGCAGCCTCGCCCGCCAGTTGGCGGAACTGATGGCGCTGAGCGCGCCGCACCTGATCGAGGCGGGCGCCGGCAGCGGCCGCCTGGCGGTCGATGTGCTGGCCGAGCTCGACTGGCTGGGCGCCGCACCGCAGAGCTATCGCATACTCGAACTGTCGGCCGACCTGCGCGCCCGCCAGCAGGCGCTGATCGCCGCCGAACTGCCGCATCTGAGCGCACGCGTGAGCTGGCTGGACAGTCTGCCCGACGCGTTTGACGGCGTCGTGATCGGCAACGAGGTGCTCGACGCGATGCCGGTCGAACGCCTGCGCAACGCGGCTGGCCACATCGAGCAGGCCGGACTGGCGCTCGACCCGTCCGGCCTGCCGGTACTGGACTGGCGCCCGGCGCCGGACGCACTGGCCGACGAGGCACGTACGCTCGGCTTTACCGAGGGCTACGACAGCGAAATCAATCTCGCCGCCCGCGCCTGGGTGGCCGAGTGGGCGCGTCGCATCGGCCGCGGCGCGCTGCTGCTGATCGACTACGGCTTCCCGCAGGCCGAGTACTACCACCCGGACCGCCGCAGCGGCACGCTGATGTGCCACTACCGCCATCACGCGCACACCGACCCGCTGTGGATGCCCGGACTCAACGACCTGACCGCACACGTCGATTTCACCGCCGTCGCCCAGGCCGCCTTCGACGCCGGCATGTCGCTGGCCGGCTACACCAGCCAGGCGAACTTCCTGCTGAACTGCGGCGTGCTCGAACTGCTGGACCGCGACGCCGACGCGCTGAGCCGGGCGAAGCAGAATGCGGCGCTGAACCAGCTCACCTCGCCGGCCGAGATGGGCGAGCTGTTCAAGGTGATCTGCCTGACCCGCGACATCGATGCGCCGCTGACCGGCTTCTCGCGCGGCGACCGCAGCCACACGCTGTAGCGCCTCTCAGAAGCCGATCTTCTTCTGCCGCGTCGCGCGGCCCGCTTCGAGGTCGGCCGGCAGCAGATGGTCGCGGTGCGCCAGCTTGGCGTTGCCGAAAGCGGCCAGCAGCACCTTGCGCATGTCGCGCGGCGGCACGCCGGCCAGGCGGTCGATCACGTCTTCCGGTGCCTCCGGCGCGAATCCCCAGTCGTGCGCGGCGACCAGTTCCTCGTACAGCGTGCGCGCGATGATGCAGGCCTGATCGTGGTCCGGCCGCGGCACGGTGTACACGTTCATCCGGCTCAGGATGGGTTCGGGAATCGAACGCTCGTCGTTGGCGGTGGACACCCACATGATGTGGCTGGCGTCGATGTCGACCTCGACGAATTCGTCCTTGAACTGGCGCGCGGTGTCCTGCTCCAGCAGCCCGTACAGCGCACCCATCGGATCGTAGCGCGCGTCGCCGCCCGCCTTGTCGACTTCGTCAAGCACCACCAGCGGGTTGGCGTAGTCGCCGCACACCAGCGCCTGCGCCACCTTGCCCGGCTTGGCATGCGACCACTGCGACGAGGCGCCGCTCAATATCCAGCCGGCGGTGAGCGAGGACATCGACACGAATTCGAAGCCGGTGCCGAGCACATTGGCCAGCTGGCGCGCGAAATGGGTCTTACCGATGCCCGGCTCGCCGAGCAGCAGGATGGGCGTGAAGTTCATCGGCTCGTTGCCGGCCACCGCCAGCGCCAGATAGCGCTTCAGGTCGTCCAGCACCGGCGTGAAATTGGGGCAGCGGGCGTACAGCGGGTCGAGACCGTCGAACGAGGACGGCTTGACCACGTAGCGCACGCCGCCCAGCGTCTTCATCTTGCCGTAGAAGGCGGTCAGCGCCTCGTTGCGCGCCCCGCTGCCGGACTCCATCGCCCGGTCCACATCACCCACGTCGTAGATTTCGCGGCATTCCGCCAGAGGAATCCGAATGTCCGCCCCGTCCATGATGGCTTGCCTCCTGCTGTCCGAACATGATTCAACGTCTCGTCCGACCGGAAACTGAACGGCCGGCACACACCCCACTGAAACGAAGCATCATCCGCGCCACGTCACATCGGTGACGGCACGATGAGCTTGGCCAGCGTCGGGAAACGGCTGGGCTGGCCGAGCAGCAGTCGCACCAGCTCGTCCAGCCATTCGCTGCCGCGGTCTTCGGCCGGCGGCACGTAATCGACCAGACCGAAGCGTTCGACGTTCTGCAGCGTCAAGCGCAGCGTCAGCGTCCGGTAGTCGGCATTCAGTTCAACCCGGCCGCGCACCTCGGGCGCGACGTCGAATATCTGCGCACGCAGCCGGTTCAGTTCGTCGCGCGCCGGCTGTTCCTCGAAACGCAGGCCGTGCTCGCGCAGCGCCAGACGCAGCGTGTCGGCCGCCAGCGGATCGCGCTCACAGCGCAGCACCGACTGCCCGCGCAGCAGCCAGGACAAGGACACGCGCACCAGCTGGTCCGGTGCCTCGGCGCCGCGGTTGCGGGTGTTCACATCGGACGCCTGCCAGGCCAGGCCACGCAGGACGCCGAGCCCGAGCAGCGGATAGTCGCGCGCCACCTGCGGCTTGATCACGTTGAGCTGGGCGCTCAACTGGGTGAAGTAGTCGCGCACCAGCAACAGGCGGTTGGACAGTGCCTGTTCCGCTTCGGTGCGGACCGCACGCTCGCCACGCTGCATCTGCGCCGTGTGCGCACGGATGCGCTGCGCCTCGCCGGCAAGGTCGGCGAGCAGCGACGACGCAGCCGGCGGATCGGCAGGCGACAGCGCTGCGCGCTGCACGGCCGGCGCCGGCGGCGGGGGCGCTTGCGGCGGCGCCGGCATTTCGTGCAGCGTGGGGAAGGCGACGGCCGGCGCTGCCTGTTCGCGCAGCGGCCGCTGCGCCGAGGCGGACGCCGCCTGCCCGATCGACGGTTGCGGTGCGCCGCGCGCGGCGAAGGCGTCGATGTCGGCCGCCAATTCGGCCAGCACGTCCTCGACCGGCGCCTTCGGTCTGCCCGACTGCCCGCGACGCAGGATGGGCGCCGGCCCGGTATCAGTCGGCAGCACCTCGGGCAGCGGGTCTGCGTCGCGTACAACCGGGGCAGGTCGCACGCCGCGCAGCGCCTCTGCCAGCGCCGACGCGTCGGCGTAGCGCTCGATCGGCGACTTGGCCAGCGCCTTCATCACGACCATGTCCAGATCCGGCGGCACGTCGGGATCGATCGCACTGGGCGTCGGCGTCGGCGCATAGGCGATGTTCTCCAGCACGGTAGATAGCGAGCCGGTCAGCGGCGAACCGAAAGGCGGACGACCAGCCAGCATTTCGAACAGGATGGCGCCGAGCGAGAACACGTCAGAGCGCGCATCCGGCGGCAAGCCCTGCACCTGCTCCGGCGACAGATACTGCGGCATCGCCGGCAACGCATCCGGCGACGGCGAGGGCAGCGCGAAATCGGTGACGAACACGCGTCCGTCGCCATCGACCAGGATGTTCGACGCCTTCAGCCCGCCATGCACGATGCCGGCGGCGTGCGCATGGGCCAGTGCATCGGCCGCCTGGCTGCCTATGCTGCGTACCCAGTCGAAGGCCATGCGCGGCAGCGCGTCGAGCAACTGACGCAGCGAGCGCGCGTCCAGCCGCTCGACCGCCGCCCAGGGCTGCCCGTCGTCGGCCACACCCTGTTCGATGATGCGGACGATGCCCGGGTGCTGCAGCGAGGACGTGGCAAGCAGACTCTCACCGAGTTTGCGCACGTAGTGCGCGGGGTCGGCGGCGAGATCGGTACGGAAGGTCTTGATTGCCAGCAAGCGGCCGCTGCCGGCTTCGGTGGCTTCGAATACGGCGCCGCGCTCGCCGCGACCGATTTCGCGGCCGAGCACGTAACGCCCCAGCTTGCGCACGGCATCGCTCATGCGGACCGCTCCACAGGGCGGCGGCCGCAGCGCGCGGCAAGCATCGGACGGGAAACTGGAACAGGGGTGCAGGCCATGAGCGCGATATTACCCGCGCCGGCTGCGCAATATGCAGGATCGGAATGCGAACCGGCGCATCGACGCGAAAGAAGACACGTGCCCACGGGCAAGTGTCTCGCGCCTCATCCGGTCAGCGCCGATTACTCCTGGCTGCGGTAGATGTCACGCAGGAAGGCGTCGGGGTCGGCCACCGCGCTGCGCTGGCGTACCGCCTGCACACGACGGCCGGCCACGGCGGCGTCGAGCTGCGGCAACCAGCCCGCGTTGAGCACTTCGTCTCCGTAGTCCTGGGCGCGGCCCAGCGACTTCCCGGTCATGAAATCGAACAGATCCATCTTTCTCTTCCCGTACCCGACACCATGGCTAACGGCGGACAGCACTGCCAGCTTGAATCATCCGAAGGGCCGACGCGGACATGCATCGAAACTTCACAAACCCATGCCACAGCACCTGCGTTCGCGGCCTCGTGACAAGCTTTTGTCGGCCGTCTTGCTGGACTACTCTGGAGAGGTCTGACCTCCTCCCCGCACACATGTTTCATCACGGCATCGTGCTACTGATCGCACTGTTTGCTTACGGCACCGTTACAGCCGGCGACGGTCCGCTGGCGAACCAGGCAGCGATCGACGCCGCACGTGCGCGCTGGCAAGGTTCGCCGCAGGCCAGCTGGCTCGCGCGCATCCTGCCGCCCTCACTCGACGCCGCCTCGCTGCCGGAACCCGGATCGCGCGGCGCCGCGTTGCTGGCGCGCTACTGTGTTCAGTGCCACCACGTTCCGAATCCGGCCATGCATCACCCCGACAAGTGGCCGAAGATCGTCGACCGCATGGTGGTGCGCATGCGCGGACACGGAAACCGTGGGGCGCTGATGAAAGACATGATGGGCGGCGTCAAGGCGCCAGACGAGGAAGAAGTACACATGCTGATCGGCTACCTGCGACGTAATGCACAGAAACCGATCGATGCAGCGCGCTATCCGGACCTCGACACGCGCGGTCGCAGCTTTCGCGACGCCTGCGACCAGTGTCACGTGCTGCCGGAGCCGTCGAGCCGCACCGCTGGCGAATGGCGACATGTGGTCGCGCGGATGGAGAGGAATATGGCGTGGATGAACCGCGTGGTCGGCTCGCGGGCGATGCCGGGCGAACCGCAGCTGCGCCTGCCCGACATCCTGGCCTATCTGCAGCGGCACGCCGCACCGGGGCGCCGGGGTTCGTGACTGCGGGCGCTCGGTCCGCCGCGTGACGGACCGAGTGTCAGCCGGTCAGGCGCCGGCGTTGCAGCCCTGGACCTCTGGCTGAACCGCCGACAGGGCGCCGGGCAGCCAGTCGAGCATGCGTTGCGCCACCTTGCGCCAGTCGGCCTCCAGCATCATGCCGTGCCCCATGCCCGGGAAGACGTGGGCCGGCACACCGAGTGCGCGCGAGGTCATTTCGGTCAGCGCCGGCGGGATGATGGGGTCGCACTCGGCGCCCAGCACCAGCATCGGCGGACGATGCATGCGCGCCGGCTGAGGCAGGTTGAACAAGGTCATGTCCCAGATCACGCGTGCCGATTCCGGCTGCACGCGACTGGCCATCTGCTGCAGGCGCTCCATCGACACCGGCTGCGCGAACAGCGCCTCGCGCAGTGCGTCGAGCGAAGTCGCGCCGCCGGCCAGCAGACTGTTCAGTTCGGACATCAGATCCGGCTTGCGCATGACCAGGCCGACCGCCGACGCCCACAGCCCCTGCGGCGGCACCGACGCCATCAGCACGGCAGCGGGCACCTGTCTCACCTCGAGACACTTCTGTACCACCATGCCGCCCATCGAATGTCCGATCAGCACCGGCGGGGTGTCGAACTGGTCCAGCACGTCGAGCACGTCGCGCACGTAGTCGTCGAGACTGATCAGGTCGAGGTATTCGCGACCCGGGCTGCCGCCGTGGCCGGACAGCGACAGCGCGTGCGCCTCATAGCCGGCTTCGGCAAAGCAGGGCAGGAAGTGTTCGTCCCAGCACCAGGCGGCCGTGTAGGCGCCATGCACGAACAGCAGCGGCACCGGCCGCGACCTGACGTGAGGCGTGCGGGTAATGACTTCCAGTGGTCCGTGACGCTTCATCATTGTTGTTCGCTCCTGCAGGTTCCCGACACTGTAACCTGAAGCATGTATCGGGCCTGCAACCACGGCACGGAAATATTCAAACTGCGACAGTCCGGGCGGCGGTTCTGCCGATCGGCTCGTTCACCGTCGAGGCGACTGGAGAGGACCCGACCGCGCCGTTCGCCCAGCGCGACTCGCGGAACCATTTTTCAAGGGCTTCGGCCGGAATCGGCTTGCTGATCAGGTAACCCTGGGCGAGGTCACAGCCGAGCAGGCGCAGTCGATCCAGCACGCCTTCGGACTCCACGCCCTCGGCCGTCACCTTGAGACCCATGTTGTGCGCCAGTTCGATTGTCGAACGTACGATGATTTCGTCGTTCGGATTGTCGAGCAGGTGCATCACGAAACTGCGGTCTATCTTCATCTCGCTGACCGGCATCTGCCGCAGGTAGGACAGCGACGAGTAACCGGTGCCGTAATCGTCGATCGACAGCGCGCAGCCGGTCTCGCGCAGCACCTGCAGATTGGCCAGCGCGCGCAGGGGATCGTCGAGCACCGCGCTCTCGGTGATTTCGAGCGTGATCAGGCGTGCCGGACAGCCATGGCGTTCCAGCATGCCGGCGAACAGCGCCGGCAGTTCCGGGTTCAGCAGGTCGCGTGCTGAAATGTTCAGCGACACGTTCACCTCCAGCCCCTGCCGCAGCCACTGCCCGCACTGGCGGATCGCCGCGTTCATCACCCACAGCGTGATCGCCTTGATGTAGCCGGTCTGCTCGGCGAAAGGAATGAACTCGAACGGCGGCACGAAACCGCGCGTCGGGTGTATCCAGCGCACCAGCGCCTCGACGTGGTGAACCGCGTCCGGCGCGGTCGCCACCTTGGGCTGGTAATAGAGCACCAGTTCATCGCGCTCGACCGCCAGCCGCAGCTCGCTCAGCAGCGACAGCCGCTCGACGTTCTGGTCGTGATGCCTGGGGTCGTAGATTTCGGCCATCGTGTTGTGACGCTTGGCCAGATACATGGCGACGTCGGCGTGGCGCAGCAGCGACTGCGCGTCGCTGCCGTGCGCCGGGCAGGCCGACACGCCCATGCTGGCGCTGACGTCGACCATCTGGCCGTCGAGGTTCATCGGCCGGTTCATCGCTTCGGCGATGCGGTGGGCCACGCTGAGCGCCTTTGACGCGTCGGCGCCCGGCAGCATGACCGCGAACTCGTCGCCGCCCAGTCGTGCCACCTGATCGCGCACGTCGCGCAGCGTTTCGCGCAGCCGTCGCGCCACCTCGCGCAGCAGCAGGTCACCCAGTTCGTGCCCCAGCGTGTCGTTCACCATCTTGAAACGATCCACGTCCAGGCACACCACCGCCAGATCGCTGCCGTCGGCGGCCGCTGCGCGCAGCGATTCTTCCAGCCTGTCTGTGAAGTAGGCGCGATTCGGCAGGCCGGTCAGTACGTCGTAGTAGGCCAGTTCGCTGATGCGCGTTTCGCGCAGCGAGATGGCGTCGGTCATGTGAACGAAGGCGTTGGCGAGCTGGCCGATCTCGTCGCCGCGCGCCACCGCCGGCGGCGCGCCGTACTCGCCGGATTCGACACGACGCGCGAATTCCGCCAGCCGGACCACTGGCGAGGCGATCGAACGTCCCATGAAGGCACTCACGGCGAGCGCCAGCAGCGTGCCGATCAGCGTAAGCCCGGTCCAGTCACGATACAGCCGGTTCCACGGCGCCAGCGCGCGCTCCAGCGACAGTTGCAGTACGGCGCCGACCTGCTGTTGCGGGCCGGCGTCGATCGGATGCATCAGGCTGACGTAATCGCGGTCGCCGAGCGTCAGCGCCTCCTCCCGCAGGGCGCTGTTCGCCGACAACTCACCGAGCAGCGCACTCTGCAGCGGCTCGTTCAAGGTGCTCGACGCCAGCACCCATCCCTTGTCGCCACTGCGCCGCACGAAACTGACTTCGAGGCCGGTCACGCTCTTAAGGTCATTGGCCAGACTCTTGTCCACGCTGAAGCCCATCACCACCCAGCCGACCGGCACCGGCGCCATCACCGGCACCACGACCAGCTGGTAGAGCATGCCGGACACCACGGCGAAGCCGCCGCTGTGTGCGCCGCTGCGCGCGCCCTCGATCAACTGGCGCAGGCGCTCGGGCGTACGTCCCGGATTGAAGGACGAACTGGCAACGATGGACTCGTCCAGCGCCAGAAGCAGCATCACGTCGGCACGGATGCGCCCGCCGTGGTTCGCCAGCGCCGATTCGATCGTTTCTCTGTCCTGGCTGAGCAGCGCCTCACGAAAACCGTAGTCCGCCGCCAGCACGCGCGCCGCCTGGGTCAGCTGCGACGCCCGTTCGTCGACCAGGCGCGCGAATACGCGGTCGCCGGTCTTCAGGTCCGCCTGAGCGTCGGCCATCGCACTGCCGCGGCCAATCTCACCGAACAGCAGCAGCCCGCCGATCTGCGTGACCAGCAGCAGCGCGGCGCACCAGGCCGCGATCTTCCATTTGAGACTGAAGCGCATCGACTCAGGGCCTCAGTTCGACCTTGACCGTTTCGGTCTGGTCACCGGCGATGCGTAGCGGCCGCGGCGGAATTTCGGGCATGCCGAGGCGGCGCGGATGCCACAGCTGAAGCTGATAGTCGCCGGTCGGCACGTCGGCGATGCGGGCCACGCCGTCAGTCTGCGAGATCGCCGACCACGGCGTATCGACCACGACGACGTAAGCCGCCATCTTGTCGTGGATGTTGCAGCCCAGCACGACGACGCCCTGCTTGTCGAACACCACCGGTTTCTCGGGTTTGCCGGCGTAGAGCTTCAGCTCGAAAACCTTGGCCGCCGAGAAGGAATAGACGTGATGGCGCACCGTGTCGTTGTTCGGAAACTCGATCGCAGTGCCGGTCTGCACAACGCTGATCGCCGGCAGGAAGGTCTTGTTGCGCTGCTCGATCTGCGCCGGTCTGGCGGCGGGCAGGGCGGCACGCGCAACCGGAACCAGCGACACGACGACGCTGTCCAGCGCATTGCCCGATCCGTCGCCGGCCTTGATCGTGACCGTGGCGGCCTGCGCGGGCAGGCCGGTGCCCACCAGGACAACGGCGACAAGCAGGACACGACGGAAATGATGAAACACGATGACGGCGCAGGGCACGGCGGTTCGCTCTGATCGATGACTGCCTGATTAACGGACATCGCCACGGTCCCTTGAGGCGGGCATCTCATCCGACCGGGCGAGAGGGACGAGACAACTGTCTCAAGAGCGGGCCTGTGCAGCCGTGATCAGGTCGGTAACCATGCGGATCGCACCGCCGCGGCGCCGCGCAATCGAACGACGACATACGGATCCTCACGATGAAACATGCTTTCGCTTTTCCCGCTGCAGTGATCGGCGTCACCCTGCTCGCCACCGGCTGCGCCGGTCTGTCCGACGCCGGCGGCACGCCGCGCAAGGAAATCGTCCGCGCGGTCACGCAGTCGCACCATCTGGTCAGCTTCAACGCCGGGCAGCCCGGCCGGCTGCTGTCCGACGTCGCACTGAAGGGTCTGGCAGCGGGCGAAACGGTGCTCGGCATCGATTACCGGGTCGCCCGCGGCGAGCTGTATGCGCTCGGCAGCAGCGGTCGCGTGTTCCGGGTCGATACCGCGAGCGGGCAACTGACGCCGGTGGGCAACGAGAAATTTTCGCAGCCGCTGAACGGCGGCCAGTTCGGCTTCGACTTCAACCCGGCGGCCGACCGCATCCGCATCGTGTCCGACACGCGGCAGAACCTGCGCGCCCACCCGGACACCGGCGCGCTGGTCGACGCCTCGCCCGATACGCCGGGCCTGCAGGCGGACGGCACGCTGCACTACGCCGCTGGCGACGCGAACGAAAAGGTGGCGCCACGGGTGGTCGCTGCCGGCTACACCTACAACAAGGACAACGAGAAGCTCACCACCAACTACGCGATCGACGCCGCCACCGGCGCACTGGTGCGTCAGGGTTCGGTCGAGGGCGAACAGCCCGTCGTGTCGCCCAATCTGGGCAAGCTCTACACCGTGGGTTCGCTCGGCGTCGCCGGTGTCACCGACGCCCACTTCGACATCGCCGATCTGAACAACGCCGCCTTCGCGGTACTTGGCACGGCCAAGGAGGCCGCCGCCCAGTTCTACGAAATCGACCTGAAGACCGGCAAGGCGACGCGCATCGGCAAGGTGGGCAACGGCGAAGCGCTGCGCGGCATCGCGATCGAACCCTGACGCGGTCAGGTCACCCGGCGGCGCTCATTCGTCGGCGAACTCGCAATGGCCGGGCCCCAGCTCGGCCGCCTGGGTCGCCGCACGACGGGCCGCCGCGAACATCGATTCGGCGCCGATGTAGCGGGCGTCGGCGATGGCGATGCCGACCGCCACCGGCACCGAAATGTCGCGCCCGCCGACGTTCAGCGGCGCCGACAGCTCCTGCACCAGCCGGCTGGCCAGCTGCGACACGGCCGGTATCACCTCGTTCGAGCCGGACAGCGCACGCGCCGCCTCACCGGCGCGGAAATCAGTCAGCAGCACGGCGAACTGGTAATTGTCGAGATAGGTAATCGCCGCCCCCGGGTAATTCACCGGCCGGAAGCGGCGCGCCACCGTGGCCAGTATCTGTTCGGCCGCCTCGGCGCTGCTGCTCATCACCGGCTCGGCCAGGCCGCTGGCGTCCACCCACAGCAGCGCGAACGGAAGCTCGTTCACCTGCGACTGATGCAGCGTCCACGCCAGCAGCGCGTCGAAGATGGCGCGGCTGGTCATGCCGGTGCGCGCCTCGAACCACATGCGCCGGCGCGCCTTCTCTTCCGCACCGCGACGCTCGCTGACGTCGGTGATGAAGCCCTCGATCGCCAGCAGCTCGCCCTGCGACGAAAACACGCCGCGGCCCTGCTCCCACACCCAGATGTAGTTGCCGCTGACGTCGGCGATGCGGTACGAAATCTGGTAAGGCTTGTGCTGCGCCAGATTGGCCTGCACCTGTGCCCACAGGAATTCGCGGTCCTCCGGGTGCACCAGGCTGCCGAAGGCAATGCGGTGATTGTCCACCAGTTCCCACGGCTCGTAGCCGATCAGGTCCACGCTGCCGTCGCTGACGAATTCCATCGTCCAGTCCGGGTCGTTGCGACCGCGATACACCATGCCCGGCACGTTGGCGAGCAGCGTGTTCAGATAGCGCCGGCTGGAACCGAGGTCTTCGCCGCGCCGGCGCCGCGTCACTTCGGTCATGGTGCCGACGACGCCGAGCAGATCGCCGTCGGGCAGTGTGCAGGTCTGCGCGCGCAACATGACCCAGAACACGGTGCCGCTGCCATTCACCATGCGCACTTCGGTATTCAGGTGATCGAGCTGCCCACCGGCGACCGACAGCATGCCGCGGTCCACCGCGTCGCGGTCCTCCGGGTGGATGGCCACAGACAGCAGCCGGCCACGGCTGTCCGCCATGCTGCGGCCGGTGAGCCGTTCCCACGCACGGTTCACGTAGGCGATGCGCCCCTCGGCGTCGGTCTTGAACAGCACCAGATCGAGCTGGTCGAGCACCAGCGACATCGAGTTCTCGACGCCGTCGCGCACGGGTGCGGTCGCCGCATCCGGGCTGAACTGGATGAGCAGGCTGCCGGGCACAGAAGACAGCGGCGAAATGCTGGCGTGCATCTTGATCGCGCCACCGTCGGAGCGCACCAGCCGCAGCACGCCCTCGGCGTCCGACGCGTCTTCGCCGCCGGCGATCGCCATCAGCGTCGCGAAGCGCGCGTGATCGACCGGGTGCAGCAGGTTGGTGAAGGGCAGGCCGACCACCTGATCGCCGCGCCCGCGGTAGTTCAGCAGCGCGAGAAAGGCCTGGTTCGCAAAAGTGATCTGCTGCCCCTGAATCGTGACCGAGGGCGACGAAATGTTGTGGCACAGTTGACCCGCCCACTCCATCTGCTGCGCGCTGGCCTCGGGCGGATGCGGGCGACCGACGTACCAGGGCAGACGGCGCGCCAGGCCGAGCATGGCCAGCCCGCTCAGCACGACGGCACCCGGCAGCGCGTACGCCGTCGCGGAGCCGTACCACGAACCGACCACTGCAGCGAACAGCAGCGCCAGTATCCAGGCTGAAAACACGTACAAAGTCATGGTGATCCGTTCTTTCTTCGGCCCCAGCGGGCGCTATCCCTTATATACCGGATTGGTCGCCACTCTGGCGGGCTGTGCGGTCGCCGCCGTGCTCAGCATCTGGGGCAGCGTCGAGATCGAGCGTCAGTTCGAGCAGGTGTTCGGCACGCTGGTCGACCTCTGTGCGCAACGGACGGACGGCGTCGACTCGGCAGTTTGCACGGCTTTTGCCGGGGTCGAACGCACGCTGCTCGAACGCGTTGCCGTGATGCTGCTGTTGCAGGGGCTGTGCTTCGCCGTCATCGTCGCCGGCGCCCTGCTGATCGCGCAACGCGCACACCGCGTGCTGGTGCGCCGGACCGAATCGGCGCTGTCGCTGATGCCGGACAGCGCTCGTGCCCGCGGTCGCGACGAAGTCGAACGGCTGGTCGACAGTCTGGCGGAACTGACGGCGCGCCAGGCGGGCTTCGAGGCCGAAGGCCGCTGGCGCCAGCAGGTCAGCGGAGAACAGCTGCGCCGCAAGAGCCAGGCGCTGCAGACGCTGCACCAGGTGGCGCGCATGTTCACCGACGGCGACGTATCGGAGTTCAGTCTGCGCAATGGCCTCGCCCTGCTCGAAACCTCGCTCGGCGCACAGACCGCGGCACTCTGCCTGAACACGCCGGCGCACAAGGCGCTGGGCACCGGACCGCTGCTGTGCACCCGCGGCGAGCCGGCCATCGTGCGCCAGCTCGGCGCCGAACAGAGCGCGCGTGAAGTCAGCGCGCGCGTGGTGCCGCCTTCGGGCGACTGCACCGCGCATTCGCTGGTGGTGCCGGTGTGTCGCGGCGACGTATCCGTCGGCACGCTGGTGATCGAATTTCCCGAAGTCGCGCGCGTCGACGACCCGCAGGTCAATCTCGCCGAAAGTTTCGCCCACCTCGCCGCGCTGGCCATTTCCAGCATCAGCCGCAGCCAGGAGGAAAGACGGGTGGCGCTGATGGAGGAGCGCAGCGCCATTGCCGGCGAACTGCACGACTCGCTGGCGCAGTCGCTGGCCTATATGAAGATCCAGGTGGCGCGGCTGCAGCGCGGACTGGACCGCGAGAAGCATCCGACCGACGTCGCCCAGGCGGCGCGCGAACTGCGCGAGGGGCTGTCCGCCGCCTACCGCGAAGTGCGTGAGCTGATCGCCGCCTTCCGCGTGCGCATGGGCCCCGGCGGTCTGCTGTCGACGGTGCAGGACGCGGTCGACGATTTCGCCCAGCGCAGCGGTCTGGACATCAGCTTCGTGCACGACCTCGGCCGCTGCCACCTCGAAGTGAACGAGGAATTCCACGTGATGCAGGTGATCCGCGAAGCACTGTCGAACACCGTGCGCCACGCGCGCGCCTATCATGTGTGGGTGAGCATGCACTATGGCCCCGAACACCTGCTGAACGTGATCGTCGACGACGACGGTCGCGGCCTCACCAACCCGTACGCCGAAAGCAACCACTACGGCCTGAGCATCATGCGCGAACGCGCTCGCTCTCTCGGCGGCGAAGTGTCGGTCGTGCATCGCCCCGGCGGCGGCACGCGCGTGCAGCTCACCTTCGCGCCGCAGAAACTGCCGGTCGGCCAACTAGACGAAAGTACCGCATGAGCATCCGCATCCTGCTGATCGACGACCATCCACTGTTCCGCAAGGGCGTGGCCCAGCTGGTGCGCGCCGACGACGAACTCGAACTGGCGGGCGAAGTCAGCGACGGCGCCAGCGGCATCGCGCTGGCCGCCGAACTCGACCCCGACCTCATCCTGATCGACCTCAACATGAAGTCGATGAACGGCATCGAAACGCTGCGCCAGCTCAAGGCCTCCGGCGTGCGTGCGCGCTGCGTCATGCTCACCGTGTCCGACGACGAGCGCGACGTGCTCGACGCGATGAAGGCGGGTGCCGACGGCTATCTGCTGAAGGACATGGAACCGGAAGAACTGTGCGCCCGCATCAAGCAGTCGGTCGGCGGAAATGTCGTGCTCGACGCCAGCGTCGCCGGCCTGCTGGCGCACGCGCTGAACGCACCGCCGGCCGCCTCGCACAGCGACCTGACCGAACGCGAGCGGGAAATCCTGAGCCTGCTGGCCGACGGCCGCAGCAACAAGGAAATCGCCCGCGAACTGGGCATCTCGGATGCCACCGTGAAGGTGCACATCAAGCATCTGCTGCGCAAGCTGAACATGAAGAGCCGGCTCGAAGCGGCGGTGTGGGCGCTGCAGAACCCGCAGTTCAGGCAGATGATGGCGGGCTGAAAAAGACAGCGCGCAGCCGTCCGGTAAGCTGAATGCTGCGCGCTGTACAACGGTGCCTGCAAGGCACCAACGAGGTCATTCAGAACGTGCGCTTCACGTAGAGCAGCCACTTGCTGTCGCCGGTGTCCTTGCAGCGGATGCCGTTGTCGCAGATCGTGTAGAAGTTCTTGTCGGCATTGGTGTCGACATACGCCACTGCCGCCTGCCAGCCCCCTTCGAAGTTCTTCGTCACGCCCACCTTCCAGTCGGTGAAGTCGTAGTCGTCGTAGTTCTTCACCTTCTGGTGACCGACGTGAACGTTGGCGATCCACGACGGCATGAACTCGTAGTTCGCGTTCAGCTCGATGTAGTCCGACCCGTCCGAATCCGCACCGAAGGACTTCTTGCTGAAACCGAAGTAGTCGGTCACCGCGTACGAGTACTTCAGCTGGATGAACTTCCACGTCACCGCCGCGTTCAGTTCCAGCGTGTTCAGGGTTTCGGTGCCCCCACCTGCCAGATCGAGCTTGCCGCCCGGGAAGATGAACTGCAGGAAGCCGACGTCGAAGGTCCAGTCATCGATGGTCTTGGCGAAGCCACCGTACACGTCGATCTCGCCGGTAGCGTTCGACAGTGCCAGGTCGCTCACATTGGTGCCCCAGATGCCCAGGTAGGCGCCACTCGAATGCGCGAGGTCGAAACCGCCCTGCACCGCCGGCTTCTCCTGCGTGTAGCTGATGCCGCGGAAAATGTACTGCGAGAACAGGCCTACGTTCGCGCTGACCGTATAGGCCGGTGCGGCCGCTTCTCCGGCAAACGACGACAGCGGCAGCAGGCCTGCCAGCATTGCGGGCAGCAGCCCCTTCATTGGTGTTCTTTTCATCTTCAAACGCTCCTCTTGCGGTGGGTGAAGCGCCGGGTCAGTGCCCGACACGAGTAGTGAGGGATTGCGCCTGCAGCCAGCGCAGCGCACGCGCCACTGCGTCGGCCGGCGCGTGCAGGTGATGGCCGATGTCGCTCGGCCCGGCCGGCGCGCCGGCCTGCAGCAGTTCGTCGAGCCGGCCAAGGTCTATGCCATCGATGAAGCGCACACCGCGCGGATGCTCGGCACTGACGACGACACGGCGCTCGACGATGAAGCCGTCCTCGACCACCGGTCGCGTCGCAAACGCCGCCGCGGCGACCGAGGCGCGCGCCAATGACGAGGCAACGGGTGGCTGGGTCACCTGCCGCCAGAAGGGCTCGTCCGACCAGTGCGTCTCAGCGGCATAGTGCCGCCGCGCCGCCTCGACGCGCGAAGCGAACACCGTCTCGATGCGTTCGCGCAGATAGCGCTGTGCCACCGCCGTCTGCGCCGGCCGTCGCAGCAGCGTGTTGATGACGGGCACCGCGGCAATGGCACCGGAGGCCGCTTCGAACATGCCGTGACCGGACAGCGGATCGCAGGTGTAGGCCGCATCGCCGACGCGCAGATAGCCGTCGCCGACCACGCCGCCGCGCAATGCCGCCTGTATGCCACGCGCCCGCGTCGTACCCGCCGGCTTCAACTGCATGCCGAAACGTCGTGGCAGACGCGTGAGCTGCGCCAGCGCTGCCGCGTGCGCCAGATCGAGGTCACCGCCGACGGTCGCCACGCTGGCCGGCTGCACGACCACCTGGATATGGGCACGGCCCTGCGGATCGACGCCGCCCCAGGCCCAGCCGGACGGGAAGGATTCGATGAAGGTCGTGCGCGGCTGCGGCCGCGCGCCGTCGAAGGTGCGGCCCAGCGACACCAGCGTCGGACCGGCACAGCGGTCGGGCGCCATCTTCGGCGCCGTATGGCCGCGGCACTCGGCGAGCAGCGCGGCCTCGGTGCGCTGCAGCCGGCCCTCGCCGTCCTCCCAGCACACGCACCAGCCGCCGTCGTCGCCACGCTCCAGTTCGCGCACCAGACCGTCGTGCAGGTCGACGCCTGCTGCTCTCACGTCGCGCAGCAGCGCCGCGTCGAAGGCAACGCGGTCGACAACGAACTCGCCGTTCATCTCGACCTCCTGCGCGTTCCAGCTGGACACGCGATGCCAGCGCGGGCCGAGCAAGGCCAGCGCCTCGTGACAGCCGAGCAGCTTCAGCGCCTCGACCACACGCTGCGACAGCCCCTCCACCGCCGGCGCCGTGCGTCGCCGCCCGATGATCTGCGCCGGTATGTCATGTCGCGCCAGCGCGATCGCCAGCAGACTGGCGGCCGGGCCGGCGCCGAGTATGAGCAGCGGATTCATCCTTGCACCTCCCTGTGTGTCGGCATTGGGCGCAATGCGAGCCACAGCGCGCCGAGCGAAGTCAGCGTCAGACCGATCCACAACAGCGACGCGAAGGGCAACACCCGCAGCACCACCACGGCCTGAGCGGCCTGCGGCCCGCCTTCGAGCGCCGCCACCGCAGACGAGGTGGCGACCCACAATTGCAGATCACGCGCCCAGCCGCGGTCGATGAAGGGATGCAGCACATAGCCGGGCTGGTCGGCGTAACGCGCATAGCGGTAGTCGAGGATTTCGCAGATCTGGCGCACCGGCCCGGCGTAGCCGGCGATCGCGCTGCGGGCGTCGCGGTACAGCGTCTGCCCCTGCAGCACGCCGTGCTCCGGCGTCGAAATCTCGATCTGCGCCAGCGCGCGGAAGCTACCCTTGTCCTGTGTGCGACCGCCGTCTGGCGCGCGGTCCACGTCGAGGCCGGTGACGCGCACCGCATAGCCCTGATGCGCGCGCTGCCACGCTCCGTCGATAGCGACCAGGTGCTGCGAATAGCCATTCAGCGCCGTCGCCAGCAACCCGCCCCACAGCGCGACCACCGCACCGAGATGCAGCAGGCCGAGCGGCAGCAGGTAGCCGGCGGTACGCCGGCTGCGCCAGGCGCCGTGTGCGCTCCAGGCGGCGCAGCCGAGCGCCAGATAGGCACCAGCGATCAGGGCGGCGTCGATGCGCGGCAGCACGGCGGCGATCTGCTGCGACAGCACGCCGCTGCCGGCGTAATGACGGGCCAGCAGGCCGCCGTGCTCGAACATGGCGGCGCAGGCCAGTGTCGCGACCGCCAGCGTGATCCAGCCCAGTCGCGCCGACAGCCGGCGGGCGAAGAACCAGCCGCCGATCAACCCGGTCACGACCATGGGCAACAGCAGCAGACGCGCCAGCCCGTAGCCATCGACGTCCCACTGCGCGAAGGCCGCGCGCAGCGCCGGCAGTTCGGAACCGCGTGCCCAGTTGCGCAGCGTTTCGAAGAAGGGCTTCAGATCGTCCGGCCGCGGCAGGCCTTGCGCGCTGGCGTAGAAAGCCCAGGCGAGATGCGCCGATGCGGCCAGGCCGATGAACACGAAAATGAGCTGCGTCGCGCGCAAGCCCCAGGCGGCGAGGTTCAGGCGTTTCGCATTCGGCAGCGGGCGCACCGCGCGCAATCCGTGCAGCCACGCGGCCAGTCCGGCCAGCGACAGCAGGACAGCCAGCGTCATGTGGGCCGCCCAGGTCGACGCGCCGACGTAGCGGTGCGAACTGGCGAGCACCTCGTTGCGCGTGATACCCATCGCGATCGCGGTCAGCACCGCCGCCGCCAGCGCGGCGAAAGGCACCCAGCGCCACATCGTGCGCCCGGGCCGCCAGCCGCCGGCGCCGTGCAGATGGGCGGCGAGCAGGCACCACACGGCGAACACCGCGGTCTGCACCGGGTCCCAGTGCCACACCTGGCCGTACATCGCGTCCTCGAAGGCCCACACCATGCCGAAGCCGATGCCGGCGGTGAGCAGTGCCCAGGCCCGTCGCGCGTGCGTCAGTGCGCCGCCCGGCCAGCGCGTTTCCCGGCCGCCGAGCGCAGCCAGCGCGGGTGCGGCGAGCGACAGTGTCCACGCATAGGCGGCGAGGATGAGTGGCGCGTGCACCAGCATCCAGATCTTCATCAGGTGCGCGTTCATGCCCTGCGATGCCGACCTCTGCAGCCAGTCGACCGGCGTCGCCGCAAACGGGCCGAGCCAGGCGGCGGTCAGCGCATACCAGGCCGCCAGCAGCGCCGCGACGTCGATGCGCTGGCTGCGCCGCGCCGCCCCGCGTGCAGCCAAGGTGCTGAGGAAGGCGGCCAGCAGCAGCGTCGTACCTTCGTCGCCACCCCACAGATTGGCCAGCTTCAGATGCAGCGGCAGCTCCGCTCCGCTGTAGATCCAGACATAGCGCAGGTCGAAGCGGTCGGCCAGCAGCAGCACGGCGAGCGCGATCAGCGCGCCCCACAACAGGCCGGCTGCGGCGCGGAGCAGCGCGGCACGGCGGGCGCTCGCCACGCCGGCACACAGCGCGGCCGCGCCGGCGACGGCGAGCAGCGCATCGCCAAGCGCCGGCAGCACGGTACAGACCAACGCCGCCAGCGGCACGACGCCCCACAAAAGGCGATCACGCATGACGACGCTCCGGTCCGACATGGATTGCCGCGCTTTGCAGCCGCGCGCGCAGATCGCCCGGGACAACGCCCTGCGCAAGCAGCGCGGCGATCAGCCCGCTCATCCGCGCGGTGGCGATGCTGGCACCTCCGCCGCGTTCCGGATGACCGGCTTCGATCAGCGCGTGCGTGCCGAAGTCGGCCGCAGCGGTCGCCAGCCACGACAGCTCGCCCGGCGCGCAGCGCGCATCGCCGGTGACCGCGATGCAGTGCGCGAAGGCGGCCGGGTACGCCGGCGCGCCGCGCGCAGGCGCCGATGCGACCAGCGCGATGCCGGCGTCGGCGGCGTCGCGGCAGGCCTGCGCCAGCCGAGGGCTGGCGGTGGGCATGCCGAAGCTCATGTTGATCAACTGAACGCCCTCCCCGATCAGCCAGTAGAAGCCGTCGAGCACCGCATCGACCGTGGTTTCACGGCTGCGGTCGAACACCTGTGCCACCGCCAGCCGCGCCTGCGGCGCGTGCGCAAGCACGCAGCGCGCGATCTGGCTGCCGTGGCCGCGCGCATCGGCGTCCAGTGGCGCGGCTCCGGAGGTGGCATACACCGCGTCGCTCAAGCCGCGGTCCAGCGCACTGTCGAGCAGACCCACGCGAACGACGACGGTCATGCGGCGGCCTGCGGAAAATCGATGACGCAGTCGAAGGCGAGCTGCGACAAATCGCGGTGACTGACCACGACGCGCGTCGCCTGCGGCAGCAGCGCGTCGATCGCCGCCAGCGTGCGCAGTTCGAGCGCACCGTCGAGAGAGGACGTGCCCTCGTCGATCACCAGTACCGCTGGCGACATCAGCAGCGCGCGCGCCAAGGCGACCCGCTGCCGCTCGCCGCCGGACAGCGAGGCGCCGCGCGGCCCGACCGTCGCCTCCAGCCCGCCGGGCAGACGCGACAGGAAGTCGCTCACGCCGGCCGCCTGCGCCGCCTGCTCGACCTCGTCGCGACGCGCATCGGGCCGGCCGTAGCGGATGTTGTCGAACAGCGAGCCGGTGAACAGCACCGCCTCCTGCGACACGACGACGACGTGCCGGCGCAGCGTCGCGCGGTCGATGAGCTGCAGATTCACGCCGCCGATGGCCATCCAGCCAGCTGACGGTTCGAAGTGGCGATGCAGCAGATCGGTGAAGGTGGATTTGCCGCTGCCTGAATCGCCACGCAGCCACACGCGGGCGCCGGCGGGAATGCTCAGGTTCAGGCCGCTGAAGGCCGGATGCGCCGCGCCCGGATAGCTGAAGGCGAGGTCGCGCACCACCAGGTCGCCGGTCGGCAGAACGTCTGCCGGCAGCGGCGCCGCATCGTCCGGCACGTCGAGCGAACGCAGTTCGTCGACACGGTTCAGGCCAACCTTCACGCGCTGCCACTGCAGATAGAGCCCCATCAGCGCATGCAGCGGCGCGCTGGCGCGCTGCACGCAGGTGGCGAAGGCGACCAGCGTCCCCAGAGTAAGCGGCTCGCCGGCCAGCATCGACAGGCTGCCGCCGACGAAGATGCCGATCACAGCGAGCGACAGCAGCAGGTTGGGGAAAGCGCCGCCCAGATAGCCGAACAGCTGCAGCGACAGCAGGCGCTCGCGCACCGTGCCGTGCAAGGCAGCGAGCCGTTCCAGCTCGCGCCGCTCGGCGGCGTGCGTCTGTATGCAACGCACCGCACCGACCTTCTCGACCAGAAAGCTCGACACCTCGACACCGGCGTCGCGCGACTGCTGCGACAGCTTCTCGATGCGCGGTCGCACCCAGGACAGCACGATGCTGTTGAGCCCCATCAGCAGCGCGAGGAAGAGCGCCAGCTTGGGGCTGAGCATCCAGAGCAGCACGACGGTGCCGATCAGCGTGAGCACCGAATTGATCGCCGACAGCACGGCGTCGACGGCGAAGCGCTGCACCTCGCCGAGGTCGCCCTCCAGCCGCGTCAGCAGGTCGCCCTGCCGCATGCGCGCGAAAAAGGCCGGCGACAGCCGCAGCACATGCGCGAACAGCGATTCGCGCATGCGATGGAGGATGCGCGCCGACGCCGCCACGTGAATGCGGCGGCAGGCGAAGCCGACCGCCAGCGCGGACAGTGCCAGCCCGACCATCCAGCCGCCGCTCGCCAGCACCGCCGCGCGATCGTGCGCGAGGATGCCGTCGTCAATCAGCGCCTTGGTCAGCAGAGGCTGGGCCAGGCCGGCCAGCACGGCGAGCAGCGACAGCAGAAGCACGGCCGCCAGCGCCGGCCACTCCGGCCGGATGAAGTCGCCGGCCCAGCGGTAGAGCGCGCCGAGACGACGGCCGCCCTGCCCCGCAGGCAGCGCCGCGACCGGCGCGGCGCTGCCTGCGGGCGCATGGAGTGCTTCTGCCCTCATGCCGCTCAGCGCTGGAAGATGCGCAGCGAGGTGAGCACCTGATCGCCACCGCCCGGCGTGCGGATGTTGCCGATGCGCTTCAAGGTGGCGCTGTCATACACCGCGATGTCGCCCTGGGTGCCGCCGATGTACAGCTCCTTGCCGTCGCTCGACACATTCACGTTGTAGTAGGTGTGGTCGAGATCGACGCGGTCCATCTTGCCGGTCTTCGTGTTCACCTTCGTGAGCTGGGTATAGACGGTATAGGTTTCGTCGCGGCGCACCGGGTTCACCACGCTGGAGAACAGCACGACGCCGGCGTTCTCGAATTCCTTGAACTTCACCGTGTCCTTTTCGAGGTCCAGCGTCCAGATGCCGGCGCGCAGAGCAGACGGATCGCCTTCCGGCTTGTTCGCGTAAGCGACGTAGTAAGGCGTGGCGAACACATTGGTCTGTTCCCACTGCGGCCAGATCGCCAGCGTGTCCGGCTCGCCCTGTTCGCCGTTCTTCCAGCTGCGCCACGGGTGCTTGCCCTTGACTGCACCCGTCTGCGGGTCGAGCTTGAGCATGTCCCAGCTGAAGGCGTACAGCGTGTCGCCCTTGGCCGACCAGGCCAGCGTCGACACCCGGCGCGGCACCTTGAGCTTGCGTACCGGCTCGGCGTCGGTGCCGGCGTCGGTGCGGTAAATCGCGATGTAGGGATCGAGTACCTTGTACTCGCCCGGCAGCAGCTGGGTCGGGTTCACATAGACGGCCAGTTCCTTGCCGTCCGGGCTCAGGTCCATCGGGAAGGGCGATTTGCCACGGATGTCGCCGCCGGACAGTTCGGCGCGGAACACCTCCTTGCCGCTGTCCAGGTCGATGCCGGACACGGTTTCCCAGCGGTTGTGGATGACGTAGGCGGTCTTGCCGTCACGCGAATGCACCAGCGTGATCGGGCTGTTGCCCATCGAGGTGTTCGGGATGGTGTGCGTCTTCACCACCTTGCGTTCCTTCGCGTCCATCACGAACACGAGGTTGGGGCGTGCGGCGGTCACCAGATAGTCCTTGGCCGCGAGGGCGGCGGTCGGGAGGGCGCCGAACAGGGCGACGCCGGAGCTGGCGGCCAGTGCGGCCGCCGTGGTCTTGATCTTCATGGTCAGCAGTTCCTCTTGTACGTTCGCGGGCTTACTTCGGGAACACGCTCTGCAGCGCCTTCCAGTCGCGTGCAGCGTCGTCCTTGCCGGTGTTCCAGTCCGGGTAGTTGTGCAGCGTGTCCGGCACCTGGGCCGGCCACCAGCAAGGGTCGGAACAGCCGTACAGGTCGGCTTCCATCGGCTGACACAGGCCGGCCACGCCGAGGAAGGGATCCAGTTCCCAGCCCGGATCGAAGGTGGTGGCGCAGCCGGCGACGGCGGCGGTCATCGCAACCACCTTCTCGACCGCCTCGTCGTTCGGGGCGGCTTCGATCTGGTGGGCCTTGCGGTTCAGCGGTTTCAAGCGGTTCATAGTTCAGAGCTCCTGTTCGCGACGTGCTTGTGGAGGAAGGCGGGGTTCTTTTCGAGGATTTCGAGGTAGGCCTCGATGCCGAAATCGACCCACTCCCTGAGCAGTTCGCAGTAGTGATAGACCGGCGAATGCGGGTCGCTGAAGTTGGCGTAGGACTCGTGGTAACAGCCGCCGGAACACAGGTTGCGGATGCGGCAGGTCGAGCAGCCGCGCTCCGAGCGGTCAAGCGCGCCTTCGAGGAAGGCGCCCAGCTCCGCTTTCGCGATGCCGGTATCGACGTTGCCGAAGGTCGGCAGCTCGGAGCCGGTGAAGCGGTGGCAGAGATTCAGTTCGCCCTTGTGATCGACCGCCAGCAGCCCGATGCCGGCGCCGCAGGGCAGCGCCTTGCGACGGCCCTCGTACAGGTCGGACAGCATCTGGTGCATGTTCGAGAAGCCGATGTTGCGGCCCTCGACTGCCGCCTCGACGTACTCGCGGCCCAGCGTTTTCATCGCGTCGAACACCGCGCGCAACTCGTCACCGACCAGGTTGAAGGTGGTGATCGGATTGCTGGTGACCGGCGCGAAGCCCACTTCGGCGAAGCCGATGTCGTCTTTCAGGTGATGGTGGATGGCCGCCACGTCGGAATAGCCTGCGGTCAGCGTGACCCGCGCACCGACCGCCCGCGAGGTGTAGCGCGAAAGCAGCATGCGCGCCTTCTTCGCCACCACCTCGTAGGTGCCCTTGCCGCCTATCGTCTTGCGGCGCAGGTCGTGCACCGCCTGCGGGCCATCCATGCTGATCGAGATGCCGAAGGCGTGTTCGTTGAACCAGTCGGCGATCTCTTCGGTGAGCAGCGTGGCGTTGGTGGTCAGCGAGAAGTCGACCTGCTTGCCCTCCTCGCGGCAACGCTCTTCCGCGTAGGCGGTGACCGCCTTGATCAGCCGCATGTTCGACAGCGGCTCGCCGCCGAAGAACACCACGTTGACGCGGTCGCGCTTCGCCCCTTCCTTCAGCAGCAGCTCGATGCTCTTCTTCGCCTTGTCGAAGTCGAGCTTCTCGCCCTTGGACGGCGTCGTCAGGTCTTCCTTGTAGCAGTAGGTACAGCTCAGGTTGCAGCCGGTGTTCACGTTCAGCACGATGGTGCTGAGCGGAAACTCGGTCACGCTGATCCCGGCGCCGCGGTCGGCCACGGCGGGGTCGCCGCGCAGCACGCCCAGCGACTTCAGGTCCTCGATCGCGTCGGCGATCAGCGTCGGCGAGCCGCTGCCCGAGAAGCGCTGCAGCAGCTCCTCGAAACTGACGGTCGCCTTCGGCCGCACGAAATCGAGCACCTCGGTGGTCACGCCGTCGAGATCGAAGATGCCGGTGCTCGGCACGTGCAGCAGCACGCGCCGGCCCTTCACATCCACGTCGTGGAAGGCGTGCGTATCGACGTAAAGCAGGTTGGCTTCGGACATGGTGGCTGTTCCGGTGACGGCCCGCGCTCAGCGGATCGGGGGATCGTTGAAGCGCTGCACGGTGACGATCAGCGGCGCCGTGGCCTTGACCGTGCGCGTGCCGTCCTTGACCGCGGCGGTCACCTTCAGCTCGCCCGCGTTATTGGTTCGGTACTTGCGCTGCGGGTTGGGGCCGGCGTCATTGGTCATGAACAGGCCGGTCTGGTCGATGCGGCCGGCGAACTTCGCGTCCTTCATTTCCGCCGCCACCTTGTTCAGGTTGTCGAAGGACCAGGTCGCGGGCATTGCACCGAGCTGCACGTCGTCGGCCGTACCCTGCTTGCCGTCGGCGCCCACCGTGTAGGCCAGCGCTTCCAGCTGGGCCGGCACCTTGTTCATCGAGCCGCCGTTGCCGCCGACACGGGCCATCGGGTGGTCGGGCGTGATCTTCACGTAGTCGATGCGCTGATAGACCTTGAGCGCGTCGCCGCTGCGTGCGTTACCCACCTTCACCTCGCGCGGTCCGGTCACCGCGTCCTTCGCCGACTCGACCTCGACCACCACGCGCTCGGCGCTGCGCTCGGCTACCGACACCACCTTCACGCCATTGCCCAGGCTCACGTCGCCGTCGAGACCGACGCCGTTGATGACGAGGCGGCCGCGGGTACCCGCCTTCAGCGCGGCCGGCTGCACCGACAGCACCATCGGCGTGGCGCCGTCGGCGCGCACGGCGCGCAGCGTGCCGCCGATCGCGTCGTAACCGGACTCGAACCAGCGACCCGACAGCGAACGCCCCCCGTCGGCCAGCGTCATGACCTGGTTGATTTCGCGCTCGCCGCTCTTCAGCGTCGCGCGCCATTCGTGACCGGTGTAGACGAGTGCCGATCCGGTCAGCTGTTCGCTCGTGCCGTTCTCGTAGCGCACGGTCATGCTGACCGAATAGGCGTCGTTGCCGGTGCGCTTTACCGTGGCCGTACCTTCGTAGGCACCAGTTCCCGGCTTGTGGCCGACCAGGCGCCAGCTGCCGCTCGCGTCGGCCGGCTTCTGCGCCTTCCACGTGTTCCAGCTGTCGGACTCGAAGCCGTACACCTTGCCCAGTTCGACCGCGGCCTCGCCGGTGGCGATGTCGAACCAGTTGCGGTCGCGACCGCCAGCCTGGATCTCGATCGCCGGAAACTGACCGACATGGAAGTGCACCAGCTTGCGCCAGTCCGCCTCGGTGCGACGCTGTACCGCGATGCGGCCGTAGGAGTGGCAGCGCGCGCAGGTGTCGCCGATCAGCTTGTTCTCCGGGTGCTCGACCACGCTGGGCGTGCGGTCGACGATGTAGCGGTGCGCCGCCGACTCGTCCGGCGACAGGCCGTAGGCGTCCGACAGGTATTTGACGATGGCGCCGCGCTCGTCGTGGCTCAGCTTGACGCCGTGCGCGAAGGTCATGCGGGCGACCGTCATGTCCCAGCCTTCGGGCGTGCGGCGGCTTTCGCTGATGCGGTCCCACTTGCCGTCGCCCTTGGCGGAGTGACAGGACGCGCACTTGGTATTGACCAGCGCCTCGCCCGCCGGGGCGGCCGCGTAGGCGCCAGCGACGCAAAGCTGGGTGAGCAGGCCGGTGGCAAGCGCGAGCGCTCGCTGCGACCTCCTGTTGAGTACTGTTCTGTGCATCGAGTACCTCTTGAGTTGTTGGCCATGAATGCCGCCCGGTGGCGATGCGGCGTCTGTGGATCACGGCGCAGGCGGAGCTCGCCGGCCGTTGATCGACTATAGGAGTGGGGTCTGCGCGGGCGTTATCGCGAACCGGCCAGAGGTTCCGTTCGCACTATCAAGAATCGGCCCGTTCGTCCGGACGCCGGCCGGCGGTGTATTGCCGGGGGATGTGGGCAGGCCTACCATGGGTTTCAGAGGAGTCCGGGCGAGCCGGGCGGGTCCGGTCTGCGCGCCGGAACGCACGCCGATCCGCAGACACAGAGAACGCCGCCATTTTCCGAAGCGTCATCCGTCCTGCCAGACAGCATGGGTTGCGCCGATCACGAGCGGCGAAGGGAGTGAGCGTGAATACCGTTGAATCCACCCGCGAGATGCTGTCGCACGAACAGCCGGTCGGTCCCCAGGTGTGCTGCTTCGTCACCGAGGATCCCTGTCAGCACGCGGACAGCCTGCCGCAGTGGTCGCAGGAATACCTGCAACTGACCAGCGGTGAGTTCCGCGGCCGCATCGTCGAAATGTCGTCCGGCCCGGTGCAGCTGTTCCGCGAATCGATGGACCAGGTGATCGACGAGAAGGGCCATCCGCGGCCGTCGTCCTACACCTTCGGCGTGCCGATCAACGTGCATCCGGACGGCTACTGGCAGGCGCAGGAGGTGCGCCGCGACAGCCTGCTCACGCTGCTGCCGGGCGAGGAACTTCACTTCCGCACACCGCGGATGTCGGACATCTTCGTCGCCGTGATCGACGCCGACACGCTGGATGGCTACGCCGAATCGGTGCTCGGGCGCGAAGTCGCGAGCGTGGTGGCGCGGACGCAGATGCAGACACTGCAGTCAGGTGCGGCGATGCGCTACCGGCAGGTGCTGCACGAGGTGATGTGCTGCGTGCAGTCGACACCCGAGGTGCTGCAGCACGCGGCCTCCTGTCAGGCGGTATCGGAATCCATCATCAATGCATCGCTCACCGCGCTGCTGTCGATTTCCGAGCGACCCGAGCGCAGCCGCGGCGGCCACGCCATCCACCGCGCCATCGTCGAACGCGCCCGGCAGTACATCCTTGCCAACCGCGACGCGCCACCATCGGTCAGCGACCTCAGCGTGCATCTGAAGATGAGCCGGCGCGGCCTGCACCATGCCTTCATGAACGTGCTGGGCATCAGCCCGGTCACCTTCCTGCGTTACGTGCGCCTGCACGGCGTACGAAAGGACCTGCTGCATGGCGGCCCGGACATGTCGGTCAGCAGCGCCGCCTGCAAATGGGGCTTCTGGCACATGGGCATGTTCTCGTCCTACTACAAGGCGCTGTTCGGCGAGTCGCCGTCGTCCACGCTGAAGCGACCGCCGCAGGTGCGGGCGCAGCCGTGGTCGTCGGGCACCGGCGACTGGCCCTTCCCCGGATTGTCGGACTGAAAAAAACGGCCGCGACGCGAGGAGAGCGTGCGGCCGTCAAGGATTCCCCCGGAGGCGGAATCCGCGAGGTCATAGTCGGTGCTTCAGAAGGTGCGCTTCACGTAGATCAGCCACTTGCTGTCGCCGGTGTCCTTGCAGCGGATGCCGTTGTCGCAGATGGTGTAGAAGTTCTTGTCCGCGTTGGTGTCCACATACGCCACCGCCGCCTGCCAGCCCCCTTCGAAGTTCTTCGTCACGCCCACCTTCCAGTCGGTGAAGTCGTAGTCGTCGTAGTTCTTCACCTTCTGGTGACCGACGTGAACGTTGGCGATCCACGACGGCATGAACTCGTAGTTCGCGTTCAGCTCGATGTAGTCCGATCCGTCCGAATCCGCGCCGAAGGACTTCTTGCTGAAACCGAAGTAGTCGGTCACCGCGTACGAGTACTTCAGCTGGATGAACTTCCACGTCACCGCCGCGTTCAGTTCCAGCGTGTTCAGGGTTTCGGTGCCCCCACCTGCCAGATCGAGCTTGCCGCCCGGGAAGATGAACTGCAGGAAGCCGACGTCGAAGGTCCAGTCGTCCACTGTCTTCGCGAAGCCGCCATAGACGTCGATCTCGCCGGTCGCGTTCGACAGCGCCAGGTCGCTCACATTGGTGCCCCAGACGCCCAGGTAGGCGCCACTCTCGTGGGCGAGGTCGAAACCGCCCTGCACCGCCGGATTCTCCTGCGTGTAGCTGATGCCGCGGAAGATGTACTGCGAGAACAGGCCTACGTTCGCGCTGACGGTATAGGCCGGTGCCGCCGCTTCTTCGGCGTGCACCGTGACGGATGCTGCGCACAGCGCCAACGCGGCGAGCGGGAGACGGATGAAGTTTGTGTTCATGATGTCGACCTTTCGGAATGTGCTCCGTGCGCGCGAACGCTTGCCGCGCACCGGAGGAAGTTCGTTCGAATGCGGATGCCTTGAAAAAGACCCGGTACATGCGGCGCAGGAGGAGCCGCCCCGCATGTACCGGCCAAGGTGAGGACGGTGTGCGCCGCCCCTTCAGCGCTGGCCCGCGCGGACTCGGGCCAGTGTGTGCCTGTAGCGCGCCCAGACGTAGGCGTCCATGACCATGACGGCATAGACGAAAAAGCCGCCGGCATGGCGCCCGACGAAGGAATGCTCGGGCGTCGTCATGTGCCAGCTGACGACGCCGAGGCTGAGCGCGAAGAACAGCATGATCCACGCCCGCACCAGCATGCCGTTCAGCACCTGCCCCATGCCGGGCAGCAGCAGCGCGGCAGCGAGCACGAAGAACGGATGCGGTGGGCGCGAGGCGGTCGATGCGGTGGCGGATGTCATGCGGCTCTCTCCAGTTTCGTGACTTTCAGCGACGAGGCGATACGCAGTGCGGCGTCGAGCAGCGGCTGCAACAGTTCCGGCTCGATGCGCGTTTCGTCCGGCAGCAGAGAGCGCAGCACCAGGTAGTGCGCACGCTGCACGCCGCCGACGCGGAACACGATGCGCACGCCGCGCGGGCTCACCAGCAGTTCCTTGAACGAGGGCACGTCGATCAGGCTGCCGGCCGCTTCGCGCAACGCATTCAGCGGTAGCCGCAAGCCGGCCGGACTCACCTTGGCGATCTGGTGAACCGGCCAGTCGGCGGGCAGATCGATGCGCTCGTCCATGCTGTCCGAGGCGGACCAGAACTCGATGTTCTGCGGCCGCATCAGCAGGTCGAAACTGCCGCCCACCGGCAAGGGCGTGCGCAGCGTCACCGACAGCCACAGCGACGGCACCTTGCGGTAGCCGACGTGATCGAGCATGGCCTGCAGCTCGAACTGCGCACCGTCGTAGCGGCCGCTCAGGCGCGGGTACTCGGCGCCCGAATCGACCACCGAGACGGCGTCGAACATGCCGGCGCAGTCGTCGAACACCGCCGCGCGCTCGTCGCGGAACTGCTGCTGCGTGCGCCGTTGCCACCACGCGAACAGCCCGCCGCCGAGCAGCAGCGCCGCCATCGTCGCGAGCGTCATCAGTAGCCCTTCGGACGCGGCCACGGCATCGTGAATTGTTCGCCGCGCTTCACGTAGGGATAGCGACGCACGACGAACCAGATCGACACCAGGATGTAGAAGGCCATGATGGACAGCAGCGATGTGCCGTAGCCCAGATAGGTCGCGAAGTAGGTCGCGCCGCACAGCAGGCCGAGCACGATGCAGGGCAGCGGGTGGTAGGGATGCACGTAACCGCGCTCGATCGACCCCAGCGGCCACAGCCGGCGGAAGCGGACGATGTTGAAGGACATGAAGGTGTAACCCAGCAGCCCCGACAGGATGGAGAAGGTGATCACCTGATCGAGCAGCCCGGTAAAGGCGAAGGACACTGCGATCGGGATCAGGAAAAGGATGGCGCGGTAAGGCGTGCGGTAGCGCGGATGCACGGCACCGAACCAGTGCGGCATGTAGCGGTCGCGCGACATCGAGAACCAGGCACGCGAGGCATCGTTGATGCAGCCGTTGGCCGACGCGATGGCCGCGAACATGGTGCCGATGAACAGGATCACCTCCAGCTCGACATTGCCGGTCAGTCGCGCGGCGTCGTACAGCGGCGTCGTCGCCTGGCCCAGGTACTCCCACGGAATGAGGCCGGTGCAGATGTACCAGGTGAGCGAAGCCGCGATCAGCAGCGTCATCATGCCGCCCATCGTGCCGAGCGGAATCGAGCGGCCGGCCGAGCGCACTTCCTCCGCCGCCTGGCAGGTGCCTTCGATGCCGAGGTAGTACCACATGCCGAACTGCAGCGAGGCGAGCACGCCGATCCAGCCGTAGGGCAGATCGGTCAGCAGTTCGCTGTGGCGCAGCACGCTCTCGCCGCCGGCGATGCCGGTGGTGCTGAAGAACAGCACCAGGATGGCGAGCACGGCGAAGGCGGTGATGACGAAGTTCACCGTCAAGGTCATGAACACGCCGCGGTAGTTCAGCCAGGCGAGGAAGGCGATCGTCAGCACCACGAAGGGCTTGGGGTCGAGTTCCGCACCGTACTGTGCGGCCACCGCATGCAGCAGGTCACCGACCACCAGCGCGTCGGCCGCCTCCAGCATGGTGTAGGCCATCACCAGATAGAGGCCGACGTTGAAGGCCATCAGCGGCCCGATGATGTGCTTGGCCTGCGTGTACTGACCGCCCGCCGCGGCGACCGTTGAGGTCACCTCGGAATCGATCATCGCCACACAGGTGTAGAGCAGGCCGATCACCCAGCAGGCGATCAGTGCGCCATAGGCGCCGCCCTTCGCCACCGAGAAGTTCCAGCCCATGTACTCGCCGACCAGCACGATACCGACGCCCAGTGCCCATACGTGCACCGGGCCCAACACTTTCAGCAGTGAAATCTTCTCCTGCTTCCCTGCCGCTGCAGTTGCAGTTCCCATCTTGTTCTCCCGTCTTCACGCACGCCGTTGTGCGTGGTTCGAACCACCGATCACTCGTCGCCTTCGCGCGAGCTGAGCAGGAAGTCTTCGCCGTAGGTGGTGCTGACGAAGCGCGCATCGACCAGCATCCAGCCGACCAGCACGATCGAAATGCCCCAGGCCGCGTATTCCAGTGCCGTCCAGAAATCCATGACTCAGTCCTCCTTGCCGGCGCGCGGGCCGAAGCGCTCGTTGATGACTTCGCGGTACTCGCGGTCGGACACCTTGAGCACGAAGAAGAAGTAGACGGCAATCACGGCGACCGTGATGCCGAGCGACCACGGTTCGATCTCGTAGCTGAACTTCTTGCTGACGATGGGCTCGGCCGACTCGGCATCGAAGCCGAGCTTCTGCCACTGGGCGGCCATCGTTTCGTTCTGCTTCATCGCTTCCCAGGTGGCGACCGGCTTCTCGGCCGGCGCTTCCGATTCGGCGGCGGTGCCGCCGAGCAGCAGCGGCGCGAGCAGGCTCAGATACACCAACGCGAGCACGACCATGGCGTCGACGAACTGACCGAAGCCCTTCTGCACAGGGGGTTTGTAGGCGTTGCGGGACATGTGTGCGCTCCTCAGCCGATGTCGACGTGAGCCGGACGCAGTGCGGCCTTGCGGGCACGGGCGCGGTGTTCGTCGAGGTGGTGGATGTCGATGCCGTAGATGTGTTCGCGGTCTTCGGCGTAGTGACGAAGCATGGCGATCACCGATGCCGTGTTGAACAGCAGTACGAGCGCGCCGGCCACGGTCAGCACGATGCCGACGGGCGAGCCGAGGAAGCCGTGCGGGACGGCGAAGTACACATAGCCCAGCGCAAGCCACAGACCGAGCAGGGCGCCCAGAGACATGGCCTTGTCGCGACCGAACATGCTGTTGATGCGGCGTTCGAGCGCGGGGTTTGCGGGGTGTTTGCTTTTGCTTTGATCCATCTTGCTCTCCTCCTTTATGGGTGCATTTTTTGATGGGATGAAATCGTCAGCAGCAGATGTGGAACGTCGGATGTGCGGTGGTGGGTTCTCCTCGGAAAAGCGTCTGTGGGTGTTGCGTCGTTCAGGCCTGCGACTTCGAGAAAAGCTGGATCACGGCGACCCCGCTCACGATAAGGGCGATGCCCGCGAGCGCGGCCGCATCGAGTCGCTGACCGAATGCGATGAGGCCGATTATTGATATCGCGACGATGCCGACGCCCGACCACACCGCGTAGGCGATGCCGATCGGTATGGTCCTCAGCGACAGCGACATCAGAGAGAAAGCGATGACGTAGCCGACGACCGTGAACGCCAGAGGCAGCGGACGTGACAGACCCTCCACCTGTTTGAGCGCACTCGTTGCAATGACCTCTGCAACGATGGCGCCCAACAGGAAGAGCCAGCCGGTCACGTCCGCAGACTCCTCATGGCGGCGTGGATCAGTAGCCGTTGTGGCCCGGGATCCAGCTGGTGCCCGCCAGCGGGATGCGCGCCATGGCGGCGGCTTCCAGCGTCAGGGCGACCAGGTCTTCGCGCTCCAGGTGATGCACGTTCTGCTTGCCGCAGGCACGGGCGATCGTGGTCAGTTCCATGTTCAGCGTCTTCAGGTAGTTCTTGACGCGACGGGCGCCGACGTCCGGCTGCAGGCGCTGTTCGAGCACGGAATCCTGCGTGGTCACGCCGACCGGGCACTTGCCGGTGTGGCAGTGGTGGCAGAAGCCGGGCGTGGTGCCGAGCGCGTCGTAACCTTCCAGGGCCGACATGTGCTGACCGTTCTGGATGTAGGTTTCCGAGTTACAGCCGAGCGCGTACAGGATGCCCTGACCGATGGCGACCGCGTCGGCACCCATGGCCAGCGCCTTGGCGACATCGGCGCCGCTGCGGATACCACCGGACACGATGAGCTGCACTTCGCCCTTCATGTTCAGGTCTTCCAGCGCGTCGACCGCCTGGCGGACTGCGGCCAGCGTCGGGATGCCGATGTGTTCGATGTAGCAGGTCTGCGTCGCCGCGGTACCGCCCTGCATGCCGTCGACCACCACCACGTCGGCGCCGGCATGAACAGCCAGCTTGACGTCGTTGAAGGTGCGGGTGGCACCGACCTTCACGTAGATCGGCTTTTCCCAGTCGGTCAGTTCACGCAGTTCCTGGATCTTGATCGCCAGATCGTCAGGACCGGTCCAGTCCGGGTGACGGCAGGCCGAGCGCTGATCGACGCCCTGCGGCAGCGTGCGCATCTTGGCCACGCGCGGGTTCACCTTCTGGCCCAGAAGCATGCCGCCGCCGCCCGGCTTGGCGCCCTGGCCGATCACCACTTCGATGGCGTCGGCGCGACGCACGTCGTCCGGGTTGAAGCCGTAACGCGACGGCAGGCACTGGTACACCAGCGTCTTCGACGAATTGCGCTCTTCCGGCGTCATGCCGCCGTCACCGGTGGTCGTGGTGGTGCCCATCTCGGTGGCAGCACGGCCCAGCGATTCCTTCACGTTGGCCGACAGCGCGCCGAAGCTCATGCCGGCGACGGTGATCGGGATGTCCAGCTCGAGCGGCTTCTTGGCGAAGCGGGTGCCGAGGATGGTCTTGGTGACGCACTTCTCGCGATAGCCTTCGAGCGGGTAACGCGACAGCGAACCGGCGAGGAAGACCAGGTCGTCGAAATGCGGCAGCTTGCGCTTGGCGCCCATGCCGCGGATTTCGTACAGGCCGTGCGCCGCCGCGTTCTGGATGTAGTCGATGACGCTGCGGTCGAAGCTGGCGGACTCCTCGCGGGAGACGCGCTTGAACGATACGGGTTTGATGTCCATGTTGAGTCCTTGATGTATCCGTGTCTGCACCGGAGGAAGCACCGGGTCGTCCCAAGCTTCCTCGCCGCCCCTCGGGGCCCGGAGCGGCGACGCCGCTCCGTGTGGGTCAATACTCCTGGTTCGCGTCGGCGTTCCAGTGGTACAGGGAACGCGCAGAAGCGATGCGCTTGAAGCTCTTCGGGTCGTGCTCGAGACCGGCCTTGGACAGCAGTTCGGCCAGCGTCGCGTAGTCAGCGTCGGTCATGTCCTCGAAGCGCGCATCGGCACCGAGCGACTTGACGTTGCCGCGCAGGTAGATGACGGCTTCGTACAGCGAGTCGCCGAGCGCGTCGCCGGCGTCGCCACAGATGACCATGTGGCCGGCCTGGGCCATGAAGCCCGAGAAGCTGCCGACGCTGCCGCCGACGACGATGTCGCCGCCCTTGAGCGAGATGCCGCAGCGCAGGCCGGCGTCACCGTCGATCACCAGCAGGCCGCCGTGGGCGGTGGCGCCGGCGCCGTTCGAGGCGAAGCCCTTCACGTGCACCGTGCCGCTCATCATGTTCTCGGCGACACCGGTGCCGGCGCTGCCGTGGATGACGACGCGGGCGTGCTTGTTCATGCCGGCAGCGTAGTAACCCGCATGGCCATGCACCTCGACCGTGACCGGCTGGTTGAGGCCGACCGCGATGTTGTGCGCGCCGTCCGGGTTCAGCACCGAAATGTGGCGCTTGTCGCCCTCCTCAAGACCCTTGTGCAGGAAGGTGTTCATCTCGGTCAGCGACGAGCTGGCGAGATCAAAGGTCATGCGTTCCATACGTACATCTCCTCGGGCGCGGGTTCGAACACGTTGGCGTGCTTGACGCCAGGCAGGTGGGCCAGCGAACGGAACTCCGACGCGATCGCGACGTAGTCGTCGGTTTCGGCCACAACGGCAGGCTTGCAGGCGAAGGGATCGCGGATCAGCGCGAGCTTGTCCGGCGTACCCATCAGGAAGGTGAAGAAACCGTCCAGTTCGTCGAAGCCCTTCTGCAGCGCGACTTCCAGATCGTCGCCTTCACGCAGACGCCATTCGAGGAAGCGGCAGGCGGCTTCGGTGTCGTTGTCGGTTTCGAAGTGGATGCCGGCCGGCGTCAGCTTGCGGCGGATCGAGTTCGGGTTCGACAGCGAACCGTTGTGCACCAGGCAGAAGTCTTCGCCGGCGGTGAAGGGGTGTGCGCGATCCGGCGTCACCGCCGATTCGGTCGCCATGCGGGTGTGACCCACCAAGTGCGAACCCTTCATCGACTTGAAGTCGTAGCGGTCGGCCACCTGGGCCGGCGTGCCGATGTCCTTGTACAGGTCGATGGTGCGACCGGTGCTCAGGATGTGCAGCTTCGGATGGTTCTCGCGCAGCCAGCGCTTGACCAGTTCCGGCGACACGGCGAAGGACAGCACGGCATGGTTGTGCTTGACGTCGATGTGCGCATCAACATCGAGGTGTTCCTTCAGCGCGTGCGTCAGACCGTGCCAGTTGAAGTCCGCACCGTCGTCGGTGAGACCCGAGTACAGGCTCAGCTTGCGCGAGTTCTCAGCCAGCGTGTCGCCGAACACGGCCAGACCCGCCGAGTCCGGACCACGCTCGGTCATGCCGATCAGCATGGGCACCATCAGTTCGCCCAGGCGTTCCTTCAATGCCGGTGTCTTGACCAGCAAACCCACGATTCCACACATAACAGTTCTCCGGGGATGATCAGAAGAATTCGAGGTAGCTGTTCACTTCCCAATCGGAAACGTGACGCATGTACTCGACCCACTCCATATGCTTGAGACGCAGGAACTCATCGACGACCGGACCCAGAGCACCACGGATCACTTCGTCCTTTTCGAGCGCCACCAGCGCCTCATGCAGGTTCTGCGGCAGTACGCGGATGCCGGCGGCATCGAGCTGCGCCTGGCTGTAGTCGTACAGGTTGTCGTTCTGCGGCGCGCCCGGATCGAGCTCGTTGATCACCCCGTCCATGCCGGCGGCGATGACCGCGGCCGTCGCGAGGTAAGCGTTGCAGGAAGCGTCCGGCAGGCGCAGTTCCAGGCGGCCGCCCGGGCTGCGGATCATGCCGCTGCGGTTGTTGCCGCCGTAGCAGATGTAGGCCGGTGCCCAGGTGGCGCCGGTCAGCGAACGACCGACTACCAGGCGCTTGTATGAATTGACCGTCGGGCAGCACAGCGCAGCCAGTGCCGGCGCGTGCTTGAGCAGGCCGGCGGCCCAGTGGTAGGCCAGCTTGGACAGGGCGAGGCCGTTCTTGTCCGACTTGTCCTCGAACAGGTTGCGCTTGCCGTCGCCGATGCTCATGTGCATGTGCAGGCCGTTGCCCGGGCGGTTCGAGAACGGCTTCGGCATGAAGGAGCAGATCAGGCCCAGTTCGGCGGCGATCTCGGCGGCACCCATCTTGAAGAAGGTGTAGTGATCGCAGGAGGTCAGCGCGTCGGTGAAGGTGTAGTTGATCTCGAACTGGCCGTTCGCGTCTTCGTGGTCGATCTGATAGACGTCGATGCCGACCGCGCGCAGCGATTCGGACAGGCGCTCAAGGAAGACGCGGGCGCGCGACAGGCCCTTGTAGTCGTAACAGGGCTTGGACAGCGTGTCGCCCGGGTCAGCCGGCAGGATCTTGCCTTCGACCTTGCGCAGCAGCGAGAACTCCGGCTCCATGCCGGTGAAGAAGGTCCAGCCGCGTGCGGTGATCTGCTCCAGCTGCTTCTTCAGCACGACGCGGGTGTCGTACTCGTGCGGCTTGCCATGGGTGTGACCGTCACAGGCGATGCGGGCGTAGCCCGGCTGCCAGGGCACCAGCGACAGCGTCGACGCGTCGCCGACGGCCATGTAGTCGGCGTCGACATTGGGCGTCATGCCCATGCCCCATATCGCGAAACCGGCGAAGCCGGCGCCATCCGTGACCACGGTCTTGTAGTGCTCGGCCGGAACCGACTTCGTCTTGGCCGAACCGTGGATATCCACGAACTGCGCGAGGATGTACTTGACCTCGTTTTCCTTCAGGAACTGCTGTGCTTCGCTGGGTGACATCACATTCCCTCCCTGTCCAAACGGCTCTGATCCCACTGATTTGCGTCAGCTTCGATGACGCGCTCTTTGCTTGTTATTGCTGTGCAATCCGCCCGAGTGCATCGAGGCCGACTGCTCCACCTCCGAGATCCGCAGCCACCTCGACCAGCGTGGCCCACAGATAGCCGCCGTAGGTGCCGTCGCACCACAGGCGGAAATACGTGCCGTCGGCGCCGTCGAGCGCGATCGCGGTGACGCCGACGCCGACCATCGAGGTCATCACCAGCGGTTGCGCGCTCGGCGACAGGCTGGCGAAGTCGAAGGCGCAGGTCTGGCGGGTCAGTTCGATCGCGTTGCGGCCGGTGATCACCAGCGCGGCGTCGTAGCGCGGCACCGGATAGACGCCGGCGCCCGGCGCGGTGGCGAGCATCGTGGCGGCGCGACTGCCGCCGGCGACGTCCTCGACCAGGAACTCGGTATTGCCCATGCGCAGCACCAGCGTGCCGTCATCGAGTCGCAGATAGCTGTTCGGCCGTTCCGGCGTGGCGATGCCGAGCGCGTTGAGCCAGGCGGCGGCGCCCGGTCCCTTGACGCCGGCACGGCGGCGGAACGACAGGTCGCCGATGCCGGCCAGCGGCACACGTGCAGCGTCGGCCGAACCGTAGGCGGCGACGCTCTGCATCGTTTCGACCTGGGTCCACTTCGCCGCGTGCGGCGCCTGTTCGTCGAACAGCGGACTGATGCGAGTAGGGGCGAAGGGGGCGTTCATTCGATTTCCTTCTGGCGTTCGTCTTTCGGGTCGAAGAAGGGCGTGCTGCAGACCTCGGCCGCGACCATGCTGCCGTCCGTGATGCGGATCGAGAACGGCGTACCCGGCTCGGTCATGCTGGGCAGCACGAAGGCCAGACCGATGTAGCGACCGACGTGCGGGCTCCACGAAATGCTGGTCACGCGGCCGGCGATGTCACCGTTCTCGATGATCAGGTGGCATTCCTTGGGCACTTCGCCGCTGTAGTTCTCGGCCAGGCGGAAGCCGACCAGCTTGCGCTTGAGCGGCATCTTCTTGACGATCTGCAGCGAGCGCTTGCCGGTGAAGAAGGGCTTGTCGAGCTTGACCGCCCAGTCCATGCCGACCTCGAACGGATTGGTCAGGCCGTCGGTGTCCTGGCTCACGATCAGGTGGCCCTTCTCCAGGCGCAGCAGACGCTGGGCCTCGACACCGAAGGGGCCGATGCCCGCCGATTCCCCGGCCTTCATCAGCGCGTCCCACAGCGTCGGGCCGTATTCGGCCGGCACGTGGATTTCGTAGCCCCACTCGCCGACGAAACCGACCCGCATCATGCGCACCGGAATGCCGGCGACGCTGCCGCTGCGCACCGCCAGGTAGGGGAAGGCCGCCGACGACAGGTCCATGTCGGTCAGCTGGGCCAGTACCTTGCGCGACGCCGGGCCGGCGAGGTTCATCGCCGAGTACGAGCCGGTCAGGTTGATCAGGCCGCAGTCCAGCTTCCACTCGATGTTCAGTCGCGACAGTTCGCGATAGACAGTGGCCGCACCCGAGCTGGTGGTGGTGAAGTAGAAGACGTCCTCGGCCACCCGGGCCACCACGCCTTCGTCGCTCAGCACGCCGGACTCGTCGCACATGACGGCGTAGCGCGTGGCGCCCACCTTCATGTTGTCGTAGCGGCCGGTGTAGCAGCGGTTCAGGAACTCGGCCGCCTGCGGACCGCGGATTTCCAGCTTGCCCAGCGTGCCGACGTCGATCAGCGCGACAGCGGTGCGCACGCGGCGCGCTTCTTCGCGGATGCAGTCGATGCGCGACTTGCCCTCGACCGCGTAGTACTCCGGACGCTCCCACGCGCCGGCCTGCATGAACACCGCACCGAGCGCGGCGTGGCGGCCGTGCAGCGGCGAATGACGCTGCGGGCTGAAGCCGCGACCGGCCAGATGCGACAGCGGCACCGGGTGGAAGAAGGGGCGCGCGGTCGTGGTACCGACCTGCTGCGGCGACTTGCCGGTCAGGCGAGCGAGGATGCGCAGCGCCGTCATGTTCGAGTGCTTGCCCTGGCTGGGGCCCATGCCGACGGTCGAGAAGCGCTTCAGCAGCTCGATGTTGTCATAGCCTTCCTGCACCGCGTTCTCGAAGTCCTTCACCTGCAGGTCTTCGTCGAAATCGACGAAGTTCTTGCCATCCGGGTGAGCGACGATGGGCCAGGCATGCGACGGCGACTCGGTCTCGGCCGGCACGTCGACACTGCCGGCTGCGCCGTGACCGGCGTGCGCCGCGGCGGCCAGACCGGCGCGCTGGCCGTCGGCGACGCGCGATTCCAGCTTGAACACGCCATTGACGCGACCACAGGCGAACACGCCTTCCGGCAGCTGGTCGGGCACGAACTGCTGCAGCAGCTCGTCGAAACGCATCTTGGTGCCGGCCTGGTACAGCAGGTTGGCAGCCGGCGCCCAGCCGGTGCTCATGGCCAGGCCATCACAGGCTATGCGACGCTGCGAACCGGACACCACGCGGCCCGAGCCGTCGATGCGGCAGGCGGTGATGCCAGCCAGTTCGCCCTTGCCGTCGGCGTGTGCTTCATAGACGGCGTGGCCGGCGAGGATTTCGACACCCTTGGCGCGCAGTGCGTCGGCCTGTGCCGACGGCGGCACGCTGGCGCGCATGTCGAGCACGGCAGCGACGCTGGCGCCGGCGGCGATCAGGTCGAGCGCAACGCGGTAGCCGTCGGCATTGGCCGCCAGCACCACCGCGTTGCCCGCCGGCTTGACGGCGTAACGATAGATCAGGCGCTGCATCGCCGAGCCGTTCATGACGCCCGGCAGATCGTTGTTGCGGAACACCGCCGGCTGTTCGAAGGCACCGCTGGCAACGATGACCGCCTTGGCGCGCATCTTGGTCATCTTGTCGGCGTCGATCAGCGGCACCCACTGGTCGGCGTAATAGGCACCGGCGTAGGTACCTTCGAGCAGACGGATGTTGGCGTGCGCCTTCACCTTGTCGAGCAGCGCGCGGGTCTGCTGACGACGGATGGCGTCGCCGCCGAGCTGATAGAGGCCGCTGCCACCGGCGCGTGCGTTTTCATCACAGATCACCACGCGGGCACCGGCATCGGCGGCCGACAGCGCGGCGGACAGGCCGGACGGACCGGCGCCGATCACCAGCACGTCGCAAAAGTCGTAACGCTTGGCAGTGCGGATGTGCGGCGTCGAGAAGTCGACCACGCCGAGGCCGGTGATGCGGCGGAACACGCGCTCCCACATCGGGAACAGGCGCTTGTTGTGGAAGGCCTTGTAATAGAAACCGACCGGCAGGAAACGGGCGAACATGCCCAGGTGACGCGCGCGGTCCTTGGCCAGACCGCCGAAGGTGTTCACCGCGGTCAGGTCCATGCCTTCGCGCACGGCGACCACGTCGCCGCGGGTGTTCAGCTTCTGGCCGTCCTGCACCATCACGTTCACGTCATGGTTGGCGGCGGACAGGATGCCGCGCACACGGTGATACTTGAAGCTGCGGCCCTGGCTGCGCTGACCGGCCGCCCACAGCGCGCTGGCGATGCTGTCGCCGGCGACACCTTCAAAGGCGCGACCTTCAAAACGGAACCGGACAGTGCGGCTGCGATCGAGCCACTCGTCGGGCATTGCGGGCAGGCGCATCACTTGTCTTCTCCATGCAGATAGGTGCGCAGCACCTTGTCCTTTTCGGTATCGCGCTCAGCGATGAACCAGGTGTTCGACGGCGTGTGACACCACCACTCCTTCTTCACGCCGGGTGCGCCGTTGCGGTTGAACACGTAGTCGGCCCACTGCTCGTCGGTGCAGGTGTCGGCGTCGGGTGCCGGACGGATTTCGCCCCAGTAGGCGAACTCCGAAATCGGACGCGTGCCGTTCATCGGACAGGTCATCAGTTTCATGTCGTCGTCTCCGCTCTCTGTTCGGCGCTCAGTGACCCACGCTCGCCGCACCCTTCTCGCCGGTCAGCGAGTAGTTGCGGAAGCGGTCGAGCGAGAAGCCGGTGATCAGCTCGTGCGGCTTGTCATTGACGGCGGTCCAGGCCATGGTCTTGCCGCAGACCGGCGTCGCCTTGAAGCCCCAGGTACCCCAGCCGGAATCGAGGTAGAAGCCTTCGACCGGGGTCAGACCCATGATGGGCGCGAAGTCCGGTGTCATGTCGGCCATGCCGGCCCACTGGCGCACCACCTTGGAGTGCGACAGGAAGGGGAACATGTCGAGCAGGTGAGCGGCGAGGCCTTCCGGGAAGTCCAGCGTCGACCGCGTCGATTGCACTTCGTACGGATCGAGCGAGGCGCCCATCACCAGTTCGCCGCGGGCGCTCTGGCTGACATAGATGTGCAGGCTGCCGGACACCAGGATGGTGTCGAGCCAGGGCTTCATCGGCTCGCTCACCATGGCCTGCAGCGGATGCACGAAGATCGGCGTCTTGAAGCCCACCATGTCGGTGATGCGCGGCGTGAAGCCGGCGACCGCACAGATGACCTTGTTGGTCGAGATGAAACCCTTGGTGGTGTGTACACCGACCACCTTGCCGCCCTTGACCTCGATGCCGGTCACTGCGGTCTGCTGGTGGATTTCGGCGCCGCGCATGTCGGCGCCGCGGCCGTAACCCCAGGCCACCGCGTCGTGACGGGCCACCGCACCTGGCGCGTGATACAGCGCGCCCTGGATCGGCGCGTGGCCGCCACAGGACAGATCGATCTGCGGGGTCTGGCGCTTCACCTCTTCCGGGCCGACCACTTCGGACGCGATGCCGTAGTGCTTGTTCACCTCTGCACGCCAACGCATCGTGCGCATCGCGGAGTCGGTGTGGGCCAGCGTGAAGTGGCCGCGCGTCGAGTAGAAGAGGTTGAGATCGAACTCGGTAGACAAGTCCTGCCACAGCTGGACCGACTTGTCGTAGAACTTGACGCCTTCGGGCGTCAGGTAGTTCGAGCGGATGATGGTGGTGTTGCGGCCGGTGTTGCCGCCACCGATATAGCCCTTTTCGAGCACCGCCACGTTGGTGATGCCGTGATCACGGGCGAGGTAGTAGGCGCTGGAGAGGCCGTGGCCACCCCCGCCGATGATCACCACGTCGTACGAGGGCTTGAGCTTGTCGTGAGCCGTGAACATCCGCGGTTCCGGATGGGACTTCGACAGACCGAATCGCAATAGGCGCCAGGGCATGTGCTTTCCTGTAGTCCAGACTGAAAGGGTGTCGCTTCTGCTGCAATGCAGCGTGTTTCGGGTGAAGCAACTTTTTTTCGAATCATGAACCTTTTTGTACCCAAGTCAACTTAAATTCTTCTTATGAAACCCCGCGTGTAAGATAACGGTCACAAGGGACAGGTAGAGGCCCAGTCTGGAGGCGGAAAAGCAATGAGTACACAAGACAGCGTCATGGAAGGCGAGCTGGAGCGCTACCTCGGAAACACCATCCGGGAGCTGCGCCGGGCGCACGGCCTGACGATTGCCGACATTTCGGAGCGGGCCGACATCAGCCGCGGCATGCTGTCGCGCATCGAGAACGGTCAGACCGCGACCAGCCTCGACGCGCTGTCACGCATTGCACGCGCGCTCGGCGTGTCACTGTCGGCGCTGTTCAAGAACTACGAGACGGAGGGCGGCGGCGCGCAGCTGATCAAGGCCGGCGAGAGCATGGAAGTGGCCCGCCGCGGCACGCGCAGCGGTCACACCTACCACCTGCTGTCCTACCACCAGGGCCCGACCAAGCTGTTCGAGCCTTTCCTGATCACGATCGAGCAGGAAAGCGAAACCTTCCCGGTGTTCGAACACCCGGGAACGGAATTCATCTACATGCTGGAAGGCCGCATCGAATACCGCCACGGCAAGACGGTGTACGACCTGCAGCCGGGCGACGCGCTCACCTTCGACGGCAACGTGCCGCACGGCCCGGAAAAGCTGACCAAGGTGCCCATCCGCTTCCTGTCGATCACGATCTACCCGGAAGCGGGGCATGAGTGAGTGTGGCGGGGGCTGGAGGCTAGGGGTCAGGGGCTGGAGAGCGCCCTGACCTGCTCCTCTGAGCTCAGGCGACGATTTCTCTTGATGTAATGGTGTAGCTGAAGCCGGCGGGATCGAGGCTGTCCAGGCGGCCGGCGGCGGTTTCGCCCTGCGGGTACATCAGGAAGGGCACGGCGGCGCCGTTCGACCCCGGCAGTGCGATGTCGTGAGCGACGTTGTAGGCCAGCCAGTTCATTTCCCACGCGCCGAAAAGCTTCTTGCGCGCGGCGACGACGACGTCGTCCTTCAACGTCAGCCCCGGACGCTCTTCCAGAACCACCTTGCGCACGTCGGCCGGATCGACCGGCACCCAGCCGTAGCCGGCCAGCCACACCTCGGCGCGGCAGTGCTGCGCCTTCGTGATGTCGCCGCTCTTGCCCAGGCTCTTGTAGCCGAATTTCGAATCGGCCACGCGGATGCCATAGACATCGCGCGCCGGCAGTCCGACCGAACGTGCGAGGCCGACGAACAACGCATTCAGGTCGGCGCACTTACCCGACAGGTTGCCGCTTTCCAGCATGCTGCGGATGTCGCCCAGCCCGCAACCACGCGTCTTCGGATTGCGTTCGGTGTTGTCGCAGATCCACTCGTACAGCGCACGGGCGCGCTCGACGTCAGTCTTCGCGCCGCGCGTCGCCTTCTGCGCGGTGTCGAGCACGATGCCGTCGGTCGGCAGCAGTTCGGTCGCCTGCGTGAACAGGCGCCGCTCGGCCGCGTCGAGCGGGGGTACCGCACCCGGCGCAGCGAAATCGATCGCGCGGTCGCGGGTGGCGAAGCGGCTGACCACCTCGATTTCCGGCGCCGCCTGCCCGGCGCTCCACTGCGCGACCAGCATGCGTGCGCCATAGACCGTGTCCTCGGCCACACCGGCGCGCGCGGCGTTGCCGCTCCATTCGTTGCCCAGCGTACGGATCCAGTCGTCGTTGTTCAGCGACGGCAGCGGAATCCACACCGTCACCGCCTGATCGCTGGTCGCTGGCGTCACCCGGGTCACCACCTCAAAGGTGCGCCAGCCACTTGCCGGCGACGGATCGAAGCCGGCCGGGGCGGCGCGCAGTGCGCCGGGCAGTGAGGCAGACAGGCCGGCCAGCGCACTGGCGTGAATGAAACGACGACGATCCATGGACATTCTCCAGACGAAATTCAATCAGCGCATCAGGCGCTGCAGCTGTTCGCGCACCGCCGATGCGTTCCAGTCGACCACACCCTGCGCCCGCGCCACCACGCGATGCCGGCTGTCGAGCACCACGGTGTAGGGCAGCAGGCGCGCGCCCCAAGCCTTGCTGATGCGCTGCTCGCGGTCGAACAGCAGCGGCAGCGCGACACCGGCCTGATCGAGGAAACGGCGCGCATCGGCGTCGCGGTCGGCGACGGCGATGGTCAGCACTGCGACTCCGCGGTCGGCGAGCGCCTGCAGCGCCGGCATTTCCTCGCGACAGGGTTCGCACCACGACGCCCAGAAATTCACCAGCACCGGACGACCGGCGTAAGACGCGAGCCGTGCCGCAAGGTTCGCGTCGCCGCCCTGAGGCAGCGCCGCCGGCTCGACCGGCGTCAAGGCGGCCGCACAGAACGGCGCCGAGCACAGCGCCAGCAGGCAGGCGACCAGGCGACCGGCACGCAGAACGGACGGGAACATGTGCGCACGAAGGGTGTGTCGAAGCGCGCAGTGTAGTGGCAGCCAGCGCGCATTTCACCCGCTGGGCACCGCAGTCCCTGCTGTCACGCCCCTGTCACCACCCCGTCACCAGCCTGCATTGGGCGGCGATGACACTGTCCACATGCGTCGCGACGATCCCCGCACCGACATCGCCTTCACCGTCGAACGCCTGCAGGCGGCGGACGAGGCATTGCGCATTGCCGTCGTGACCGAGACCTGGCCGCCCGAGGTCAATGGCGTGGCGATGAGCCTGAAACGCATGGTGGACGGCTTGCTCGCGCGCGGGCATCGGGTGCAGCTGATCCGGCCGAAGCAGCACGCGACCGACGCGCCACTGCGCGACGGCCCGCTGCGCGAGGTGCTGGCACGCGGCGTGCCGATCCCGAAATACGGCAGCCTGCGCGTCGGTCTGCCGGCCAAGCAGAAGCTGGCCCGGCTATGGACGCTGGAGCGACCCGACCTCGTGCACCTGGTCACTGAAGGCCCGCTCGGCTGGTCGGCGATGGCGGCGGCGCGCAAGCTCAAGCTGCCGGTGACCAGCGACTTCCGCACCAATTTCGACGCCTACAGCGCGCACTACGGCATCCGCTGGCTGAAACGGCCGATCGCCGCCTACCTGCGCCGCTTCCACAACCTCGGGCACGCCACCTTCGTGCCGACGCAGGCGCTGCAGGCGCAGCTGACTGACTGCGGCTACCGCAACATCGAAGTCGTGTCGCGCGGCGTCGATACCGCGCTGTTCTCGCCGGCACGCCGCAGCCAGGCACTGCGCGCCGCCTGGGGCGCCGCGCCGGACGATCTGGTGGTGGCCTTCGTCAGCCGCCTTGCACCGGAAAAGAACCTCGATCTGGTCGCCCGCGCTTTCGAGGCGCTGCGCCGCGAGCGGCCGGATGCGCGCATGTTGTGGGTCGGCGACGGCCCGGCGCGCGAAACGCTGGCGCAGCAGTATCCGCACCACCTGTTTGCCGGCATGCGCAGCGGCGAGGACCTGGCCACGCACTACGCCAGCGCCGATCTGTTCCTGTTCGGCAGCCTGACCGAAACCTTCGGCAACGTGCTGACCGAGGCGCTGGCCAGCGGACTGCCGGTGGTGAGCTACGCCCAGGCGGCCGCCGCCGAACTGATAGAACCGGGCCGCAACGGCCTGCTGGCGCCGCCGGCGGACGAAGCGGCCTTCATCGAACAAACCCTGCGCGCCGGCCGCGACGACGGCCTGCGCACGGCGATGGCGACCGGCGCGCGACGCAGCGTCGAGCAGCTGGACTGGAACAGCGTGGCGGAAACCTTCGCCCGCCGGCTGCGCAACGCCGTCAGCAGCGCCGAAACCCTGCGCCGGGCACGCGACGACGCCTTCTGAAGGCCTGCCGGTGCCGCTCCGGGCGCCGTATACTCGCGGTTTTCCCGCTACCGGCACGCCCTCCATGTCCGTCCTCATCTGCGGCTCCATCGCCTACGACAACATCATGGTCTTTCCGGACCGCTTCAAGCACCACATCCTGCCGGACCAGATCCACATCCTGAACGTGTCCTTCCTGGTGCCGGACATGCGGCGCGAGTTCGGCGGCTGCGCCGGCAACATCGCCTACAACCTGAAGCTGCTGGGCGGCGAACCGCTGATGATGGCCACCGTCGGTCAGGACGCCGGCCCCTATTTCGAGCGCTTCGCCGCGCTCGGCATCCCGGTCACCCACGTGCGCCGCGTCGATGACGCCTTCACCGCGCAGTGCTTCATCACCACCGACCTCGACGACAACCAGATCACCGCCTTCCATCCGGGTGCGATGAGCTTTTCGCACGAGAACCGGGTCGGCGACGCACAGGGCGTGAAACTGGGCATCGTCGCCCCCGACGGCCGCGACGGCATGCTGACGCACGCGCAGCAGTTCGCCGACGCCGGCATCCCCTTCGTGTTCGATCCGGGTCAGGGCATGCCGATGTTCAACGGCGACGACCTGCTGCACTTCCTCGAACTGGCGACCTGGTGCACGGTCAATGATTACGAGGCGCGCATGCTGTGCGACCGCACCGGCCTCAGCGAAGCGCAGATCGCCGAGCGCGTCGACGCGCTGATCGTCACCCGCGGCGGGGAAGGTTCACGCGTGTATCACGGCAGCTCGGTGACCGAAGTGGCCTGCGTGCCAGCCGACGAGTTGCTCGATCCGACCGGCTGCGGCGACGCCTATCGCGGCGGCCTGCTGTACGGCCTGTCGCGCGGCGCCGATGTCGTATCGTCGGCCCGCCTGGCGTCGGTGATGGGTGCGATCAAGATCGCCAGCCGCGGCGGTCAGAACCACGCGCCGACGCGTACCGAGATCGAGCGCCGCTTCCGCGCCACCTATGGCAGCGCGCTCGATTTCTGAACGAGAGCACGGAAACAACTGCTCACGATTGCAGCACCGCCGGTTCATTGCCGGCGCGTTAAATGGAACGGTTTGCCGGCATCGTGCCGGCAATGATCCGACGGAGAGATGAAATGAATCGCTTGGCGCTTGCCGCGCTGATGATGGCCGGCCTGGTGCTGGCCGGCTGCCAGTCCAGCCTGTCCGGTGACACCTATTCGCGCGATCAGGCGCGGCGCGAAATGTCTGTGCGCATGGGCACGGTCGAAGCCGTGCGCGCGGTCACCATCGAAGGGACCAAGTCGCACGTCGGTACCGCCAGCGGTGCCGCCATCGGCGGTCTGGCCGGCGGACGCGGTTCGACCGCAGGCGCCATCGCCGGCGCGGTGGTCGGCGGTGTCGCCGGTGCATTGATCGAGGAAGGCGCGACCCGCCGTTCCGGTCAGGAAATCACGATACGTCTGGACAGCGGCAACGTGATCGCCGTGGTGCAGGAAGGCGACGAGAAGTTCAATCCCGGCGACCGCGTGAAACTGGTCGGCTCCAGCGGCAACACGCGCGTCAGCCGCTACTGATGTCCGTCTGCATGTGCGGCAGCGGCCGCGATGCAGACGCCTGCTGCGCGCGCTTCCATGCCGGCGAAGCGGCGCCGACGCCGGAAGCGCTGATGCGCTCCCGCTACAGCGCCTTCGTGCTCGATCTGCGCGACTACCTGCTGGCGACCTGGCACCCGACGACGCGTCCGCCCGCGCTGCCGCCGCCTGAGCCGGGCCTGAAATGGCTCGGGCTGGAGGTGAAGCGCAGCGCACTGCAGGACGCCGATCACGGCACGGTCGAATTCGTCGCCCGCAGCAAGCTGGGCGGACGGGCACATCGCCTGCACGAGAACAGCCGTTTCGTGCGGGAAGACGGCCGCTGGTACTACGTCGATGGGGATTTCGCGCGCTGAGCGCGACTGACGGCCGGAGATTCGGTTTCAGAGGCCCCGCTGCCGGCAGCGGGACGGTCCTCTGACCGCGTCAGTGCGGATAAACGGGCACCGCAGATGATGACGGGCGCCGTCGCGGGACGAGCACTCCCACAAGGTCTTGCACCGAAGCCCTTCGGAAACGACTCAGTAGTCGTCGTCGTTCGCGACTTCGTCCTCTTCGTCTTCCTCGTACTCGTCGTCGGCCTCTTCGGCGACGCGGGCTTCTAGGAAGGCCTTGAAATCGTCCGGGTCACAGAACTCGTCGATGAAATCGGCGAGGACGCTGACCACCATGTCGGGGTCCCAGTCGCACTGGTCGGCGGCGTCGTGGATCAGCTTTTCGGTGCTCATTGTCTTTCTCCCGAAGGAACACTGACGAGGGTAAGAACGGCTTTTGCAGCCTAGCACAGCCTCATTGCTTCGCCACCGTATCGGCGTTCTGGCCGAACAGCAGCTTGCGCGACTGCTCGTCCACGACCGGCTTGTCGCTGACCTGGGCGCCGCGCTCGTAGGCGCGCACGGTGGCGGTGCGGGCACGTATCGATTCGAACCAGCGCTTCAGGTGCGGGAAATCGTCCAGATCCATCTGCTGGCGCTTGTGCGGCACCACCCACGGGTAGCTCGCCATGTCGGCAATCGTGTAGTCGTCGCCGGCGATGAAGGCGCGGTTCGCCAGGTGCTTGTTCAACACGCCGTACAGACGGCCGGTTTCGTCGACGTAGCGCTTGATCGCATAGGCGATCGCTTCCGGCGCGTACTGGACGAAATGGTGGTTCTGCCCGGCCATCGGCCCGAGGCCGCCGACCTGCCAGAACAGCCATTCGAGCACCTGAACCCGGGCACGCAGATCGGCCGGCATGAATTTTCCCGTCTTTTCCGCGAGATAGATCAGGATGGCGCCGGACTCGAACACCGACAGCGGCGCGCCGCCGTCGGCCGGCGCGTGGTCGACGATGGCCGGCATCCGGTTATTCGGCGAGATGGCGAGGAATTCGGGCCGGAACTGCTCGCCGGCGCCGATATTGACCGGCACGATGCGGTGTTCGATGTTCGCTTCTTCGAGGAACATCAATACCTTGTAACCGTTCGGGGTCGGCCAGAAATGAAGATCGATCACGATGCGCTGCCTCGGAATGAATGCCGTCGCGTCCAGCCTACCCTGCCGCCGCGGTTTCTGTCTGCCCGAGCTGTAAGCCGCCGTGTCGGATGGCGCACCGCCGCCACGTACAATGTCGCTTTCTCGCAACTGCCTCGCCCATGCTCCAGCACGCCATCATCCCGGTCACCCCGTTCGCCCAGAACTGCACCCTGCTGTGGTGCGACGAAACGATGAAGGGCGCCGTCGTCGACCCGGGCGGCGATCTAGAGCGCGTGCTGGCCGAGGTGAAGCGGCACGGCATCACGCTGGAAAAGATCCTGATCACCCACGGCCACCTGGATCACGCCGGCGCGACGCAGGACCTGGCGGAGCAGTTCGGTCTGCCGATCGAAGGCCCGCATCCGGACGACAGGTTCTGGATAGACGGCTTCCCGGTGCAGGCGCAGATGTTCGGCTTTCCGCCCTGCCGCCCCTTCGTGCCGACCCGCTGGCTGGCAGACGGCGACACCGTGACGGTGGGCAAGGTAACGCTGGACGTGGTGCATTGCCCCGGCCACACGCCGGGTCACGTGGTGTTCGTCGACCGCGCCGGCCGTCTTGCCCAGGTCGGCGACGTGCTGTTCGCCGGCTCGATCGGCCGCACCGACTTTCCGCGCGGCAACCACGCCGACCTGATCCGTTCCATCCGCGAAAAGCTGTTCCCGCTTGGTGACGACATCCGCTTCATCCCCGGCCACGGCCCGATGTCCACCTTCGGCGAAGAACGCAAATACAACCCCTACGTGGGCGGAAACCACTGATATGCAACTCGAACGCATCCTGCAGAGCCAGGGCTTCGGCACCCGCCGCGAATGCCGCGCGCTGGTGCGCCTCGAACGCGTCACCGTCGGCGGTGAAATGATCGACGACCCCTTCGTCGAACTCGACCCCGAAGGTCTGGAATTCACCGTGAACGGTCAGCCCTGGCGCTATCACGAGAAGGCCTACGTGATGCTGCACAAGCCGGCCGGCTATGAGTGCTCGCAGAAGCCCAAGCACCACCCGGCGGTGTTCACGCTGCTGCCGTCACCGCTGGTGGTGCGCGCGGTGCAGTGCGTCGGACGGCTGGACGAGGACACCACCGGCCTCTTGCTGCTGACCGACGACGGCCAGTTCATCCACAAGCTCACCTCGCCCAAGCACGGCGTGCTGAAGCGCTATGTGGCGACCACCAAGCACCCCGTCGACGACGCCCAGCTCGCCGCGCTGCGCGGTGGCGTCGAACTGAACGACGCGCCCGGCGTATCGGTGGCCGCGCACGCGGTCGACCAGATCGACGCGAACCACCTGTCGATCACGATAGGCGAAGGCAAGTACCACCAAGTCAAACGCATGGTGGCTGCCGCCGGCAACCGCTGCGAGGCGCTGCACCGGGTTGCGGTCGGCAAGCTCGAACTGCCGGCCGATCTGGCGCCCGGCGAGTGGCGCTGGATCGATCCGTCGGAGGTGTGAGCGCATGGCCATCCAGACCGATTCCCTGCCCAGCGGCCCACGCATCGTGTCGGCAGCACCCGCCAGCCCGCAGGAAGACGCGCTGGAGCGCGCGCTGCGGCCGAAGCGGCTGGACGAATACATCGGCCAGCAGAAGATACGCGACCAGCTCGACATCTTCGTCGCCGCCGCGCGCGGTCGCAGCGAGCCGCTGGACCACGTGCTGCTGTTCGGCCCGCCGGGTCTGGGCAAGACGACGCTGGCGCACATCGTCGCCGCGGAGATGGGCGTCAATCTGCGCCAGACCTCGGGCCCGGTGCTGGAGCGCGCCGGCGACCTGGCGGCGATACTGAGCAACCTCGAACCGAACGACGTCCTGTTCATCGACGAAATCCATCGCCTGAGCCCGGTGGTGGAGGAAATCCTCTACCCGGCGCTGGAGGATTTCCAGATCGACATCATGATCGGCGAAGGCCCGGCCGCGCGCTCGATCAAGCTCGACCTGCCGCCCTTCACGCTGGTCGGCGCCACCACGCGCGCCGGCATGCTCACCAACCCGCTGCGCGACCGCTTCGGCATCGTCGCCCGGCTGGAATTCTATTCGGCCGACGAACTGGCGCTCATCGTGCGCCGCTCGGCGCGCCTGCTCGACTGTGTGATCGACGACGCCGGCAGCCTCGAAATCGCCCGCCGCTCGCGCGGCACGCCGCGCATCGCCAACCGGCTGCTGCGCCGCTGCCGCGACTACGCGCAGGTGAAGGCGAACGGCGAGATCACGCGCGAAGTGGCCGACGCCGCACTGATCATGCTGGACGTGGACAGCGTCGGCCTCGACCTGATGGACCGCAAGCTGCTCGAAGCGGTGATCGACAAGTTCGACGGCGGCCCGGTCGGCGTCGACAACCTCGCCGCCGCGATCGGCGAATCGCGCGACACCATCGAGGACGTGCTCGAACCCTACCTGATCCAGCAGGGCTATCTGCAGCGCACGCCGCGTGGTCGCATCGCCACCGCAGCCATCTATCGCCACCTCGGTTTCAATGCGCCGGGGCCGGCCATCGCCTCGCTGTGGGACGAACGTCCGGAGGGCTGACGCCGCTCAGCGGTCGCCGTCGGTCGCGCGTCGGCGCATCTCGTCGAGCGCGGAATCGAAGCGTGCGTCGCCGGCGCGGATATTCTCGATATAGACCTCCCACGCCTCGACGCCCTGGCGGGCGGCGATCAGTTCGCCCGGCCGCAGCGCGAACGCGCGGTCCTCGGCGCGGGTGCGCAGCTTGGGCGGCGTGAACAGCACCAGCATCTCTCCGCGCGCGAAAATTTCTTTCGCCAGCGCAACGCGCCGCGACGCGGCCGCCGGGCCGATCGAACCATTGGGCGTGGTGACGCGGCCGGTCAAGGAATCGACGCCGGTGTAGAGCGCCGGATCGCGCGGGTTCTGGCCGGCTTCGATCAGGTCGTCGATCTGCGCCATCACCTCGTCGCGCCGCTGCGGCTCTTCGAGCAGCAGCGGAAACACCGCGGCATTGAGGCGTTTCGAGTAGTCCTCGAAGTTGAGCTTCACCCGCATCGCCACCGCCTCGTCGGTCACGTTGCGGCCCAACGCGTCGAAAGCCTGTACCGCGCGCCCCACTTCCTCGATGGCCACCCGGGCCAGCAGCGCGGCACGCGCGTGGTGATGGTGACGCAGCAGCAGCGGCGCTTCGTGCAGCAGCTGGCGGGCGTTGTCGATAGCCACGTCACGGATGGTGCGCAGCAGGCGGGAACTGAGGGGGATGGTGGCGAAGGATGCGGACGACACGGCTTTGCTCCGGTTACGCAGATGGACGGACCGGCTCGTGGCCGGCAGTCGTGAATCAGCATACCCAGCACGCCGTAACGCGTCCAGATGCCGGCGTGTCTGTGCGGACGGGGTCAGCCGGCCAGCGCGCGCTCGATGAAATGGCGCGGCACGCGGGTCTTCGGCACACGGCCGCCGAACCACGCGCGCACGTCCTCGTCCAGACCGATGCCGTGCATGTAGTTGTACAGCGCCTTGTTCAGCGCCGCGCCCATCGCGTCGTGGTCGGTGCCGACCGGGTCGATGAAGCCGACGTCGTTCTTCGCGAAAGTGACCGGCGGCAGAGGCAGCAGCGTCACGCCGTAGTCCTCCGGGTTCATGCCGACCGGTGAATGCACGGTACAGGCGAAGCGATGGAAGAAGCCGCTCTGGATGCAGCCGTGCTCGAACAGCTGACGCACGTATTCCAGTGCGTCGACCGTGTCCTGCACGGTCTGTGTCGGGAAGCCGTACATCAGATAGGCGTGCACCAGGATGCCGGCGTCGGCGAAGCCGCGCGTGACACGCGCCACCTGCTCGACCGACACGCCCTTCTTCATCAGCTGCAGCAGCCGGTCGCTGGCGACCTCCAGCCCGCCGGAAATGGCGATGCAGCCGCTGTCGGCCAGTTCCAGGCACAGCTCCGGCGTGAACGACTTTTCGAAGCGGATATTGCCCCACCACGAAATGCTCACGTCGCGCCGCTTCAGTTCGGCGGCGAAGGCGCGCAGCGATTTCGGCGGCGCCGCCTCGTCGACCAGATGGAAGCCGCTCTGCCCGGTCTCGGCGACGATGGCTTCGACGCGATCGACCAGCGTGGCCGCGCTCGCCGCGTCGTAGCGCGAAATGTAGTCCAGGCTCACGTCGCAGAAGCTGCACTTCTTCCAGTAACAGCCGTGCGCCACGGTGAGCTTGTTCCAGCGCCCGTCCGACCACAGCCGGTGCATCGGATTGAGCATGTCGAGCAGCGACAGGTAGCGGTCCAGCGGCAGGCCGGCCCAGGTCGGCGTGCCGACCTCGTCGAACGGAATGTCCGGCTCGACGAAGTTCACGTACTTCACCACACCGTCCTCACGCAGGAAGGTGCGCACCAGTCGCTGTCGGGAACGGCCGCCGGCGAGGAGGTCGAGCAGCGCCAGCAGTGGCCGCTCGCCGGCGTCCAGCGTGACGTAATCGAAGAAGTCGAACACGCGCGGCTCGGCCAGCTCGCGCAGTTCGGTGTTCACGAAACCGCCGCCCAGCACGGTGACGATGGACGGATCGACCGCCCGTATCGTCTGCGCGATGCGGAAGGCCGCATACACCGCGCCAGGGAAAGGCACCGACAGCAGCACCACGCGCGGCGTGTGGCGCGCCAGCGCTTCGTGCGTCAGCCGGTCGAGCGCGCGATCGACCAGCGTGGGCGGAGCGGCCAGCGCCTGCGCCAGCGGGTCGAAGCTGGGCTGGCTCTGCGCCAGCGATTCGGCGTAGCGGACGAATTCGAAGCGCGGGTCGACGGCTTCGCGTATCGCATCGGCGACGTCGTTCAGGTAGAGCGTCGCGAAATGGCGCGCACGGTCTTGCACGCCCAGTGCGCCGAAGGCCCAGGCCAGCGGATCGCCGCCGTCCGGGTCGATGTAGGCCTCCAGCGATTCGAAGCGCGGCCCTTCGGGCAGAAAGCCGCGCGACACGATGCGGTGCGCCAGCGTCGGATCGCGCCCCTGCAGGAAAGCGAGCACCGGCGCCATGGTCGCCGCGTAGCGCGCATGCTGCGCCGCGAAACTGGCGGCGGCGCGCGGGCGCTTCTTCTGCGGCAGCGCGTCGCAGGCCTCGCGCAGCGCCACCAGACCCTCGCGCGACAGCAGGTCCAGCACCAGCGTCAGCGCCAGATCCTCCTGCACCGCATCGACGCCGCGCGAGCGCAGGAAACCGGTCAGATAGGCGGTGGACGGATAGGGCGTGTTCAGCTGCGTCATCGGCGGAATGACGGACAGCACACGGGGCGACGGGGTCGAGGAAGCGGGCGCGCTCATGGTGGATACGGCGGTGCGACAAGCCGCGCAGCGTACCCGAAGGCGCGCCGATCCGCGCAATACCTCACGACTGACCGCTCGCGGCATCGGTGACCACGCCGGGTTCCCAAATATTTACTCGGCAATTCGCTGCACACCCCTACCATCACGGCGATACGAGCGCGAAGGTCCGTCGACGCCGTACCGAGGAGAGAGGCCACGATGCCCGAATCACCCACCGAAGCTGGACCGCCGTCCGTCGCAGTGCTGATCGAGGCACTGGCGGCCGATGCCGGTGACCGCGCGGCGCTGATGCGCAGCGACGGCAGGAGCCTGTCGCGCGCCGAGCTCGCCCGACGCACCCGCCTGCTGGCGCAGCGGCTCCGCGCGCTCGCCATCACGCCGACCGACCGGGTGGCGGTGCTCGCGCCCAATGGCATCGACATGGCGCTGGCGGTGCTGGGCACAATGCGCGTCGCCGCCTGCGCACCACTCAATCCGCAGTACGGGCCGGCCGAACTGGCCTTTTACCTCGACGACCTCGCGGCACGTGCGCTGGTCGTCACCGGCGACAGCCCGGCGCTGGCGCGCGAGATCGCGGCGCAGCGCGGTCTGCCGGTGATCGAGGCGGGCGAAGCGCTGTGGGCGACCGGCGACGCGCCGCTGCCGCCGACACCGGCGGCCGACGACATCGCGCTGGTGCTGCACACCTCGGGCACCACCTCGCGTCCGAAGCAGGTTCCGCTGAGCCACGCCAACCTCGCCGCGTCGATGGCCCACATCGTCGCCGCGCTGCAACTCGGCGCTGACGACTGCGCACTGAACGCGATGCCGCTGTTCCACATCCACGGCCTGGTCGCCGGCCTGCTGGCGCCGCTGGCCGCCGGCGGCCGCACCGTATGCGCACCGGCACTGCGCCTGCCCGACTTCTTCGACTGGCTCGATGCCTGCGGCGCCACCTGGTATTCGGCGGTGCCAACCATGCACCAGGCCGTGCTCGCTGCCGCCGACGGTCGCCGGCCGCAACGCCCGCTGCGCTTCGTGCGCTCGTCGTCGGCCGCGCTGGCGCCGCCCACGCTGGCCGCACTCGAAGCGCACTTCGGCTGTCCGGTGATCGAGGCCTACGGCATGACCGAGGCGGCGCACCAGATGGCCAGCAATCCGCTGCCACCGGCCGTGCGCAAGCCCGGTTCGGTCGGCCTGCCAGCCGGCCCGGAAATCGCCGTCATCGACGCCGCCGGTGCGCCGCTGGCCGCCGGCGCGCGCGGCGAGATCGCCATCCGCGGCGCCAACGTGATGCGTGCCTACCACGCCCATCCGGAGGCCAACCGCAGCGCCTTCACCGCGGGCTGGTTCCGCACCGGCGACGAGGGCTACCTCGACGCCGACGGCTATCTGCACATCACCGGACGACTGAAGGAAATGATCAACCGCGGTGGCGAGAAGATCACGCCACGCGAAATCGACGAAGCGCTGCTGACCCACCCCGACGTCGCGCAGGCGGTCGCCTTCGCCGTGCCGCACCCGACGCTGGGCGAAGACGTCGCCGCCGCCGTCGTGCCGCGACCCGGCAGCGCCATCGGGCCGGAGGCGCTGCGCGCATTCCTGTTCGGCCGACTGGCCGACTTCAAGGTGCCGAGCGAGGTGCTGCTGCTGACCGAGATTCCGAAGGGGCCGACCGGCAAGGTGCAGCGCATCGGTCTGGCGGACAAGCTGCAGGCGCTGCGCACGCCGGACTTCGTTGCGCCACGCGACGTGGTCGAAGACATCATCGTCCAGTCCTGGCAGGAGGTGCTGGGCGGCGAAATCGGCGTGCACGACAACTTCTTCGCGCTCGGCGGCGATTCGCTGAAGGCCACGCGGGTGACCGCCCGCATCGTGTCGGTGCTGCCGGTCGAACTGCCGACCGCGCTGCTGTTCCGCCATCCGACGGTGGCGACACTCGCCGACGCGGTGCGGCAGACACTAGACCCGTCCGTGATTGCCGAGATCGAACGCATCCTCGATGAACTGGCGCCACTGCCCGCAGCCAGCGACGAACAGGATGCGCGCCCCGTCTGACCGGAATCGCCGGACCGCCGCGGTACTCGGCCGCCTGGCCGCGCTCGCGCCGGCACATCGCGACGCCGTGCGCGACGCGCTGCGGGCGCGCCGCGTGCGCGGTCACGACGCGGTCGCACAGGCGCTGGCCGCACTCGGCATCACCCATCTGTACGCAATGCCCGGCCTGCCGATCGACGAGACGATAGGCGCCTGCACCCGTGCCGGCCTGACCATCACCGTCGCCCGTCACCAGCAGGCGACGGTGATGATGGCCGCCGCCCACAACTACCTCGCCGGTCGCCTCGCCGCAGCGGCCATGGTGTCGAGCGGCGTCGCGGTGACCAATGCGATGACCGGCGTGCAGGTGGCGCAGGACAATGGCTGGCCGGTGCTGCTGCTCGCCGGAGCGGTCGAACAGGCCGCCGCCGGCATGGGCGCCTTCACCGAACTGGACGGCATGCACGCGATGCGTCCGCTGGCCAAGGACTGTCTGTGCGCGCGCACTACCGCCGACATCGGTCGCACGCTCGCCGCCGCCGCCCGCGTCGCCTGCGACGGACGACCGGGCGCCGTCCATGTCGACCTGCCGGAGGACAGCCTGAGCGGCTTCGCCGTCCCGGCGCCTGTCGACATCGGCGCACTACCCGCCGATATGCCGCTGGACACCGCTGCCCTCGATCGCGCCGCCGATCTGCTGCTCGCCGCGCGCGCACCATTGCTGGTGTTCGGCAAAGGCGTGCGCTGGGACGACGCCTACCGCCCGCTGCGCGCGCTGGTCGATCATCTGCAACTGCCCTTCGTCGCCTCGCCGATGGGCCGCGGCCTGCTGCCGGACGATCACCCGCTGTCGCGCACCGCCGATCAGGGTCGCGCGCTGGCCGCCGCCGACTGCGTGCTGCTGGTCGGCGCCCGACTGAACTGGACTTTCCGCTACGGCGCCGAGATCCAGCCCGGCACCCCCATCGTGCAGATCGACTGCAACGCGGCGGCTTTCGCCGAAGGCCCGCAGCGCGCGCTGACGTTGCACGGTCGAGCCGGTACGCTGCTGCCGGCCCTGCTCGACCGGATCCGGCAGCGCCGGCCCCTTGCTGCACCAGCGCCGGAAAGCACCCGCGGCTTCGTCGCAGCACCGCCGGCCGCGGCCACCGACCGGCCGACACCGGACGAGGTCGCCGCCGCGCTCGCCGCGGCGCTGCCCGTCGACGTGATCACCGTGCTCGACGGCAACGTGACCTTGCTGGCGGCGCAGAAACACATCGTCGCCCGCCAACCGCTGTCGCGACTGACGCCGGGCACCAGCGGCTGCATGGGCAGCGGCCTGCCGTTCGCCATCGCCGCCGCGCGTGCGGGCAATGGCCGGCCGGTCGTGCTGGTCACCGGCGACATGGCACTGGGGCTCAATTTCTTCGAACTCGAAACCGCGGTGCGGCACGGTCTGCGCCTCGTCGTCATCCTGATGAACAACGACGGTCCGTCGGGCGAGCGTCGTCAGCGCAAGGCCTTTCCGGCCGGCCACGGCGAACGGCTGCTGGCCTACCGCGAAGGTCTGCGCTACGACCTGATGGCACAGCAGCTCGGCGTGCGCATCGAGCAGGCGGACGGTCCGGCGACGCTGCCGGCGGCACTCGCGCGGGCGCTGGACAGTGCCGGACCGGCATTCATACAACTACAGGTCGATCCGCTGGCAAGCTGATCGGGAGGGGGAGCGCATGAGGATGCGTCGTGGGTGATTTCGGCAGACAGGACGCCCTGACCGGCGGGCCGCTCGCGCGGGTCGGGCGGCTGGACAGCGCGCGCTTCGAAGCCTTGCGTGCGCGCATGCAGGCGGCCTCGGCGGCGCCATCGCAGCTGCGTGCTTATCCGCGCGCAGCCGATGGCGAACCCTGTTCCTGCGAACAGGCGCGCGCCTGGTTCCTCGAACAGTGGGAAGGGTCGAGCGCGCTCTACCACGTGGTGAGTCGCTGGCGACTCGACGGCGCACTCGACGAGGCGGTGCTGCAGCAGGCGCTCGACGCGCTGGTGGCGCGGCATGAATCGCTGCGCACCGGCTTCCCGGCCATCGACGGCGAACCGGTGCAGCGCATCGCCGCACACGCGCACTGTCCGCTCGAACGGATCGCCGCCGCCGAGGCCGACGCGCACGCACAGCGCCCCTTCGATCTCGAACAGCCGCCGCTGCTGCGCGCCGCGCTGTGGCGCGCCGACGACGGCGCGACCCTGCTGCAGCTGGTGACCCATCACATCGTGTCCGACGGCTGGTCGCAGAGCGTGCTGCAACGCGAACTGGGTGCGCTGTACGCCGCCGCACTGCGCGGAGGTGACGCTGCGTTGCCACCGCTGCCGCTGCAGTACGCCGATTTCGCGCACTGGCAGCGCGCGCGTCTGCACGGCAGCGCCTACGACGCGCTGCTCGGCTACTGGCGCGACGCGCTGGCCGCACTGCCTCAGCTTGCACTGTCGACCGACCGACCGCGCCCGGCACAGCCGGACTACCGCGGCGCCACGCTGGACTTCCGTCTCGACGCCGCACTCACCGGCAAGGTGCGCACGCTCGCCCTCCGCCACGGCTGCTCGCTCTACATGGTGCTGCTGGCCGCCTTCAAGCTGCTGCTGGCGCGCTGGAGTGGTCAGGACGACGTCGTCGTCGGCACGCCGGTGGCCGGCCGCGGTCAGCCCGAGCTCGACCACCTGATCGGTTTCTTCGCCAACACGCTGGTGCTGCGCAGCCGGCTCGACCTGCAGGCCGGCGTCGCCGATCTGCTCGACCGCGTGCGCACGACCGCGCTCGGCGCCTTCGACCATGCTGCGATGCCGTTCGAGAAGCTGGTCGAAGAACTGAAGCCGCCGCGCGACCCGGGTCGCAACCCGCTGTTCCAGGTCATGTTCGCGCTGCGCAACGCGCCGCGGGCCGATCTGCGACTGCCGGGGGTCGACGTGCAGCCGCAGGCATTGCGCAGCGACATCGCCAAGTTCGACCTGACACTGGAACTGAGCGAGCGCGACGACGGCATCGACGCGCAGATCGAGTACGCCTGCGCGCTGTTCGACGCCACCACCGCGGCACGCATGGCGGACCACTACCGTCGCCTGCTCGAAAGCATGACGACGGACGACGGCCTGCCGGCGGGCCGACTGCCGATGTACGCCGACGGCGAAGTCAGTGCCGTCGACGACCCGGCGCACGTCACGCTGGCGTCGATGTTCGCGCAGCAGGTCGCGCGCACACCTGACGCCATTGCGCTGGCGTGTGGCGACGCGGTGCTCGGCTACGCCGAACTGAATGCGCGTGCCAACCGCCTCGCCCACCGGCTGCGCACGCTCGGCATCGGGCCGGACCGCTGCGTCGCGGTCTGCATGACGCGCAGCTTCGAACTGGTGATCGCGCTGGTCGCCATCCAGAAGGCGGGCGGCGCCTATCTGCCGATCGATCCTGACTACCCGGACGCGCGCATCGACTACATGCTGGACGACGCCGCTGCGGCGGTGCTGCTGACCCAGCGCGCGCTGGGTGCGCGCTTCGCCGCACGCGCTGCCACGGTGATCTGCCTCGACAGCGACGACTGCACCGACATGCCGGTGCACGACCCGGTGCCGCTGGCCGGGCCGCGCGACCTCGCCTACGTCATCTACACCTCGGGTTCGACCGGCCAGCCCAAGGGCGTGATGATCGAGCACGTGGCCATCTGCAATCACATGCACTGGATGCTCGCCACCTTCGGCTTCGACGCGTCCGACCGCGTGCTGCAGAAGACCGGCATTTCGGCCGACGCCTCGGTGTGGGAACTGCTCGCGCCGCTGTTCTGCGGCGCCTGCATGGTGCTGGCCGAGCCGGGCAGCCAACGCGATCCGGCGGCCCTGGTGCGGCAGATGCAGGCGCAGCGCATCACCGTCATGCAGGTGGTGCCCTCGCTGCTGCGCGCGCTGCTGGCCGAGCCCGGCTTCGCCGCCTGTACGGCGCTGCGGCAGATGTTCTGCGGCGGCGAAGCGCTGGAAGCGCCGGTGGTCGCCGCCTTCTTCGCGCGCAGCACGGCGCGTCTGCACAATCTGTACGGCCCGACCGAGGCGGCCATCGACGCCACCTGGTGGACCTGTGATGCCGCGCCCGGCGCGCAGGTGCCGATCGGCCGGCCGATCAGCAACATGCTGGCTTACGTGCTGGACGAAGCGATGCAGCCCGTGCCGGCAGGTGTCGCCGGCGAACTGTATCTGGGCGGCATCGGCCTCGCGCGCGCCTACCTGAGCAAGCCGGCGCTGACCGCCGAACGCTTCGTCACCGATCCCTTCGACCCGCGCGACGGTGCCCGCCTCTACCGCACCGGCGACAGCGTCATCCGGCGCGCCGACGGCGCACTGGTGTTCGTCGGCCGCGTCGATCACCAGATCAAGCTGCGCGGCTTCCGCATCGAGCCGGGCGAGATCGAAGCGGCGCTGTGCGCCGACGCGTCGGTCGATCAGGCGGTCGTCGTCGCGCGCGAGGAACGTCTGGTCGCCTACGTCACCCGCGGTGCGCAGCGACCGGACGCCGCCGCGCTGCGTCAGCGGCTGCAGCGCTCGCTGCCGGCGCATCTGGTGCCGGCGTCCATTGTCGTGCTCGACGCGCTGCCGCTGACACCGCACGGCAAGCTCGACCGTAACGCATTGCCTGCGCCCGACTCCGCCGCGATCGGTGACGACGCGCCGCGCACGCCGCTGGAGGCCGAACTGGCGGCGCTGTGGGCCGAGGTACTGAGCCTGCCCGCAGTCGGCACGCGCGACAGCTTCTTCGACCTGGGCGGCCACTCGCTGCTCGCCGCGCGACTGGCGGCGAGGCTGCGCGCCCGCTTTGGCATCGACGTGCCGCTCGGCGCCTTGCTCGACGCACCGAGCGTGCAGGCGATGGCTCGCTGGCTGGACGGCCGGACCACAGTGAAAGCGAACGACACGGCGACGCTGCACGCGCTGTTCGAAGCACAGGCCGCGCGCACACCGGACGCGGTGGCGCTGGTGCACGCGGGACGCACGCTGCGTTACGGCGAACTGAATGCGCGCGCCAACCGCATCGCGCACGCCTTGCGCCGGCGCGGCGTCGGCGCCGACACGCCGGTCGGCGTGCACTTCGAACTGTCGTGCGACCTGGTGGCCGCGGTGCTCGGCGTATTGAAGGCGGGCGGCGCCTACCTGCCACTGGACACGCGCAACCCACCGGCGCGCACGCTGTGGATGCTGGCCGACGCCGGGGCGACGGTGCTGCTCACCACGCGCACCGCGGCATTGTCGGAAGCCCCGGGCGTCACCACGCTCCAGCTCGAGGACGAAGACTGGCTGCTCGACGAGCCCATGCACGACCCTGAGCACGCCCCTGAGCACGCCCCTGAGCACGACGGCACGGCCGACACCCTGGCCTATGTGCTCTACACCTCCGGCTCGACCGGCACGCCCAAAGGCGTCATGGTCGGTCACACGGCGATCGGCAACCGCATGCGCTGGCTGGTCGGGCACTTCGGCATCGGCGCCGACGACGCCATGCTGGCGCATGCCTCGATCGGCTTCGACGTGTCCGTCGGCCAGCTGTTCGCCTGTCTGATCGCCGGCGGCCGCTGCGTGCTGGCCGGCGACGCGCTGCGCAGCGATACCGCCGCACTGGTCGAGCTGAGCCGGCATGAGCGGGTGACGCTGTGGGATTTCACACCGGCGCTGCTGCGCCTGCTGCTCGACGAACCGGCGATGCCGGAATGCCGCGCGCTGCGCCACGTTTTTTGCGGCGGCGAGGCGATGGACGCCACGCTGGCGCGCACCTTCCGCGCGCGATGCGGTGCCGCACTTCACAATATGTACGGCCCGACCGAGGCGGCCATCGACGCCACCTTCTGGACCTGCACCGACGGCGACGGCGACGGACCACCGCCGATCGGCCACCCGATCGCCAACGCGAGCGTCTGGGTGCTCGATGCGCGCATGCGTCCGCTGCCAGTCGGTGTCGAAGGCGAGCTCTACATCGGCGGTGCCGGCCTGGCCCGCGGCTACATCGGCCGCCCCGAACTGACGGCCGAACGCTTCCTGCCGCACCCTTTCGACCCGACGCCCGGTGCGCGCCTGTACCGCACCGGCGACCGTGTGCGCCGGCGCGCCGACGGCGCGCTGCTGTTCACCGGGCGTGCCGATCACCAGATCAAGCTGAATGGCGTGCGCATCGAACCAGGCGAGATCGAGGCCGCGCTGGCGGCCCTGCCCGGCGTGCGTCAGGCCGCGGTCATGGCGCTCGACAAAGGGCAGCGCCTGGTCGCCTGGGCCGGCGGCCGCGATCTGGATGCCGCCGCACTGCGCGCAGCACTCGCGCGCGTGCTGCCCGCCAGCATGCTGCCGAGCGCCATCGTCGTACTCGAACAGCTGCCGCTGACCGCCAACGGCAAGATCGATCGCGATGCGCTGCCGCCACCCGAAGACCACGCCACAGCGGGCATTCACGCCGTCGCGCGCACACCGCTGCAGCAGACGCTGGTCGAGCTGTGGGCAGACGTGCTGGGCCGGCGCAGCGTGGGTATCGACGACGACTTCTTCGCACTCGGCGGCCACTCGCTGCTGGCGACGCGTCTGGTCAGCCGGCTGCGCAAGCTGCTCGACCGGCCGCTGCCGCTGCGCGCGCTATTCGAAGCACCCACCGTGGCGGCGATGGCCGCCCGTCTCGAAGCGCTGCGCGCCGACGCCTCGCCCGCACAGATGATCGTGCAGCCGCCGACCAGCGGGCTCGAAACAGCCTGCGCACATGCGCAGGCGGGCCTGTGGTTCATCGAGCGGATGGGCACACGCGGCGGGCTTTATCACATCGTCAACCGCTGGCGCATCGCCGGCGAACTCGACGTCGATGCGCTGCAGCGGGCGCTCGACGCGCTGCTTGCCCGACAATCGGCGCTGCGCACCGGTTTCGTCGAACGCGAGGGCCGACTGCATCTGCACATCGAAGCCGACGCGCGCTGCGTCGTCGAGCGGATCGCCGCGGCAGACGCCGACGCGCACGCCGAACGCCCCTTCAACCTGGCGCAGCCGCCGCTGCTGCGCGTAGCGCTGTGGCGGGACGGCGAGGGCGCCGAGGTACTGCAGACAGTCATCCATCACATCATTTCCGACGGCTGGTCGCAGGCCGTGCTGAACCGCGAACTGGGTGCGCTGTATGCCGCGGCGCGCCACGGCGGTCACGCCACGCTGCCTGCGCTGCCGCTGCAGTACAGCGACTACGCACGCTGGCAACGCGCGCTGCTGGACGGCCCGGCCGGCGAGCGCCTGCTCGGCTACTGGCGCCAGCAGCTGGACGGCCTCGGCACGCTCGAACTGCCGACCGACCGGCCGCGGCCGAAGCACGCGGATCACCGTGGCGGCAGCGTCGACTTCGCACTCGACGCATCACTCACTGCCGCCCTGCGGGCGCTCGCGCGGCGCACCGGCTGCACGCTCTACATGGTGCTGCTGGCCGCCTTCCAGCTGCTGCTCGCACGCTGGAGCGGACAGGACGACATCGCCGTCGGCACGCCGGTCGCCGGCCGCGCCCAGCCCGAACTCGACCACCTGATCGGCTTCTTCACCGACACGCTGGTGCTGCGTACCCGCATCGATGTCGACGCCGATGTGCGCGCACTGCTGGAGCAGGTCAGGGCGACCTCGCTCGGCGCCTTCGAGCACGCCGAACTGCCCTTCGACCGTCTGGTCGAGGCGCTGCGACCGCAGCGCGAAGGCGGCCGCAATCCACTGTTCCAGGTCATGTTCGTGCTGCAGAACGCGCCGGCCGAAACGCTGACGCTGGCCGGCGCCTCGACCCATACGCTGCCGGCGGCACGGCCGGTGGCGAAGTTCGACCTGACGCTGGATCTGACAGAAACCGCTGACGGTCTCGCCGCGCAATTCGCCTACGCGACGGCGCTGTTCGATCGCGGCACGCTGGAGCGCATGGCCGGTCATTACCGCCAGCTGCTCACCGCCATGGTGGCCGACGAATGCAGCGCCGTCGGCCGCCTGCCACTGCTGACGCCGGCCGAACGCCAGAGCCTGATGGTCGACCGTAACGACACCGCCACCGACTACCCGGCGGAGGCCACGCTGGCGTCGCTGTTCGAAGCCCGCGTCAGGCTGGCGCCAGACGCGCCGGCGCTGATCAGTGGCGAACAGGTGCTGAGCTACGGCGAACTGAACGCGCGCGCCAACCGGCTCGCCCACCGGCTGCGCGCGCTCGGCGTCGGGCCGGACTGTTGCGTCGGTCTGTGCATGGCGCGCAGCATCGATCTGGTGGTCGGCGCGCTGGCCATCGTCAAGGCGGGCGGCGCCTACGTGCCGCTGGACCCGGCCTGGCCCGCGGCGCGCATCGCCCGACTGCTGGGCGACACACAGTCCGCCTGGGTGGTCGCCGGGCGCGAGGGCGGCGTGCCCCTCAATGGCCTGGCGGTGCAGGTGCTGCACGCCGACGACGCGACATTGCAGGCCGAACCGGCCTCCGATCCGCCGCCGCTGGGCAACAGTCGCAGCCTGGCCTACGTCATCTACACCTCCGGTTCGACGGGCCAGCCCAAGGGCGTCATGGTCGAACAGCGCAGCGTCGCGCGGCTCGTGTTCGGTTGCGACTACGCGCACTTCGGCCCGGACGAAACCTTCCTGCTGCTGGCGCCGATGGCCTTCGATGCATCGACCTTCGAACTGTGGGGCGCGCTGCTGCATGGCGCGCGCTGCGTCATCCATCCGGAGGCAGCGGCGACGGCCGCCGGTCTCGAAGCGACGATCGAACGGCACGGCGTCAGCACGCTGTGGCTTACCGCGGCGCTGTTCAACGCGGTGATCGACGAACGGCCGACGGCGCTGCGCGGATTGCGCCAGCTGCTGACCGGCGGCGAGGCGCTGTCGCTGCCGCACGTGAAACGCGCGCTGGCCGCCCTGCCGGGCGTCGCGCTGATCAACGGCTACGGGCCGACCGAAAGCACCACCTTCACCTGCTGCCAGCGCATTCCGAACCCGCTGCCGGAAGACTGGGCCACCATTCCGATCGGCCGGCCGATCGCCAACACCACGGTCTACATCCTCGACGCGCGGGGCCAGCCTGTACCGGACGGCCTAGAAGGCGAGCTGTATATCGGCGGCGCCGGTCTCGCCCGCGGCTACATCGGCGCGCCCACGCTGAGCGCCGAGCGCTTCGTCGCGCCCGCCTTCGCGGATTGCCCGGACGCACGCCTGTACCGCACTGGCGACCGCGTGCGCTGGCGCCACGATGGCAGCATCGCCTTTGTCGGCCGCACCGACCAGCAGATCAAGCTGCGCGGTTTCCGCATCGAACCGGGCGAGATCGAAGCCGCGCTCGCCGCCCTGCCCGGCGTGAATCAGGCCGCCGTCATGTTGCGCACCGCAGCCGACGGCGAGCGCCGCCTGTTCGCCTGGGCGAGCGGAGAGCGCTTGGACGGCGCTGCGCTGCGCGTACAGCTCGCGCAGACGCTGCCGGAATTCATGCTGCCGTCCGCCGTGATCGCGCTCGAACGCATGCCGGTAACCGCCAACGGCAAGCTCGATCGCGCCGCGCTGCCCGCGCCCGACGCGGTCACTGCGCCACGCACAAAGCGGGCGCCCACCGACGCGGCCGAACGCCACCTGCTGGCGATCTGGGAATCGCTGTTCGGCCGCGACGGGCTGTCGACAGACGACGACTTCTTCGCCATCGGCGGCCATTCGCTGCTGGCGGTGCGCCTGGTGGACGCGATCGAACGCACCTTCGGCGTACGCCTGCCGCTGGATACGTTCTGGTTCCGCGGCAACACCATCCGCGACGTCGCCGGCCTGCTGCGCGGCGCCGGCACACCGCTGCGCTGGCCGCTGCTGGTGCCGATCCGGCCTGGCAGCGCACGCCGTCCGCTGTTCTGCGTGCATACGATAGGCGGCAATCTGTTCCACTACTACGAACTGGCGAAGGCACTGCCGGACGGACAACCGGTAATGGGACTGAACGCGGTCGGTGTCGGCGGCGCCGAGCCGGCGCGCAGCCGTATCGCCGACATCGCCGCCGACTGCGTCAGTGCGATGCGCTGCGCGCAGCCGGCGGGTCCATACCGCCTGCTCGGCTTCTCCAGCGGCGGAACCGTCGCCTACGAAATGGCGCAGCAACTGCGCGCCGCCGGCGAGCAGGTCGACTTCCTCGGCCTGCTCGACACCTGGGCGCCGGGCACCTACCTGCGCGCGCCGGACGGGAGTCTGATCGATCGCCTCATGGCGCCGCTGCGTCCCTACACCGACCGGCGACGCCTGCAGCACCTGGTCTGTTCGCTCACCGGTCTGTCGCCGCGCCGCTTTCCCGACGCGGCGTCGGCACACTGGTGGGCGCACTGGAGCTACCGGCCGACCACCTATCCGGGCCGCGTCGACCTGTACGTCGCCGACGCGTCGCGGCTGGAGGCGAGCGCACCCTGTCTCGGCTGGTCGAGCCGCGTCGCCGGGCCGCTGGTACAGCACCCGGTGGAAGGCAGCCACGGTCTGATGGTGAAGCCGCCGCGCGTGCACGAAATCGCACAGATGCTGCAGCGAAGACTGGATGAACTCGATGCCGCCGGCGACTGAGAGCGCACCCGCACTGGCGGCCGGAGAAGTCCACCTGTGGCTGGCGCGGGTAGACGACGCACCGCCGACCGACACCCTCGCCAGCTGGCTGGACGAGAGCGAGCGCGCCCGCCTCGTCCGCCTGCAGCGCGCGGAGGATCGCGCACTGTTCGCACTCGCACACGCAGCGCTGCGCGACGTGCTGGCACGCAGCCTGGGCATCGCCGCGCGCAGCGTGCAGATCGACCACGACGCGCACGGCAAGCCACGACTCGCGCCCGGCCACGCCTGCGACCTGCGCTTCAATCTCGCGCACGCCGGCCGGGCGGTGCTGATCGGCATCGCCCGTGACCGCGAACTCGGCGTCGACATCGAAGCCGTGATCGCGCACGACGACCTGCGCGCGGTGGCGGAGCAGGTCTACTCGGCCGACGAAAGGGCGGCACTCGACGCCTGTCCGACAGCCGCACGCACCGATCTTTTCTACACGCTGTGGACGCGCAAGGAAGCCTGCCTGAAAGCCTGGGGCTGCGGCCTCGACGGCCCGCTGCAGCAGTTCAGCGTGCACATGGCCGCACACGACGACGTCGCCGCTCCGGCCGGCACTTCCTTACCTTCGCTGCACTGCCGCGACCTGCCGGCACCGCCGGGCCACGTCGCAGCAATCGCCGTCAGCGGCGGGCCGACAACGGCGGTGTGCAGGCGTTGGCACGTGTAGGGCGCGGCTCCCGGCGTCGCGGCAAGGGTCGCTCTCACAGGAGGAGGCGCGTGACCGGCGACTGGAGCCCGGGCCCGGGATCTGTGGGAGGGGTCTTCTGACCCCGACAGCAGCATGAATCGACGCCTGCGGACTGCAGCGGCCCCGTCGCGGTCAGAAGACCGCTCCCACAGCGGTGGTGCGCCCAAGCCACGGCCGGAGCCTGGACCGGGGTTTTGTGGGAGGGGTCTTCTAACCCCGACGGCGGCATGAATCGAAGCCGGCGGAGCCCTGCTCGGCTCGCCAGTCATGCAGGCACTCAGCGAATCGCGGCTGCAATCTCCGCCGCCAGCGCATCGGCCAGTCGGCCGTGCGCCTCGACCAGCGCTTCGTAGGTCGGCGCGCTGACCGGCTCGCTGCGGCTGAAGCGGCCGCTGCCGATATCGGCGCCGTCGCGACGGACGGCCCACACGGCTTCCAGTGTGACCGACGAGAAGCCGTCGGCATCGAGGCGCAGCACATCGATCGGCACCGCCAGATCGGGCCGGGTGACGCTGTTCTGCGGGGCAGCCACGACGCGCGCCAGACCGCGTTCACGCGCGATCGACGCAGCGATCCGGCGCGCCAGTTCGGCTTTCAGCGAGCCGGCCCAGCGGTGACCCTGTGCCGGCTCGGCGCGCGAACCGGCGACTCGCTGCACGATCTGCAGGCGGTCCACCGCTTCCGGCAGACTGACCGGGCCGACGACGACAGTCGGTGAAGGCGCACCGGCTGCGACCGGCGCTTGTCCGGTGGTCAGCGTGTAGTGACGCACGGTGGGCGAACTGCCGCAGCCACCAAGCAGCAGTGCGACGATGGCGACCGGAATCAGACGAAGACGGCTCACGGTTTCTCCTCGGGCTTGCCGCGCAGCAGCGCTTCCGGATTGCGTTCCAGCATGTCGGTGAGGTGGCGCAGCGACTGTGCGGCGCGCGACAGTTCCTGCAGGCTGTCGCGCAGGTCCTGTTGCAGCGGCGCGTCGCTGGCCAGCAGGCGGCGGCCGTCGGCGACGGCGGCGCGCGCCTCGGCCATGGTCTGCTGCGTTTCGGCGACGGCGGCGCGCACTTCGTTCGATGCCAGTCCGTCCAGTCGCTGCATCAGCGCCTCGGTGCGCTCGACCGCGCTGGCCAGGCCGGCGATGGCACGGCGCGTTTCGGCGGCGATGTCGTCCAGCGGCAGGCGATCAAGCTTGGCAGCGATGCGGCTCAGCGTCGCCTGCAGCTCGTCCAGGCTGCCGCGCTGCGTTGGCAGCTGTGGCGGCTGCCCGGCCCAGTCGATCTTCGCCGTGCCGGCGTTGGGGAAGAAGTCCATCGCCACGTAAAGCTGACCGGTAACCAGATTGCCGTTGCGCAACTGGGCGCGCAGGCCACGCTTGATCAGGCGGTCGACGAAGGCGCGGAAATCGGCTTCGCTCATGTCCTGCGTCGCGTCCCTGCGCGACTGCATGCGCTCCGGGAACACCGCGATGTCGACCTGCAGGCCGACGTCGGCGGCGTCGACATCGACGTCGGGCGAAATCGAGATCACCTCGCCGATCTGGATGCCGCGGAAGTCGACCGGCGCGCCGACCGACAGGCCACGCAAGGTTTCGGTGAAGCGCAGCTGCCAGATCTGCGCGTTCGAACTGGGCTGCTTGAGCGCCTCGGCGCGGGTCGGGAACAGACGGAAGTCCTGGCCCGCGGGCGCTGCCTCGGTGTCGCCGCCGGGCGGCGTTTCGAAAGCGAGGCCGCCAGCCAGTATCGCGGTCGCCGATTCGGTGTTGAGCTGCAGACCTTCGGCACCTAACTTGAGGTCGATGCCGCTGGCGTTCCAGAAGCGCGTGTCTATCGTGACGAAGCGGTCGTAGGGCGCCTTGATGAACACCTGGATATCGAGGTGCTGGCCGGCGTCGTCAAGCTTGAAGGCGGTGACCTGCCCGGCCTGGATACGCCGGAAATAGACCGGCGTACCGACGTCGATCGAACCCAGCGTGTCGGCGTGCAGCGCGAAGCTGCGGCCGGGCACGCCGAGCGACACCACGGGTGCGTCCTCCAGACCGACGAAGTCGCGGCGCGCCTCGCTCGACTTGCCGGCGTCCATGCCGACATAGGTGCCTGACAGCAGCGTATCGAGCCCCGACACCGCGCTGCCCGACACCTTGGCGCTGACCACCCAGAAGCGGGTGTCCTCGACCAGCAGCGGCGCGGCCTCGCGCGCCATCTGCGCGGTGGCGACGACATGACTGCCGTCCTTGGCCAGCCGCACGGTGCTGATCTGCCCGACGTCGACGTCCTTGTACTTGATGCGCGTCTTGCCCGGCTCGAGGCCGGCGCCGGTGCGGAACTGCAGCGTCACCACCGGCCCCTGCTCGTACCAGGTGCGGCCGGCAAGGAAGAGCCCGATCAGCGCGGCAACAATGGGGATGACCCATACCAGCGGGATGCGGAAGCGGCGCGGCGGGTCGACCACTGCGGTGGGCAGCGCGGGCGGAGTCGGGTCAGACATGGGTGGCAGGTTTCCCGGATTCGGTAAGGGGGTCCCAGATCAGGCGCGGGTCGAAGCTCATCGCTGCGAACATCGTCAGCACGACGACGGCGCCGAAGGCGATCGCCGCCGGCCCGGCCTCGATGGTGGCCAGGCCGCGGAAATTGACCAGCGCCACCAGTATGGTGATGACGTAGATGTCGAGCATGGACCAGCGGCCGACGAATTCGACGATGCGGTAGAGCCGCGTGCGCTGCATGACGCTGCGGCGCGAACGGCGCTGCACCGTCACGGTGAGCCAGGCGAGCGCGATGATCTTCAGCAGCGGCACCATGATGCTGGCGAAGAACACCACCGCCGCCAGCGGCCACGAACCGCTCTGCCACAGGAACACGACGCCGCTCATGATCGTATCCTGCTGTCGACCGAGCAGCGACGAGGTGGTCATCATCGGCAGCAGGTTGGCCGGCACGAACAGCACGGCGGCGGCGATGATGAGTGCCCAGGTGGTCGATACGCTGGCCGGCTTGCGCAGGTGCATCGGCGCCCGGCAGCGCGGGCAGCGCAGCAGTGCCGCGCGATCGGCCGGAATGTGCGCAAGCTGGCCGCACACATGGCAGCTCATCAGCCCGGCTTCGCGTGCGGTCAGGTGGCGCTTCATGCGTTGGCGCCCTCGGGCGGCACCTGCCACAGCAGCCGCGTGTCGAAGGCGCGCCCGGCCAGCGTCAGCGCGACGATCAGCGTCGCCATCGCCCAGAAGGCGGTGCCGAGCAGCACGGTCGCCATGTGCGACAGCTTCACCAGCGACACCAGCATGCCGAGCAGGAACACCTCGACCATGCCCCAGGGCTGCACCGAACGCACCAGCCGGAAGAAGGGCGCCAGCCGCGGCGACACGCGGCCCAGACGCAGCGGCAGCAGCACCATCAGGATCATCAGCAGTTCGAGCAGCGGGAACAGCAGCGCGGTACCGAACACCAGCGCGGCGACCGGCGTCATGCCGTCCTGCCACAGCACCTGCACCGCGCCGATCAGTGTCACCTCGACGCGCCGGCCCTGCAGTTCGAGGCCGACCAGCGGATAGACGTTGGCGATCACGTACAGGATGGCGGCGGTCAGGGTCAGCGCCAGCGTGCGGTCCAGGCTGTCCGGCGGATTGCGCGCGAGGAAGGCACCGCAGCGCACGCAGCGCGCCGTCTGCCCGGGCGCCAGTTCGGGCTCGGTCTGCAGCAGATCGCACTCGTGGCAGGCGATGGTCTGGGCAGGCAGCGTGGGATGCGCGTGGGACATGGGCATTACCTTGGAATCAGCGGCGATTGTGCGGGCCGCTGCTCCCCCACGCAACGTGGCCGCTGCCGGTGCGCCTGCAGTGCGACGTCAGCGCGCACCGACGCCGTCGCGCGCCGCCAGCTTGGCGGTGATGTAGTCGGCGTGCGGAATGTAGAGCAGGTCGGCCACCTTCTTCATCACGTGCGCCTCGTGCGCGTGCAGGTGGCCGTCGGCATAGGCCACCTGCCACATCAGCTCGATCACACGCAGCTTGCGTGCGGCGTCGAAGGCGCGGTTCAGCTGACCGGTGAAGCGCTGGTAGTCGTAGGCCTCGGCCGCCGCGGTGGTGGCCAGTTCGATCAGCCGTTCGATCTCGTCGTCGGCCAACGCGAACTTGTCGCGCAGCGCCCGCATCGCGGCGGCGCGCTCGTCGTCGCCAATGTCCGGGTCGGCGCGCATCACTTCGACCAGCAGCACGGCGGTGGCCAGCTGCAATTGGTGTTCGTTGGCGACCGGATCGGCTGCCGGTGCGGCGAAGCTGTCGAACAGGTCTTTCAGGGTACGGAACATCCATTCATCCTCGTTCGGGCCGGCGCAGGTCGCCGGCCGTGTTATGCAGAGTGTGCATCGGTCTGCGTGTTCCCGCCCGCGCCGTATCGGACGTCGGACGATCACGCCGGCAGTTGCGCAAACTCGCTTGCCAGATGATCGACCAGCCCGCGTACCGCCGGCAGCAGGCCGCGGCGCGACGGGAACACGACGTGGGCGATGCCGCAGCGTGGCGCCCAGTTCGGCAGTACGTCGATCAGACGGCCGCTGGCGAGGTCGTCGCGCACCATCATGGTCGGCAGCTGGGCGACGCCGACGCCGTGCAGCGCCGCGCTGCGCAAGGCGGCCAGATCGTCGGTCACCAGTCGCGGCGCGTGGCGCACCTGCGCGCTGGCGCCGTCCGGGCCTTCCAGCATCCACGCGTGGTCGCGCTGCGCCGGCCCCCAGGCCACGCTGGGCAGTGTTGCGAGATCGGCCGGCACGCGCACCTCGCCCAGCGGCGTGATCAGGTCCGGGTGGGCGACCAGGCGCTGCAGACTGTCGCCCAGCACCTTCATCACGAGGTCGGTGTCCTCCAGCGGCGGAAAGCGCACGCGGATCGCCAGGTCGAAACCTTCACGGATCACGTCGACGCGCCGGTTGGTGCTCTCCAGGTGAATCTGCACGCGCGGACAGGCTGCCATGTAGCGGCTCAGCATGTCGGCCACCTGGTATTCGAGCAGCGCGGTCGGACAGGCCAGCCGTACGATGCCCTGCGGCTCGGCGCGCGTGCGCTCGACCGCCTCCTGCGCCGCCTCGGCTTCGACCAGCATGGCGACGCAGTGGCCGTAATAAGCCTGGCCGATCTCGGTCACCGCGAAACGGCGAGTCGAGCGCTGGATCAGCCGCACGCCCAGATTCTCTTCCAGCAGCGCGATGCGCCGGCTGAGCTTGGACTTGTGCATGTCCAGCGCGCGCGCGGCAGGCGCGAAGCCGCCGTGCTCGACCACGCGGGCAAAGAAGTAGAGGTCGTTCAGGTCCTGCATCTCAGTTGCCACACCGCCCCCATCGTTCCATCAATAGAACACTGAATAGCGATTTTGCCGTCTAGTGCGTCGATTGTCGCGAATCTAGTATTCACCCCAACGCAGCACGGTTCAGACGGAACGGTGCGAACGAACAGGAGAAACGCCATGAAAAAGATTGCAGGTCTGTACAGCGCCCCTCGCCAGCACTGGGTTGGCGACGGCTTTCCGGTGCGTTCGCTGTTTTCCTACGATTCGATGGGCCGCCACGTCAGCCCCTTCCTGCTGCTGGACTATGCCGGCCCGGCGAACTTCGAGCCGTCGGACACGCCGCGCGGCGTCGGCCGCCACCCGCACCGTGGCTTCGAAACGGTCACCATCGTCTATGACGGGGAAGTCGCCCACCAGGACTCGACCGGCGCCGGCGGCGTCATCGGCCCGGGCGACGTGCAGTGGATGACCGCCGGTGCGGGCATCATCCACGAGGAATTCCATTCGCCGGACTTCACCCGCCGCGGCGGCCCGCTGGAAATGGTGCAGCTGTGGGTGAACCTGCCGGCGCGCGACAAGCGTGCAGCGCCCGGCTACCAGCATCTGGCGAAGACCGACATTCCGGTGGTCGACCTGCCGGGCGGCGCCGGACATCTGCGCGTCATCGCCGGCGAATACGCTGGGCGCAGTGGGCCGGCCCGCACCTTCACGCCGGTCGATGTGTGGGACCTGAAGCTGAAGGCCGGTGCCGACCTCGAACTGACGGTGCCGGAGGGCCATACGCTGGCGCTGGTGGTACTGCACGGTCTGATCCACGCCAACGGCAGCCAGCCGGTGCGCGAGGCGCAGATGGCGCTCTACCATCGCGAAGGCAGCCGTTTCTCGATCGCCGCCGAAACCGACGCCACCGTGCTGCTGCTGGCCGGCGAACCGATAGACGAACCGATCGCCGGCTACGGCCCCTTCGTGATGAACACGAAGGACGAAATCCGCGAGGCGATCGACGACTTCAGGTCGTCCGAATCGCGCTTTCTTGCGGTGCGTTGATCGTGAGCCCCGTGCGATCAAGGCGTACGCCGCCGCTGAGACTGGCTGTCTCTGCAAGAAGTACAACGCAGAGCGCAGGGGGCTCACGGTCAACCCGTTGGGCGGCGATCAGCATGCTCGCATGGCTGCGTTGCACCTCCTCGACGGACAGCCAGTCCGTCAGCGTCGGCGCGCCTTGCCCTGCGAGCATGCTGATTGCCGCGCACCGTAAGAAAGCGCAATTCGGACGACCTCGCGGGCGTTTCGAAGCCGCGACCACCTGATCCGTTTCACCCCCTGCGCGCACCGGGGCGCGCAGGGATCACTCCGCCGGGCGCCACAAAGGCCAAAGCCACCCACTCGGCACCCAACCTCAACTGCAAGGAGAATTGCCATGACCACGAAGACCTACAAGAAGCTGAACAAGGACGACGCCGTGATGCTGCTGGTGGACCACCAGGCAGGCCTGCTGTCGCTGGTGCGCGACATCGATCCGGACAAATTCCGCAACAACGTGCTGGCCACCGCCGATCTGGCCAAGTACTTCAAGCTGCCCGCCATCCTGACCACCAGCTTCGAACAGGGCCCGAACGGCCCGCTGATGCCGGAGCTGAAGGAACTGTTCCCGGACGCGCCCTACGTCGCCCGCCCCGGCCAGATCAATGCCTGGGACAACGAGGACTTCGTCAAGGCGATCAAGGCCACCGGCCGCAAGCAGCTCATCATCGCCGGCGTGGTGACCGAAGTGTGCGTCGCCTTCCCGGCCCTGTCGGCGATCGAAGAAGGGTTCGACGTGTTCGTCGTGACCGACGCCTCCGGCACCTTCAACGACATCGCCCGCCATTCGGCCTGGGACCGCATGTCGCAGGCCGGCGCGCAGCTGATCAACTGGTTCGGCGTGGCGTGCGAACTGCACCGCGACTGGCGCAACGACGTTGAAGGCCTGGCCACGCTGCTGTCCAACCACATCCCGGACTACCGCAACCTGATCACCAGCTACAACGCGCTGAAGGGCTGAAGCCCGAAGGAAGGAGGGCGGGTCGTCCGGAAGGATGACCTGCCATCGTCATGTCCGGCGATATCATCGGCACGCCCTGACTCGCCCGATACTCGCCGCCCATGTTCATCGCCCATGCCCCATCGGGCTATCTTCTTGCCACGCATTTCGTCGAGCGTGCGCGTTCGCTGCCCGTCCGGGCAAGCCTCGCCGTGGCGGCCGGCGTGATCGGCGGTCTCGCACCGGACTTCGACATGCTGTGGTTCTACCTGGTCGATGCGCGGCAAACCCACCATCACAAGTACATCAGCCACTGGCCTGTCCTGTGGCTGTCGCTGCTGATGCTTGCGCTGCTGTGGCGACAGGTGAGGCCATCGAGCGCCAGCGCCGTCGTGCTCGGTCTCTTTGCCGCGGGCGGCCTGCTGCACATGGTGCTGGACAGCGTGGTCGGCGACATCTGGTGGTTCGCGCCCTTCGTCGACCGCCCGTTCGCGCTGTTCACCGTGCCCGCGCTGTACAAGCCCTGGTGGCTCAACTTCTTCCTGCACTGGTCGTTCGCGCTCGAACTGGCGATCTGCGCCTGGGCGCTCGCCACCTGGCGGCGCCGCCAGCGCGCACGGCCGATTCGTGGCGTGCGCTGATCGGGCTCGCAGCCACCCGCAAGGGTCTCGGTTCAGCTCCGGAACTGCGCCGCCACGAAAGCCCAGACCATCCGTGATGCATCGGGCCCGAGCGGGTCGCTGAAGGGCATTTGCGCAGCACCGCCGCTCCACGCATGCGCCAGCCCGTGGACCTGAACCAGCCGCGACACGATGCGCCCGGCGCGGCGGAAGTCGGTCACCGTCATCGCGTGGCGCTGGCCGCGCTGCACGCTGCGAGGCGGCCGGGCGCGAGCGCCCAGGCCTTCGGCCCACTGCTGCGCGGCGGCGTGGGCGTTCTGCAGCGCCACCACCCTGTCGGCATCGCCGTGGATGACCAGCAGCGGCGGCCAGCCGCTTTCCACTTCCAGCGGCGTCGCCTCCAGCGGTTTCGTCGCGCGACGGCCGTGCATCGCGCCGAGCGCGGACAGGGTCGAATGAGCGGTACCCGGCGGCACGCCCGAGTGCATCACGACGGCACGAAAGCGCGCCGGGTGGCGGGTTGCCAGCAGCGCCGCCATGCTGGCGCCGGCCGACAGACCGGCGATCGCCACCCGCGTCGGGTCCGCGGAGTGCAGCAGGCAGACCTGGTCGATCATCTTCATGATCAGCGCCGCCTCGCCGCCGGCGCGACCTGCGGTCGAGTCGAACCAGTTCCAGCACCCTTGCGCATTGGCCAGCCTGTCCTGTTCCGGGTAGAGCACCATGAAGTGCTCGCGCAGCGCCACCTTGTTCATCCGCGTACTGCGGGCAAAGGTGTTCGCGTCCTGCGCGCAGCCATGCAGCATCACCATCAACGGAAGCCGCTCGCCGATCGCGACGCCCGGCGGACGGTAAAGCCTGAAGCGGCGGGCGCCAGCGAGACCGCTGGCAATGCCGAGCGTCCACGCGCCGTCACCCGGCGGCGGCGCGCGGCGGTCGCGCACCGGCTTCATGGCCTGCCCCAGCGCGCGGGCGCCCGACTTCACCGCGCTGCGGGTGAAGGCCAGCAGACTGCGTTCGAGGCTTTTCGCCAGGACGGACTTGCGACTGCGTCTTTTCATCCGCCCGATTATGCGGCCGCCGGGTGTCACGCCAATGATGACGAACTTCTGTCACCGAAATGCTGCTGCGCCTTGAGCTGCGGCGTCTCCGGACGCTGCCGCCGGAAGAGGATTGAGTACCGCGAGGCGATGGGAGGACAATTCCAGCCGGCTTGTCACAAGGGCGGGAGCCCGCGCGTCTTCGACGCGTATCCACTTCCGTTGCGGCTTCTGCACATGACCTTGACCACCCACACCTTCGACCAGCACCGCCGGCGCCTGACCGGCATCGCCTACCGCATGCTCGGCTCGCGCGCCGACGCCGACGACGTGCTGCAGGACGCCTGGCTGCGCTGGCACGAGTCGGCGCCGGCCGATCTGCGTTCCGCCGAAGCCTGGCTGGTGACCACGGTGACCCGGCTCAGCATCGACCGTCTGCGCGCGCGCAAGGCCGAAGCCGCGCACTACGTCGGCCCCTGGCTGCCGGAACCGCTGGCCGAGCACGACCCGATCACCCCTGAATGGCAGCTGGAACGGGCCAGCGACCTGTCCTTCGCCTTCATCGCGGTACTCGAACGCCTGAGCCCGGACGAGCGCGCCGCCTTCCTGCTGCGCGAAGTGTTCGACTACGACTACCCTGAGGTTGCGCAGGCGCTGGACAAGAGCGAGGCGGCCTGCCGCCAGCTGGTGCATCGTGCGAAGACGCGGGTGGGTGAACAGCAGCCACGCTTCACCGTCGACCGCGAGGCCCATCTGCGCGTGCTGCGCCGTTTCATGGCCGCCGCCCAGTCGGGCAAGCGCGACGACATCGAAAGCCTGCTGGCGGACGACGCGATCGCCGTATCCGACGGCGGCGGCAAGACCTGGGCAACGCTCAAGCCGCTGCACGGCGCTTCGCGCATCGCCTGGCTCTACTACGCCGTTGCACGCAATCAGGACATCGCACTCGAATGGCGCGAAGGCGTGGTCAACGGCGAACCGGCCATCCTGCGCTATCGCAACGGCGTGCTGCACTCGACGCTGTCCATCGTGACCGACGGCGAACGCGTGCTCGCCATGTACGGCGTGTTGAACCCGGACAAGCTGGGCAGCTTCCACATCGACTGACGCAGGCGGCTGTCACACCGGGCTGCCGCTCGTCGTCTTGTCCATGAGCGCATCGATTCCGCTGCGCACCCACGTGGAGAAGACCTCATGCACGGCCTGCGACTGCCCTACTTCCGCCTGGCACCGGAAGCCTACAAAACCCTGTACGCACTGTCCGACCAGATCGGCCGCGGCGCGCTCGACAAGAAGCTGGTCGAGCTGGTCTATCTGCGCGTGTCGCAGATGAACGGCTGCGCCTTCTGCCTGGACATGCACGCCACCGCGCTGCGCGGTCTCGGCGAGAATGCGCAGCGCATGGACGTCGTTGCCGGCTGGCGCGAATGCAGCTTCTTCAGCGAGGCCGAACGCGCCGCGCTGGACTGGGCGGAAACGCTCACCCGCATCGGCGAAGGCGCCCCCGAAGACGCGCAGTTCGACGCACTGAAACAGCATTTCAGCGACGCTCAGATCTCCGAACTGACCTTCGCCGTCGCCACCATCAACGCGTGGAACCGCATCGCCGTGTCGATGCAACAGCCGATCGAACGGAGGGCGTCATGATGCGCCGTGCACCATTGCTCGCGGCGCTGCTGTCGCTGGCCTTCGTCACCACGCCTGCCCCCGCGCACGAAGCCGGTCACGGCGGCGGCGTTGTGCAGCGGCTCAGTCAGCCGCTCAAGCCGGGCCTGGACGAAGGCGTGCTGCTGGTGGTCACGCTGGCACCGGGCGAAGCCAGCCCGCCGCATCGTCACCAGGCGCATGCATTCGTCTACATGCTGGAGGGAGAAGTGCTGATGCAGGTCGCAGGCGGACCCGAGCGCCGACTCAAGCCGGGCGACGTATTCGAGGAGAAACCGGACGACATCCACACGCAGGCGCGCAACCTCAGCAGCACGGCGCCCGCCCGCTTCGCCGTGTTCATGGTGAAGAAGCAGGGCGTGCCGGTGGTGCTGCCAGCGAACTGAGCGACCGCCGTTCCGCGGCGCGCCGCGGAACGCAGTCTGCTATCGTCCCGACGCTCCGACATCACGGCAGGTCTCATGAGCGTCATCACCGTCTATCACAACCCGAAATGCAGCAACTCGCGCGGCGCGCTTGAGCTGATACGCGAACGCGGCTTCGAGCCCCAGGTCGTCGAGTACCTGAAAACCCCGCTGTCGGCCGATGCGCTGCGCGCGCTGGTCGCCGCCTGCGGCGTGCCGGTGCGCGAACTGATGCGCAGCAAGGAAGCTGTTTTCGGCGAACTGGGCCTCGATGACCCGACGCTCGACGACGACACGCTGATCGCTGCAATGGTCGAACACCCGGTGCTGCTGAACCGGCCCATCGTCGCCACCCCGCTGGGTACCCGGCTGTGCCGGCCACCTGAACGGGTGCTCGACATCCTGCCTGCGCGATGAGAAAGACCGGGCCGAACAAGGCCGAAACCGATCTGATGCCGCCGTTCGACGGGTTGACGCTGGAGCGCATCGTCATTCCCGACACGGCGGAAGCCGTCGCCGCCGCAGTCGCCGAAATCCGCGCCGCCGGCGAAGCCGGCTTCGACACCGAATCGAAGCCGACCTTCAAACCGGGTGAAGTGAGCAGCGGGCCGCACCTCGTGCAGTTCGCGCTGCCCGACCGCGCCTTCCTGTTCCAGATGCACGACAGCGCCAGTCGCGATGCGGCGTCCCTGCTGCTGGAGGATCCGGCGGTTCTGAAGATCGGCTTCGGCCTCAGCGCCGACCGCAGCCAGATCCACGCGAAACTCGGCGCCACGCTGCAGGCGGTACTCGACCTCGACCACCTGTTCCGCCGTCGCGGCTACAACAACTCGCTGGGGGCGCGCGCCGCCGTCGGCCTGGTGCTGGACCGCAATTTCCGCAAGTCGAAATCGGTGACCACCACCAACTGGTCGCTGCCGCGCCTCAGCGATGCGCAGAAGCTCTATGCCGCCAACGACGCCTACGCGGCGCTGCGCGTATACCTCGCGCTCACGCTGACGCCGCAGGAAAGACAGGCGCTGCTGCCGGAGCGCTGAGCGGGTCTTGTCGCGGTCGGAAGAGCGCTCCTGCAAAGCCCCCCGCCCGGCACGGACCGCAAGTCTGGCGCTTCCCCCTGTGTGAGCGGCCGTGGCCGCGACACAGCCACTGCAGTCCTCAGGCTTCGACACAGGCCGCAGTCGGGGGTCAGAAGACCCCTCCCACACAAACCCGGCTCGGGCCACCGATCCCGAGTCTGGCGCTCCCCCTGTGGGAGCGACCTCCGGTCGCGATGCGGCCTCGGCGGACCGCAGGCTCCGGCACTGGTCACTGTCGGGGCCGGAAGGCCCCTGCCACAGAAACCCGAGAAGCTTGTCTGTGCTGCGCCTCAGCCAAGCACGCGGGTCATGTAGCAGGCATCTTCGCCATAGCTGGCCAGCGCCTGCACAGGCACAGTCCCAAGCGCCGGTCGATAGCCGCGCTGCACCCAGTAGCCGGCGGCATCGCCGACCGCGACCAGGGCGGCGCAGCGAAGTCCGCGGCATACCGCCGCATCGTGCGCCGCCTCGTACAGCGCGGCCGCCACGCCGCTGCCGCGGGCCGACCTAGCCACTGCACAGTCGTGCAGATACCAGCGCGTCGCCGGCACCGGCAGCGCGGCAAGTTCGGTGTCCAGCGCCGGTGGCTTGCCGTCGTGCCACGGATGCGACACCAGATAGCCGAGCAGATCGCCGGCCGCTGACTGCGCCACCAGGCAAAGATCCGGCGCCAGGCTCATGCGGTTCAGATAGACCGCGGCGCGCTCGGGCGCGAAGGCCGCATCGGCATAGGCGATTGCCTGCAGCGCGAGTACGGCGTCGACATCGCCGGCGCGCATGGTGCGGATGATCGGATGCATCAGTGCTGCAAAGCCTCAGAAAGTGAAATGCGCGTCGGCACCTTGGGGCATGGTGACACCTGCGCGCCGTGTCACGACGCCGCGCGCAGTTCGGCACGCTGACCGGCCGCGAGACCACGTCCCATCTCGCGCAGGTCGACGCCGATCGGGTGCTGGCTCACGCGCAGGTCGAACTCCGGCAGGATGGCCAGCAGGTGGTCGAAGATGTCGGACTGTATGCCCTCGTACTCCGCCCAGGCGGTGGTGCGGGTGAAACAGTAGATCTCCAGCGGCAGGCCGTCCGGCGTCGGCGCGAGCTGACGCACCAGCAAGGTCATGTCGCGGTGTATGCCGGGATGTGCGCACAGCATGCGCTCGACGTAGGCGCGGAAACAGCCGATGTTGGTGACGCGCCGGTGGTTGACCGGCGCCTTGCCACGCGCTTCGAGCTGACGGTTCCAGTCGTCGATCTCGCGCTGCTTCTCGCCCAGGTAGTCCTCGAGCAGCGCAAAGCGCGCCAGGCCGCGTCGCTCGTCATCCGACAGGAAGCGCACGCTCTGCTGGTCGAGCAGCAGACTGCGCTTGATGCGGCGGCCGCCGGCCTCCTGCATGCCGCGCCAGTTCTTGAACGGGTCGGTAATGAAGCGCTTGGTCGGGATCGTGGTGATGGTCTTGTCCCAGTTCTGCACCTTCACCGTGTGCAGCGCGATGTCGATCACGTCGCCGTCGGCGTTGAGCTGCGGCATTTCGACCCAGTCGCCGACGCGCACGATGTCGTTCGACGAGATCTGCACACTGGCCACCAGCGACAGCAGCGTGTCCTGGAACACCAGCATCAGCACGGCCGCCATCGCGCCGAGACCGGACAGCAGGATGAGCGGCGAGCGGTCGATCAGCGCTGCCACCATCAGGATGGCGGCGACCGCGTACAGCAATATTTTCACCACCTGGATATAGCCCTTGATCGGCTTCAGGTGGGCACCGGGCCGCCGCTCGTACAGCGCGTTCAGCCAGCTGAGCAGCGCACCGATCGCGAGCGCGACGGTGAGCACCATGAAGGCGCCGGCGACGTTCTGCACCACGGTGACCGCGGTCGGCGGCATGTCGGGCAGCAGCGCGATGCCGTTGTGCACGATCAGCGCCGGCACGACATTGGACAGGCGGCGCACGACCGTGTCATCGAAAGCCGTCTGCCCCTCGGCCACCGGCAGCATGCGCAGCGCGCGCGACAGGAGGCGCAGCAGTACCTTCTTGACCACCCAGTTGGCCACCCAGGCCAGCAGCGCGATCAGCGCGATGCCGATCAGCGCGCGCAGCTCCGGCGGGTAATGGTCGAAGGCCTCCATGAGCTCGAGGTAGCTCGTCATTGTTGTCTCCCTGTGAATGGCCGATGGCGGCGGCGCCGCGAAGACGCGCCGGCTCTGTCGGCATGCTGGACCGACAGCCGCCCACGGCAGGGGTTCCGCAAGGCGGGGGCTGGCCCCGCCCGCGTCAGATCACCGGCGCCAGCCAGCGCTTCATGATGGGCTCGGGCATACCCTTGCGCGCGGCCAGATCGGCCACCTGATCGGCACCGACCTTGGTGATCGCGAAGTACTGCGCGTCCGGGTGGGCGAGGTAGAAGCCGCTCACCGCCGCCGTCGGCAGCATGGCGTAGCTCTCGGTCAGCGACACGCCGATCGCGGCTTCCGCGTCGAGCAGACGGAACAGCTCGCCCTTCTCGGTGTGGTCCGGGCAGGCCGGATAACCGGGCGCCGGACGGATGCCGCGGTACTTCTCGGCGATCAGTGCGGCGTTGTCGAGCTGTTCGTCGCGCGCATAGCCCCAGTCCTCGCGCCGCACCCTGGCGTGCAGGTACTCGGCGAAAGCTTCGGCCAGACGGTCTGCCAGCGCCTTCAGCATGATGCTGCTGTAGTCGTCGTGCGTCTTCTCGAACTCGGCCAGCTTCGTCTCGATGCCGATGCCGGCAGTCACCACGAAAGCACCCGCCCAGTCGGCCACGCCACTGGCACGGGGCGCAACGAAATCGGACAGGCAGTAGTGCGGCTTGCCGGCCGGGCGCTCGTGCTGCTGGCGCAGGTTGTGCCAGGTCATCGCGGTGTTCAGGCGCGTTTCGTCGGCATAGAACTCGATGTCGTCGCCGCGGCTGTTGGCCGGCCAGATGCCATACACGGCGCGCGCAGTGAGCCACTTGCCATCGATCACCTGCTGCAGCATGGCCTGCGCGTCGGCGAGCAGCTTGCGCGCCTCCTCGCCGACGATTTCGTCGTCGAGAATGGCCGGGTAGGGGCCCGACAGTTCCCAGGTCTGGAAGAAGGGGCCCCAGTCGATGTAATCGACCAGCGCCGCGAGGTCCTGGTCCTCGATCACCTGACGGCCGATGTGCGCCGGCTTCTCGGGAATGACTTCGCTGCCCCAGCCGCAGCAGTAGGCGTTGTCGCGCGCGTCGTTCAGCGACACCAGCTTCTGCCCCTTCTTGGCGGCGTGCTGTTCGCGGATCTTTGCGTAGTCGGCCGCCACTTCTTCGGCATAGGCCGCGCGCTGATCCTTCGACAGCAGGCTGGTCGCCACGCCGACCGCGCGCGAGGCGTCCGGAACGTACACCACCGGCGACGCGTAATGCGGCGCGATCTTGATCGCGGTGTGCGCACGCGAGGTGGTGGCGCCGCCGATCAGCAGCGGAATGTCGAAGCCCTCGCGCGTCATTTCCGACGCGACGTGGCTCATTTCTTCCAGCGAGGGCGTGATCAGGCCTGACAGACCGATGATGTCGGCCTTCTGTTCGCGCGCGGTCTGCAGGATGCGGTCGCACGACACCATGACGCCGAGATCGATCACGTCATAGCCGTTGCAGCCGAGCACCACGCCGACGATGTTCTTGCCGATGTCGTGCACGTCACCCTTCACCGTGGCCATGACGACGCGGCCCTTGGTTTCGCCGACCTTCTTCGACGCCTCGATATAGGGCTGCAGATGGGCCACCGCCTGCTTCATCACGCGCGCCGACTTCACCACCTGCGGCAGAAACATCTTGCCGGCGCCGAACAGGTCGCCGACGTGGTTCATGCCGGCCATCAGCGGACCTTCGATCACCGCCAGCGGCGGCTTGCCCTCGGCTTCCAGCCGCGCGCGCACCTCTTCGGTGTCCTCGACGACGAATTCGGTGATGCCCTTGACCAGCGCGTGCTCGAGTCGTTTCTCGACCGGCCATTCGCGCCAGGCCAGATCCTGCGTCGATTCCTTGGCCTGTCCCTTCACCGTGATCGCGAACTCGACCAGCGCGTCGCCGGCACCGGGGTGGCGGTTCAGCACCACGTCCTCGACCTTGTCGCGCAGCGGCTGCGGGATGTCTTCGTACACGCCGAGCTGGCCGGCGTTCACGATGCCCATCGACAGGCCGTTGCGGATCGCGTGGTACAGGAACACGGTGTGGATGGCCTCGCGCACCGGGTCGTTGCCGCGGAAGGAGAAGCTCACGTTGGACACGCCGCCCGAAGTCTTCGCGTACGGCAGATTCTTGTGTATCCAGCCCACCGCTTCGATGTAATCGACCGCGTAGTTGTCGTGCTCGGCGATGCCGGTGGCGATCGCGAAGATGTTCGGATCGAAGATGATGTCTTCCGGCGGGAAGCCCACCTGTTCGGTCAGCAGCGTGTAGGCGCGCTGGCAGATTTCCGTCTTGCGCTGATAGGTGTCGGCCTGGCCCTTCTCGTCGAAAGCCATCACGATGACCGCCGCGCCGTAGCGGCGTGCGAGCTTCGCCTGGCGCAGGAATTCGGCCTCGCCTTCCTTCATCGAGATCGAGTTGATGACGCCCTTGCCCTGGATGCACTTCAGGCCGGCTTCGATCACGCTCCACTTCGACGAGTCGAGCATGATGGGCACGCGCGAAATGTCCGGCTCGGAGGCGATGAGCTTGAGGAAGCGCTCCATCGCGGCGACCGAATCCAGCATTGCCTCGTCCATATTGATGTCGATGACCTGGGCGCCGTTCTCGACCTGCTGGCGGGCCACCGCCAGCGCGTCGTCGAAGCGCGATTCCAGAATCATTTTCGCGAAGGCGCGCGAGCCGGTCACGTTGGTGCGCTCGCCAACGTTCACGAACAGCGAGTCGGCGCCGACATTGAACGCTTCCAGCCCGGACAGGCGCAGCTTGCGCTCGATCTCCGGCACTGCACGCGGCGGCATGCCTTCCATCGCCTCGGCGAAGGCGCGGATGTGGTCGGGCGTGGTGCCGCAACAGCCGCCGACGATGTTCAGGAAGCCGGACTGCGCCCATTCGCGCAGGTGATTCACCATGTCGGCCGGCGTTTCGTCGTACTCGCCGAAGGCGTTCGGCAGGCCGGCGTTCGGGTGGGCGGACACGTGGGTATCGGCCAGATGCGCCAGTTCCTCGACGTGCTGGCGCATGTCCTTCGGACCGAGCGCGCAGTTGAAGCCGAAGGAGATCGGATTGGCGTGGCGCAGCGAATTCCAGAACGCCTCGGCGGTCTGGCCGGACAAGGTGCGGCCGGAGGCGTCGGTGATGGTGCCGGAAATCATGACCGGCCAGCGGCGGCCGACCTCGTCGAAGAACTTCTCGACCGCGAACACCGCCGCCTTCGCGTTCAGCGTGTCGAACACCGTCTCGATCAGCAGCAGGTCGGCGCCGCCTTCGGTCAGGCCGCGCGCGGCGGCGACGTAGTCATCGACCAGCTGGTCGAAGCTCACGTTGCGGAAGCCCGGATCGTTCACGTCCGGCGACAGCGAACAGGTGCGCGAAGTCGGGCCGAGCACGCCGGCGACGAAGCGCGGCTTGTCCGGGTTCTTCGCGGTGTACTCGTCGCAGGCCTCGCGCGCGATGCGCGCACCTTCGACGTTCAGCTCGTGCACGATGGCTTCCAGGCCGTACTCGGCCTGCGAAATCACCGTCGCGTTGAAGGTATTGGTTTCGATGATGTCCGCGCCGGCCTCGAGGTAGGCCGCGTGGATGCCACGGATCACGTCCGGCCGCGTCAGCAGCAGCAGGTCGTTGTTGCCCTTGAGGTCCTTCGGGTGATCGGCGAAGCGCGTGCCGCGGTAGTCAGCCTCGACCAGCCGGTGCTTCTGCACCATGGTGCCCATCGCGCCATCCAGAATCAGGATGCGGCGGGCCATCAGGGCCTTGAGCTGTTCGGTGCAGTCTGGACGAATCATCGGTCTCTCCGTGGAGCGGCGACCCGTGATCATCGAATGGCGGACACAAAAGCGAAAAACCCGCCGAACGCGGAAAGCGCGCTGACGGGTCGTGGGCAGCTCGCTTTAGCGGCATTTATAACGCGCCCGCAAGCTGGAGGCTCAAATCGGCGCGGACCCGCACCTTAAGGGGGTGCGGGGTTCAAGTCAAGTTTCAGCGGACGTCCATCGACAGGATCCAGCCAACCAGCCTGTTGGCGTCGGCTTCGTTGATCGCCACCGCATTGGGCGGCATCGCCAGACCTGCCGCCTTGCCCTTCCAGTGGCTGTCGTAGGGGTTGGAGCCCTTCATCACGATCTGCACCAGCTGCTTCTGCGCGTCCTTGACACCGTAGTAGCGCGCAGCCACGTCGCGCCACGGGGGGCCGACCGGCGTGCGGCCGTCGGCATTCTTGGCTGGTTCGACGCTGTGACAGACGGTACAGCCGCTGCTGCCGGCGAGCTTGAGCATGGCGGCGTCGGTGCTCGCATCGGCGAAGGCGGCGGAACTGCCGAGCGCGAGCGACATGGCGCCTGCTGCAAGTGCGTAACGGAAGGTGTTCATGGTCTTTCTCCCTGATGGATGTAAGCGTCCGGTGCCGTGACGGTCCTCGTGAAACCGTTGCGGCATCTCATGTCGCCACGCTAATCCCCCACTCGTCGTATGGGATTGACGTGCATCAAGGGCGTGCTGCGATGCAAAAACTATCGCTTCGCACGCGAAAGAACGACCCGTTCAGAAGCAGTTCGCCTCGGCCAGGCCGAGCCGGCAGCTCCACTGGAACTGTTCGCGCGCCTGCTTGATCGAGCGCTGGAACATCGCCGTCGGCTCAGCCAGGATGGCATCCGGCAGCGGCACAGCCGGGACGGCACCGCTGCTGTTGGTGAAGAAGCGCAGGAAGCAGGTTTCTTCCTTGTCGCAACTCTGTTCGATCACGCGGTTGTAGTAGGCGCGATCGCGCGCCGACGCTTCGGGCACGACGATGAACTGCATCAGGCCGAGCCGGCCGGCGACGATCCAGTCCTGCGTGTTGGCCGGCGCCTGTCCGGCATTCGCGCCGGCTGGCAGCGTGAGCGCGCAGAACAGCGCGCACAGCATGCGTTTCATGGCTTCTCCTCCGGATCGGCGCAAGCGCGCCGCTTGCCGGTCAGACCGGCCCGGCGCTGCCCGGTTCGTCGTCGGTGCCGGCGCGGCGCGTGCGCAGGCTGCCCTCGACCATGCGGTACTCGAACAGCCGGCATTCGAGCGCGCCATTGAACAGCGGCGTGCGCCGGCTCGCCTTCAGTTTGATCAGCTTGGGGAAGTCCGGGTCGGCGGTGATGAAATGGCAGCGCCAGCCGGCGTAGCGCTGCTTCAGCAGGTCGCCCAGCTTCGGATAGAAAGCGTCGAGCGCCGGTTTGTCTTCCAGCCGCACGCCGTAGGGCGGGTTGGTCACCATGACGCCGTGGTCGGCCGGCGGTTCGCGGTCCAGCAGGTCGGCGCCCTCGACCTTCACCACCCAGGGCAGCTTGGCCGCCTGCAGGTTTTCCTTGGTGCGCGCCAGTTCGCGGCCGGAAATGTCGGAGCCGAAGATGGGCAGCTCGCGCGGTGGCTGGGCGCGCGCGGCGGCGGCGTCACGGATGGTCGTCCATACCGCGGCGCTGAACGGCGTCAGCTTTTCGAAAGCGAAGCTGCGACCGAGGCCTGGCGCGATGTCGAGCGCCATCTGCGCCGCTTCGATCAGGAAGGTGCCGCTGCCGCACATCGGGTCGAAGAAGGGCTCCACCCGGTCCCAGCCGGACAGCATGATGATGCCGGCGGCGAGGTTTTCCTTGATCGGCGCCTCGACCGCGGCCACCTTGAAGCCGCGCTTGTACAGCGGCTCGCCCGAGGTATCGAGGTAGAGCGTGGCTTCGCGGTCGGTCAGGAAGACGTGGGCGCGCACGTCCGGATTGGCGGTGTCGATGCTGGGCCGCTGCCGGGTCTGTTCGCGCATGCGGTCGCAGATCGCGTCCTTCACCCGCAGCGTCACGAAATCGACGCTCTTCAGCGGCGAGCGCACCGCGGTCGTGTAGACGCGCAGCGTGCGTTTCGGGCTGAACCAGCGCTCCCAGGGCAGGCCGTAGGCCAGCTTGAAGATGTCGTCTTCCTTGCGGTACGGCCCCTGGCCGACGCGCCACAGCACACGGGTGGCGATGCGGCTTTCCAGATTGACGGTGTAGGCCAGCTTCCAGTCACCGGTGAAGCCGACGCCGCCGGGCACCACCTTGACGTCTGCCGCGCCGAGCGCAGCCAGTTCGTCGGCCAGCACCGGTTCGAGACCGCGCGGACAGGGCGAGAAAAAATGCTGGCCCGACTGCAGCTCAGGCTCTTCGCGCACGACGCGACGGACGGCGCGCACGCCGGGCTTCGGAGAATTCGGAGTGTTCATGGTTCAGAAAGGCTTCAGCACGACGAGGATGACGACCAGGAACAGCACCAGCACCGGCGCTTCGTTGAACCAGCGGTACCAGACGTGGCTGCGCGTATTGCGCCCGGCTTCGAAGTCGCGCAGCAGGCGGGCGCAGTAGTGGTGGTAGCCGACCAGCAGCACCACCAGCGTGAGCTTGGCGTGCATCCAGCCGCCGGAAATGCCTTCGCCCAGCCACAGCCAGAGGCCAAAGCCGACCGCCAGCCCGGCCAGCGGGCCCATGAAGCGCAGCAGCTTGCGCGACATCAGCAGCAGGCGGTCGCGCACGGCGCCCTCCTCCGGCCCGAGCATGGCCAGATTGACGAAGAGGCGCGGCAGATAGAACAGGCCGGCAAACCAGCTGGTGACGAAAACGATGTGCAGGGCCTTGGCCCAGAGGTAACTGCTTTGCATGGTCGACAGGGTCAGGAGGTCGTGGAAGGAGGATTCAGTGCGGCGGCGAGCACGGCATCGACGTCGGGCCGCGCAAGGCGCAGGCGCAGTTCGCGCTTCATGCGGCAGTTGTCGAGCACGCGCGACTCAGCCATGAAGGAAAGCGTCATCGGCGACAGCTTCTGCGCCGCCTCGGCACGCGTGACGCGCGGCGGGCGCGGCTGCGCGAAGGCGTCGGCCACTCGGTCGAAATAGTCGGCCATCTTCAGTCGGGTGTCGTCGCTGGCGTTGAAGGTGCGGCCGCCGCGCGCGCGATGCAGCGCGGCCCAGGCCAGACGGGCCAGGTCGTCGGCATCGATGTGATTGGTGTGCACGTCCTCGTCGGCGCGCAGCACCGGGTCGCCGCGCTGCAGGCGTTCCAGCGGCAGGCGGTCCGGGCCGTAGATGCCGGGCGCGCGCAGGATGGACACGGCGACGCCGCGCCGCGCCAGCGTGCGCACGGCGCGCTCGGCATCGACCCGTCGCTTGCCGCGCGCACTGGCCGGCCGCAACGGCCGGCTTTCCGGCACGAGGGCGCCGCCGCAGTCGCCGTACACGCCGCTGGTGCTGATGTAGCAGAGCCGGCGCACGCGGCCGGCACGCGCCAGCGCATCGACCAGCGCGCGACTGCGCGGGTCGGTCGCCGCGCCGGCATTCGGCGGCGGCGCGAAATGCCACACCCAGCCGGCGAGTGCCGCGACGCGCCGCAGGCTGCGCCGGTCATCAAGGTCGGCGCGCACGCAGCGCACGCCCAGCGGGCGCAAACCGGTCGCCGCGGCGTCGCTGCGCACCAGCGCCAGCACGCGTATCCGGCGGGCGAGCCAGGGCAGGGCGCGACGCGCAACGTCGCCACAGCCTACAATCAGCAGTCTTGACCGGGCGCCGCACCAGTTTGCAGGGGTGGCGCGTCGCGGTCTGCTCGTCATCTTCATTACCGGATTGTCTCACGCAGCCATGTCCTATCAGGTCACGCTCCAGCCCAGCCAGCACCAGTTCGCCACCGATTCCGAAACCCGCCTGCTCGACGCCGCGCTCGCCGCCGGCTTCAACCTGCCCTATGGTTGCCGCAACGGCGCCTGCGGTTCATGCAAGGGCAAGATCCTGTCCGGCACCGTCGACTACGGCCAGTACCAGGCCGCCAAGCTGACCGAACAGGAGAAGACCCAGGGCTACGCACTGTTCTGCGTCGCCAAGGCCTGTTCCGATCTGGTGCTGGAATGCCGCGAAGTGGGCGGCCTGAAGGACATCGCGGTCCGCACCCTGCCCACCCGCGTGCAGGAGATGCAGAAGCTCGCGCCCGACGTGATGCTGCTCAAGCTCAAGCTGCCGGCCAACGAAAGGCTGCAGTTCCTGGCCGGCCAGTACATCGACTTCCTGCTGAAGGAGGGCAAGCGCCGCAGCTTCTCGATCGCCAACGCGCCGCACGACGACGAATTCATCACGCTGCACATCCGCGAAGTGCCGGGCGGCCATTTCACCGGCCACGTGTTCGGCGCGATGAAAGAGCGCGACATCCTGCGTTTCGAAGGCCCGCACGGCAGCTTCTTCCTGCGCGAGGACGTCGAGCGGCCGGTGGTCATGGTGGCCGGCGGCACCGGCTTTGCTCCGATCAAGGCGGTGATCGAGCACGCGATCAAGATCGGCTACACGCAGCCGATCACGCTGTACTGGGGCGCGCGCACGAAACAGGACCTGTACATGCACGAACTGGCGCAGAGCTGGGTCGGTGCCCTGCCCGGCTTCCGCTACGTGCCGGTACTGTCGGAGCCAGCCGCCGGCGACGAATGGGATGGCCGCACCGGCTTCGTCCACCAGGTCGTCATGGCCGATCTGCCCGACCTGTCAGGCCACCAGGTCTATGCCTGCGGCGGCCCGGCGATGATCGATGCGGCGAAGGAGGACTTCACCCGCCAGTGCGGGTTGCCGATAGAACACTTTCACGCTGACTCCTTCACCTATTCAACGTAATCGACGCAATGGATCAGGACGTTTTCTTCACCCGGGAACCGGTGGTCAACAAGCAGCGGGCGATCACCGCCACGCGGCTGCGCGTGCACGCACCGGACTGCGCGGCCGCGGTGGCCGCACTCGAATCGATCGGCGATGACTGGCCGCTGGCGCGCCCGGTCTTCGTCGGGCTCGCCGGTTGCCGGCCCGACGCCACGCTGGCCGACTGGATCGCGCCCGAAGGGGCCATGCTGGAAGTCGCAGCGCCCTCGCTGTCCGACCCGGTCACCGCGGCCGCGGTGTCGCAGCTGGCACAGTCCGGCCTGCCGCTGGTGCTGTCCGATTACAAGGCCGGGACAGAAATTCCAGCCGGCCTCGCCTTCCGCTTCGTGATGGCCGACGCCCGCGTGCAGCCGGTCACCATCCGCGTGCCGGGCATCCTGATCGCCACCGGCATCGACGAACCGGCCGCTTTCGATGCCGCGATCAAGGCTGGTTACGGCGGCGCCGCCGGCTGGTTCTTCAAGGCTGGGCAGACCACGGCGAAGAAGCTCGCCCCGGCGCACGCACAGATCGTGCGCGTGCTGAATCTGGTCCGTCGCAACGCCGACCCGAAGCAGATCGAGGACGCGATGAAGCAGGACGTGGCGCTGTCCTTCAAGCTGCTGCGCTACATCAATTCGGCCGGTTTCGGCCTGATGTGCCAGGTGCAGTCCTTCCGCCACGCCGTGGTCATCCTCGGCTACGAAAAGCTGAACAAGTGGCTGTCGCTGCTGCTGGTGACCGCCGGCAAGGACCCGTCGGCGCCAGCGCTGATGCAGGCGGCGATCGCCCGCGGCCGGCTGATGGAGGTGCTCGGCGCCGAGTTCTTCCCGCGCGAGGAACACGACAACCTGTTCATCACCGGCGCCTTCTCGCTGCTCGACCGCCTGCTCGGCGCGCCGATGGACAAGGTGCTGGAAGAAATGTCGCTGCCGGACCGCATCAGCGACGCCCTGCTCGGCCAGGACGGCGCCTATACGCCCTTCCTGAAACTGGCCCGCGCCTGCGAAGACGCTTCGGCCGACGCGCTGTCGGAACTGACGCACGCGCTCGGCCTCAGCGCCGACGCCGTCAACCGCGCCCAGCTGTCGGCGCTGAAGTTCGCCGACACGCTGGAGTTCTGAGTTCCGGCTTCAAAGGCCGCTCGGCCGACAGCGTTCCGGCAATAACTCGCCGACCTGCCGTCGGAGCCGGTCTTTTCCCGGTGGGAGCGAGCTTGCTCGCGATAGCAGCCCTGATCGAAGCGGGCGCCCCGCCACTGCCACGGGTGAATCCCTGTCGTATCAGGCCTTCGACAGCGCCTTCAGCGCCTGGCGGATGCCATCGGACACACTCACCCCTTCCGGCAGCGTCTTCAGCGCCGCCTGCGCCTCGCGATCGCTGTAGCCGAGCGCCATCAGCGCGTTCAGGATGTCGGCGCCGGCATCGGGCGCGACCGCGGCGGCCAGCGATACGGTGGGCATCAGCTTGTCGCGCAGCTCCAGCAGCAGCCGCTCGGCCGTCTTCTTGCCGATGCCCGGAATCTTCGTCAGCCGCCCCGCCTCCTGCATCGCCACCACGCGCGCAAGTTCGTCGACCGACATGCCGGACAGCACGGCCAGCGCCATGCGCGGGCCGATGCCGCTGATCTTCACCAGTTGGCGGAAAGCCGCCAGCTCGGCCGGTGCCCCGAAACCGAACAGAAAATGTCCGTCCTCGCGCACGACGAAATGCGTGTGCAGCGTCACCCGCTCGCCGATGGCGGGCAGGTTGTAGAAGGTGCTCATCGGCACATCGACTTCATAGCCCACGCCCTGCACATCGAGCAGGATGCGCGGCGGATTCTTTTCCAGCAGCGAGCCGGTGAGGCGACCGATCATGAAAACTCCGGGAGACTGAAAGGCCTGTGGTGCGGCGGACGCGCTCAGGCCGGGCGACGCGCGATGATACGCCCGCCGCGACGGCGCGCGCCGGGGCCGCCGATGGCGCCCATACCGCGTGCGGCGTGCGCGTGGCAGATGGCGCAGGCCAGCGCGTCGGCGGCGTCGGTGCCGGGCGCTGCCGCGAGCGCCAGCAGGCGAGCCACCATGTACTGCACCTGTTCCTTGTTCGCCTTGCCGTGGCCGACCACCGCCTGCTTCACCTGCAGCGCGGTGTATTCGGCCACCGGCAGGCCGGTGGCGGTCAGCGCCGACAGCGCTGCGCCGCGCGCCTGGCCGAGCAGCAGCGTCGATTGCGGATTGACGTTTACGAAGACGATTTCCACCGCCGCGTGCGTTGGCTGCCAGGTGTCGACCACCTCGCGGATGCCGGCGAACAGCGTGGCGATGCGCGACGGCAAGGGCTCGCGTTCGTTCGAGGTGATGCGGCCGCTGGCGACGTAACGCAGCTTCGCCCCCTCGGCTTCGAGCACGCCGAAGCCGGTGATGCGCAGGCCGGGATCGATGCCCAGGATGCGCATGCCGCTCACTGCACGATGCCGCTGCCGACGTTGATGCGCTCGAGTTGCTCGCGGATGCGGATCGGGTCGTCAGAACGCAGCAGTTTGATCACGCGCGGCGCGATGTCGCCGCAATCGCAGCGCAGTACTTCGCGCTTCACTTCGAGCAACTGCGACGGATGCATCGAGAACTGGCGCAGGCCCATGCCCAGCAGCAGGCGTGCGAACTGCGGTTCGCCCGCCATTTCGCCGCACACCGCGACCGGCATGCCGGCCCGCTTCGCCTGCGCGATCACCTGCTGCACCAGTCGCAGCACGGCCGGATGCAGTGGATCGTAAAGATGCGCCACCGCCTCGTCGGCGCGGTCGATCGCCAGCGTGTACTGGATCAGATCGTTGGTGCCGATGGACAGGAAGCTGAAGTGGTTCATCAGCGTGCCGAGCGCCATCGCCGCCGCCGGGATTTCGACCATGGCACCGACTTCGACGCGGTCGTCGAACTTGCGGTTCGCCTCGCGCAACTGCTGCTTGGCCAGCGCGATTATCGCCAACGCCGATTCGATCTCGTGCTGGAAGGCCACCATGGGCAGCATGATGCGCACCTTGCCGTAGTGCGCGGCGCGCAGGATGGCGCGCAGCTGGGTGACGAACATGCGCGGCTCGGCCAGGCAGTAGCGGATCGCGCGCAGGCCGAGCGCCGGGTTGGCTTCGCTCCGCTCGGCGCCGCGCAGCGCCTTGTCGGCGCCGATGTCCAGCGTGCGCATGGTGACCGGCTTGCCCTTCATCGCCTGCACCACGCTACGGTAGGCCTCGAACTGTTCGTCCTCGTCCGGCAGGTCGTCGCGGTTCAGGAACATGAACTCGGTGCGGAACAGGCCGATGCCGTCGGCCTCTACTTCGCGCACCTGCTCGACGTCCTGCGGCAGTTCGATGTTGGCGAACAGCTGCACCGCCTCGCCATCGAGCGTAGTGGCGACGGCGCCGGTCAGGCGCTTCAGCTTCGAGCGCTCGATCTCGATCTCGCGCGCGCGCAGCCGGTACTCGTCGAGGATGCGCTCGTCCGGATTGATGATGAGCACGCCACGCACGCCGTCGACGATGAGCATGTCGTCGTCCTGGATCAGCCGGCGCGCCTGGTGCATGCCGACCAGCGCCGGAATCGCCAGGCTGCGGGCGACGATGGCGGTGTGCGAGGTGGCGCCGCCGAGGTCAGTGACGAAGGCGGCGATGCGCTGTGCCTTGAATTGTATGGTGTCGGCCGGCGACAGGTCGTGCGCAACGACGATGCTGTCAGTGTCGCGCCGGCGGGTGCTCACCCGGTTGCGCTTGCCGGCCAGCGCCTTGATCACGCGCTCGACCACCTGCACCACGTCGGCGCTGCGGCTGCGCAGGTAGGCGTCGTCGATCTGCTCGAACTGTTCGACCAGGCGGTCCATCTGTCGCTTGATCGCCCACTCGGCGTTGCAGCGCCGGCTGCGGATGTACTCGCCGGCCTCGTCGAGCAGCAGCGGATCGTCGAGGATCATGCTGTGCAGGTCGACGAAAGCGAGCAGTTCGCCGCGCGCCTCGGTACCGTCGTTCATCAGACCGCTGCGCAGCTCGGCCAGTTCGGCGCGCACCGCGTCGAAGGCGCGGCCCAGCCGGACCACCTCGTCATCGACCTTGCGCGGCGGCAGCGAGTAGTGGGCCACCTCGAGCGTCGCGTGCGACACCAGATAGGCGTGGCCGATCGCGATGCCGCCGGAAACGGCGAGACCGTGCAGCGTGAAGGTCACTTACTCGCCCTCGCCGAACTTGTCCTCGATCAGCGCGACCAGTGCAGCCATGGCAGCGTCGGCGTCGGCGCCTTCGGTCTCGATGACGATGACCGAGCCCTTGGCAGCCGCCAGCATCATGACGCCCATGATGCTTTTCGCATTGATGCGGCGACCGTTGCGCTCCAGCCACACCTCGCAGCCGTGGCGGCTGGCGATCTGCGTCAGCTTGGCCGAGGCGCGCGCGTGCAGGCCCAGCTTGTTGGTGATCTCGATCTCACGTCTTGGCATCGCGCCCCACCTTCATCGCCATCACTCCGTCGCGGCCACCGCTGACCGCCTTGTTGACCAGCCCGTGCAACGTCTCGCGCTCGCGATAGGTCAGCGTGCGCAGCAGCATGGGCAGATTGACGCCGGACACCGCCTCGACCTTGTCCGGCACGCACAGCTTGAGCGCCAGATTGGATGGCGTGGCGCCGAAGATGTCGGTCAGCAGCAGCACGCCTTCACCGCTGTCGACCACCGACATCATCCGCCGCGCCAGCGGCAGCAGGTCCAGCGGATCGTCCTGCCCTGACACGCCGAGCTGCGCGATCTGCGCCGGCCGCGTATTGAGCACGTGGCAGGCGCACTGGATCAGCGACTCGCCGTAGCTGCTGTGCGTAATCAGAAACAGGCCGATCATCGTTTGAATTCTCCCTTGGCTGCATTCTAAGCGCTGCAACCGGTGGGGACCGGTTGCCGGACAGCGCGAATCAGAAGCGGGCGCAGCGCTCGCAGGGCACCTGCACCACGGCATGGTCCTCAAGCCGCACCGCGGTAAGCTCGCCCCCCCACAGGCAACCCGAGTCCAGCGCGACCAGATTGGGCGCCCGGCGGTAACCCAGCGCGGACCAGTGGCCGCAGACGACGGTGTGCGTGCGCCAGCGCGCGGCCTTGATGTCGAACCATGGCCGGTGTCCGGGCGGCGGCTCGTCCGGCGAACCCTTGCTGAAGAACTCCATGTGACCGGCCGGCGTGCAGAAGCGCATCCGCGTGAGCGCATTGACGATGACGCGCAGGCGGTCCCAGCCGGTCAGCGTGTCGCTCCAGGCGGCCGGCTCGCTGCCCCACATGCGGTGCATGAACTCGTCGTGCTGCGGCCCGCGCAGCGCGTCCTCGACCTCGCGCGCCAGCAGCATCGCCTGCACCACGTCCCACTGCGGCAGCAGGCCCGCATGCACCATCGCGAATCCGCCCTCGACATGCATCATCGGCCGCTCGCGCAGCCAGGCCAGCAACTCGTCGCGGTCCGGCGCGTCGAGTACGTGGTGGAAGGTGTCCAGCCGGTGCTGCTTGCCGTGACCGGCAGCGATCATCAGCAGCGACAGGTCGTGATTGCCCAGCACGGTCACCGCGGCGTCGCCGAGGTCGCGCACGAAACGCAGGGTTTCCAGCGACTTCGGACCACGATTGACCAGATCGCCGACAAACCACAGCCGATCACGACCGCGATCGAAGCCGCAGCGCTCGAGCAGCGTTTCGAGCGGGTCGAAACAGCCCTGCAGATCGCCAATCGCCCAGGTGCTCATGCGCCGGTACCGCTGCGAACTTCGGCGGACGGAGCCGGCGACGGTGCCGGGCCGTCACCTTGCGGAATGTATTCCGGTACCCACTGCGCCAGTTCGGCTCGGACGGCGGCCGGCTCGGCCGGCAAGGGGCCGGTCAGCCAGCGCTCGAGCCGGCCCAGCCACAGCGCGTCATCGATCGCCCGCGCACGCGCGATACGCACCTTCGGGTGATGGGTCGGCCGCGTCGTCTCGTCGCTGGCCAACAGCTCCTCGTACAACTTTTCGCCCGGGCGCAGCCCTGTGAACTCGATCTTCACCTCGGATTCCGACGCGCCGGACAGACGGATCATGTCGCGCGCCAGGTCGGCAATGCGCACCGGCTCGCCCATGTCGAGCACGAAAATCTCCCCGCCCTCGCCCATCAGCGCCGCCTGCAGCACCAGCTGTGCCGCCTCGGGGATGGACATGAAGTAACGGATGATGTCCGGGTGAGTGACCGTGACCGGACCGCCACGGGCGATCTGTTCCTGGAAGCGCGGAATCACGCTGCCGGAGGAACCGAGCACATTTCCGAAACGCACGCAGACGAAGTGGGTTTCACCCGCACCTTGCATGGCTTGGCAGACCATCTCCGCAAGTCGTTTGCTCGCGCCCATCACGTTGGTCGGATTCACAGCTTTATCGGTGGACACCATGACGAAGCGCTCGACCCCTGCGGCAACCGCCGCACGCGCGATCACCAATGTGCCCATCGTGTTGTTGCGTAACGCCTCCGCAGCATTTTCGCTCTCCATCAGCGGAACGTGCTTGTAGGCGGCCGCATGGAACACCACCTGCGGAGCTGACCTCTTCAGTACAGTGCGAATCCTTTCGTCATCCTTCACATCACCGATGAGGCACACGAGCGCAAGCTGCGGATGCAGCGCCCGCAACTTCTCCTCGATCCGGTAAAGCGCGAATTCAGAGGCCTCGAACAGCACCAGCGAAGCAGGTCGAAGGCGTGCAATCTGTACGCACAACTCGCTGCCAATGGAGCCACCGGCGCCACTAACGAACACCGTGCGCCTGGCAATCAGGTGCTGCAAACCCTCGTTATCCAGCTGTATGGCCTCGCGACCCAGCAAGTCCTCGATCTCAACCTTGCGTAGCGCCTCGATCGACACCTTGCCGGACATCACGTCCTCAATCCCAGGCACGGTAAACACCTCAGCGCCGGCAGACGCTGCAAGGTCGGTAGCTGCCCGAATGCTGGTACGGGCAGCTGACGGCATGGCAAGAATCACATGCCTCGCCTTCTCGGCTTGAAGCACATCAGGGAGGCCGGACACTGGACCATGCACAGTATGTCCTGCGAGTTCGCGCCCCCACTTCAGTGGGTCATCATCGACCAGGCCAACCACGCGCCAATCAGGACTGCGCTCGAGCTCCTTGACCAGGATCGCCCCCCCGCGTCCCGCACCCACGATGACCACGGGCTTGCCTTGCGCGATTAGCCCGCCATACAGCCGATGCTCCTTCCACATCCGGTATGCCACACGCCCACCGCCCATCACGATGAGCAGCAGCAGCGGGTAGAGCACCAAGAGCGAGCGCGGAATCAGCAGCGGTCCCGGCCTGTAGAGCAGCATCATCAACCCAAGCATCAACGTCGACACACCTACCGCCTTCAGGACGCGGCGCAGATCCGGCAGGCTGGCGAATACCCACATGCCCAGATAGAGGCCGGCCCATCGGCAGATGATGGCGTGCAGCGGCAGCAGGATGATGCCGCCACTGACGATGAGATCGGTGTACTGGTGCGGCCAAACGAAGTTGAAGCGCAGCAGGTAGCCGCCGACCCAGGCGATCACCATCGCCAGCAGGTCGAATGCATACACCATCAGCGAACGGATATTGCGATTCATCGAGTTTCCTGAGCGACGTTCCAAGCGCGCCAGCGGCGGTCTATCCAGCAGCCGGCAGCCAGCAGCGCCGCCGACGGCAGCGCCAGCAGAGCGGGCGTCCACGCGCTGTCCAGCGCACGGGCCAGCAGGGCGCAGGAGGCACATGCCGCCATCAGCGCGTAGGCGAACCACGCCGTGCGCGCATGCCCAAATCCGGAGCGTACCAGCCGTTGGTAGAAATGTTCGCGATGGGCCTCCCAGAAGCGTTCGCCCCGCAGCATTCGACGCGCCAGCGTCACGCTGGCGTCCACGATGAAGGGCGCGAAAACCACCGGCACGAACCAGGCCGGCCACACGCCGCGCAGCACGCCTTCCAGCCCGAGCGCGGCGGCCAGGAAGCCGAGCGGGATGGAGCCGGCGTCGCCCATGAACACCCGCGCCGGATGCAGGTTGAACACCAGAAAGCCCGCGGCACCGCCGGCCAGCGCCGCGGCTGGCACGGCAAGTTCGGCCTCTCCCGCGACAGCGGCCGCCAGCGCGCAGGCACCGAAGCCGGACAGCGCCATGCCGCCGGCAAGCCCGTCAGAACCGTCCATGAAGTTGTACAGATTGGTCATCCACACCGTGAGCACCGCCACCGTCAGCGCCAACGGCCAGGACAGACCGGCCAGCACCACCAGCGCCGCCGCGGCCATGAAATGGATTCCGAAGCGCAGGCCGGTGGGCAGGCCGTGGCGGTCGTCGGCAAAAGACACCAGCACAAGCACGGCAGCGGGCAGCACCCACGGCGGCGCCACACAGCTGACCGCCAGCGCGAGCACGCTTCCGGCCACGATGCCCCAGCCGCCCACCCGCGGCGTCGCGCGCGTGTGCAGCGAGCGGTGATTGGGTTCGTCGGTGGCCAGACGCCAGGCCCAGCCGGTGCGCAGCAGCAGCCAGAGCAGGCCTGCCGCCCCGGCCGCCGACACGAGAGCAGCCAGCCATGAAGACAGCGCGACAGTCATGAAGCGCACTCCGCGACGGCGCGGCGCAGCGCATCGCATGCGCTCACTGGCGGCTCCCAACCGAGCAGCCGTCGCGCCTTGCTGATATCGACCTCTAGACTGCCGCACAGGCGCTCGGCGTCGGCAGAACGGCCGATCAGGGCCGCTGCGACCCGCAACAGTGCGACCGGCACTGGCAGCAGCCGGGCGTGCCGACCGCGAGCGTGCGCGACCGTGTGCAGCAGTTCAGGCGTGGACAGGCTTTCGCCATCGCCGGCCAGAAAGAGTTGGCCGGCGGCCGCATCGCTGCGCAGGCAGGTCACGATGAGATCGACCAGATTGTCGATGGCCACCAACGTGCGCCGGTTATGCACCGCACCCAGCGGCAGCGGCACGCCACGCGCCGTCCAGCGCACCAAACGCGCGAAGTTGCCGGGCGCGTGCGGGCCATAGACCAGCGGCGGTCGGATCACGACCCACTCCATGCCGGTGCCCCCGCAGACCTCGCGCAGCGTCCGCTCAGCCTCGAGCTTCGAGTTTGCATACGGCCCCTCCGGCGCCGGCCTGTCGTCCTCAGTGAACGGACGATCGGCGCGCCGTCCATTCACGCCGATCGAGCTGACGAACAGGAAACGGCGCACGCCGGCTGCTGCGGCCTGTTCGGCGAGGCGCCGGGTGCCGTCGACATTGATCCGGTGGAAATCCGCCTGGGCAGCGTCGCTGCCTGCTGACTCGACGTGGACATGTGCAGCCGCATGCACGACGGCCGCAGCGTCGGCGAGTACCGGCATCCAATCGGCCTCCGGCCCCAGCGTCGGACCGCACACCGTGTCCGGCCCGCCCTTGCCCGGGGTGCGCACGACCGCGCGCACCGCAATGCCGTCCGCGCGCAGGCGACCGACCACGGCGCCACCGACGAAACCGCTGGCTCCGGTCACCACAACCGGGCCGCCCGAAAGGCCCGCCATCAGTCCGGACGCGCCACGAATTGGCGACCGCGCGACAGCACCTTGGAAAGCGCGAAGCGCGGCAGCGAGAAGGGCAGACCGTGCGACTTCAGCGCGTCGGCGATCTCCCGGTTCTGTTGCCAGATGTTGCGCAGGCTGCGGTTGGTGGTGCCGCCCATACGCATCTTGACCAGCAGCTTGGGCAGGTAGCGAGCACGCAGGCGGACCACTTCGAGGAAGCGCGACATGATTTCCACGTCAGCTGCGATGCGGTAGCGCAGGTCGAACAGACCATGCCGCAGATAGACCTCGCGACGCGCAAAGAAAGTCGGGTGCGGCGGACACCAGCCGCGCAGAAAGAGCCCGGGCTGGAAATCGCTCGACTGCCAGTAGCGCACGATGCGTGACGTGTCGTCCTGACGGACATAGCACAGATCGCCGTAGCACACCTCTACACCGGGGTCCTCGAACACCTTTGCTACCGCCGACAGTACGTCGTGCGACGGATAGAAATCGTCTGCGTTGATGAAGCCGACGACGTCGCCGGTCGCCCGCCGTATGCCCTTGTTCATCGCGTCGTAGATACCCTTGTCCGGCTCCGACACGAACACCTTTACATGCTGCCCCGCCTGCTCAACCAGGGCCTGGGTGCCGTCGGTCGAGCCGCCATCGACCACGATGTGCTCGACATCCGGGTGGTCCTGAGCGGCCACCGACGCGAGGGTATCGCCCAACGTGGCGACCGAGTTGTAGCAGACGGTGATGATGGAAATCTTCATACGGGCATCCGGAATGCGAAACCAGCGGGGGGCGGCATCATGCCTGCCCGGTCCTGGGCGATGTCTTGAGCAAAATCAGCCGTGCGCCGAGCGCCGCCGCGAAACGGGCGCGGTGCGCGATCTGCGCGATCAGCCCGTAATGGCTGCGCCCACCGGTCGGCGAAGCACTGGCGGCGTGGCGACGATATAGCAGCGTTGGCGTGCCGACGAAACGGACCCGCCCGGTCGCGCTGGCGACAAGGCCGAGCCAGGTGTCGTGCATCGGCAGCCCTGGTGGAAATGGCAGGGCACGGGCCAGCAGCGATCGACGGAACGCCATGCAGCAGCCGAGAAAGCTGTTGCGCCATAGGTTTCGCAACAAGCCAGGCCCGGATCGTCGCTGGGCGAAGAAGGAGGGGTCGGTTACTGCCAGCATGCCATCTGTAACCAGGCAGTCGGATACGACCAAGTCCGCCGACGCCAGCGCCTCGATCAGCAGTGTGCGCTTGTTCGGCAGCCAGACATCGTCCTGGTCGCACAGAAACACGTACTCGCCCCGAGCGGCGCACAACGCGCGTTCGAAGTTGGCCACCACGCCGAGCCTCTGCTTGCCCGGCAGCAGGCGGATGCGTGGATCGTCGCGCTGTTCGATCAAGGCCAGAGTGCCGTCGGTCGAGCAGTCATCGGCGATCACCAGTTCGTCACCGACATCGAGCTGCGCCAGCACCGAATCCAGCTGTGCCTGCAGATAGGGTTCGCCATTGCAGGTGGCCATGCAGACCGAAATCATGTCCTCGAAACGGCTGCGTAGGCGCGGCGGCAGAGGCGATAAAGGCCCATCGGCAGCATGCGCTTGAGCACGCGGTTAACCCGCATCAGCGGCGTCACCCGCGGCGCATGTCCCGCCAGCGACATCAGATCGAGCGCCTTGCCGGACGCTGATATGCGTACCGCACGCAGCACGCACTGATAGACCGTGGCATGCGGGTTGCGCAGCACCGCCGCCTTGAGGTCGTCCGGCGCCCTGCGCCAGCGATCCGCGTACTCGGTGTCCTCCGGCGCACGGCTGACAAAACCGGCATCCACCACCTTGAAACCGGCGACCTCGACCAGAGTCTGCATATTCTTCAGTCCGAAGAAGCGGATGTGGGTGCTGTCCAGCAGGCCAGCATCGCGATACTCGAAATCCTCGTCCATCAGGCAGGCGTGGATGACCGCGTGACCGATGTGGGGCAGGGAAATCACCACGCAACCTTCAGGCGCCAGCAGCGCCTCGCAGGCGCGCAGCAGATCCTGCGGTCGATTCAGGTGTTCCAGCACATCAGCCGCGACCAGCGCGTCGAAACTCTCGCCTCTGATCTCGCCAACCCAATTCGTTTCGTTCAGGTTCACCCGCATTACCCGCTCGCAGTGAGGCGCGAGGTGGGGCAGGAAGGAGCTTTCCAATTCCACCGCGGTGACACGGCTCGCACGCTCGGCTTTTAGGCGGCGGGTAATCGAGCCCGGCCCGGCGCCCAGTTCGAGCACGCGCGCATTCGGGGGCACCATCGCCAGTACGATGTCTGCCGCGTTCTCGCCCTGTCCGTAGAGCTTCTCGTAGTGATAGTTGATCGGCTCAGCGCTTGCCATTCGATTCCCCGGTTCTGATGCCCACGCGAATCAGGGTGCGGGACAGCAACCGATCCAGTGCATTGACGTAACGCAGTATTTTACTTTTGATGAAGAAGCGGCGCAGTGCGCGGTCGAACTCCGGTATCGGCCGGTGCGGCACATCACTCACCTTGAGCGGCGCGAGCGACGGCTGCACGCGGTAAGGATCGAAACGCCAGGACGAACAGTGCACCCCGGTGCCATCCAGCCCGATGTTGTGGATGGTCGAACGCACCGGCGCCAGCGACAGCTTGCCTGCAAGGAAAAGTGAGGCATGCCAGCGGATGAACCACGAATTGTTCCGGCCCGCGATCTGGTCATTCAGCATGCGCATGAAATTGCCCGGCCCCACCCGGTCGAAACCGGTGGTCAGGCCACGCGCCTCCAGTTTCTGCACTAGCTTGCGGCCGTCCGGCTCGAAAAGTTGCCAAGCACGCGACCAGGTCGCCCAGCCCCAACTCATCGGAAACGGCAGCAGCAGGGTATCCGGCATGCCCGCCGGCACCTTCACCGGATACATGTAGGCGGAAATGCAGCCCACCGCCTCGTCGTCCGCATAATGGTCCAGCGCATCGTTCATGTAGCATAGGAAGTGTGGCGAGGTAATCAGGTCGTCCTCCAGCACGATCACCCGGCCATGCCGCGCGCACAGCATGCCGGCGCCATCGATGATGGAGCGTGCGAGCCCGAGATTGCGCTCTCTCCGGATTACCGTGACCGATGCGAAGCCTTGCACGTCGCGGATGCATTCCAGCACCTCAGCATGGGCGGCCCGCGCCGCCCCGTCTCGCGGTGCGTCGGCGAAAATAAAAAGCGGCGTCTCGGTCGCCAGCGTGTTCGCGCGGAGCGCCGCCAGTGCCTGCCTTGTATGCTCCGGCCGGTTGTAGACGAAAAGGGCAACCGGGGCGCGGAGCCCATTGCCGCATGCGGAAGACACCATGATTACGGCGCCACAATATCCAGGACCGCACTTCGCCAGCCGCTGAACGCTGAATACCCTCCCCGGAAATAAAAGACCACCACCTTCAGAATCCTGGAAACCCTCCGAGCCTCAAGAATACCCCGTCTCTCACGAACAATCTTGACCATCTTGGAAAGATCTGAGAATGACCGATCAAAAGCTTCGGAAGTTACAAACCCTTCCTCTACAAGGGCGTTCCTATTTTTCTCGGCCCAGAAAAATAGAGGCTCAATATAAGAGTGCGAGAGCGCAACACTCTTCCGCGATAGAACGAACATGCTGAGCAAAAACCTGAACCTTGAAACTGAAGTCTCGTTCAATGCCCCCTCGCGTGTGACGGCACCCTCGTGTCGACGATAGTGCGCCAGAACAACCGGGAGCACCACACGCCCATCAACGAAATTCGCACAACAATGCAGCCATTGATCATGCGTAAGCGCTTCGCGCATAGGAATCGGCAAGCAGAGCTTCAAGAATTTACCGCGGACGGCCGTCGCCATTCCATTGACGTAGCTCTTATCCGAAATCCCGCAGGATCGAAGCCTGTCAAGTTTCTTTTGACCACTCGAACGAAGTTCTTCATCGCAGAAAAGCAGGTCGTGAATTACGAGCACCGCTTCTGGATGACTCCCGAAAAAATCAATCACCGTCAAAATCTTATTTGGGCACCACCAATCATCCTGATCGCTTAGAAAAACATAATCCCCAGAACAGTGGGCCAGGGCCCGCGAAAAATTCTCAATATAGCCAGAATTACTTTCATTCCGCAGAATTCGGACGAGCAAACGCCCATCCCTTGAAAATGACTCAATAACCTCAACAGTCCCATCCGTTGAGGCGTCGTCCGAACACACCACTTCATCTGGCGGCGTGGTCTGTGAAAAAATACTTTCCAGTTGGCATCCGAGATATGCAGCGCCGTTCCAAGTCGCAAGAGCGACCGAAATTTTGCCCGCACGGGCTTCCACTTAGAGTCCCTCGCTCGGAGCGCCCAGGGTTGGCGAAACCGGAAGATCCGAAAACAACGTCGTGTCACCCAACCGATACAGCGGAATGGATCTCTCCTCGGCGATGCGCACGAACTCGGATATGTACCTTTCTCGCTTATCTGCCAATCGGTCCTGATCCTGTTTGACCACCATGTATGCCCTCGTATCGTTTTCACTCAGGCACTCAAACAGTGAGGCCCAGAAATACGCATAGACAACCTGGAGCATTTCAGTGGCAACAGAACCCTTCTGATGCGCCATCAAATCCATATCAGGGATCGATACAAAATCATCGAGGATCCGTTTCATCAAAGGAATATCTCGTGCGAAAAAATGTATCCGCTTGGCAATGTCCGACGTACGCTCGAATCCACAGAAAGTAATAGAGCAAGGATTCATCGCCAAGGCCGCATTAATCATGAGAAAGAGGACATTCTGGTTTGTATAGAGAACCACCTTTTTCGGTCCAACTTCCGCAGAAAACAATTTTTCTGGCGCATCGCCAAAATTCTTGCGCATTATTGGCTCCAACCCGTAGCCGGCAGATCGACCATCCAAGGTTGGGTTAATCACCATCGACGGCGGACTTTTCGACACCTGAGCAAGTCTGCACATTACCAAGTGCGCAGAGATGTACAAATCCAGATCAATATCGAGGTAATTTGTCCAATTACACCCTATAACCACGAGATCGGAAGGCTTCCCCTTCGACTTCAACACCGCTTCTAACGCTCTAGCGCTGGTCGATGCACCAAGCAGCACAACATGCTTTCCTGAATGTTCGCGCATCCAGTCTGCAAGAGGGGGATATACTCGACCTTTCCCCCGATGACCTGAACGTGCTCGTCGAAAAGCCTGAATCATCGACCTGAGCAGAAGGCGGAAGAATTCCCTTAACCATCGACGCCCGATGTATACCAAATGCGAAAAACTTGGACCATGGATATCATCGCCTGTATCCAAAACGTTCATAATCTTCGCGATAATACTCATAGACCCTCGTCGAAAAACTATTTAGCGCATCCTCTACAGAAGGGATCTTCCTTGAAGACTTGCTTGCAAAACGGCCGCTGTAGAAGGAGAGAATATTCCCAAGCCCCCCTTTCCCACCCAAGTCCTCCAAGGCAGCAAGCGCCTTGCCGACTCCGTTTTCCTCAATCTTGTACACTCTCTCGCCACCTCCATCAGGAATAAATTCAACCTGTGGTCGAAAGTGATTGTCATGCATCCATGGATCGGCTCGAACACGATCAAGCACAGCATTCGCCCAAGCAGCAGGCGCGAGATCAGTAATCCCCTGTCTTGACTGCCAATAGTATTCGGACTTGAACCGTTCGAGCGGGTGTCTGCATATCATAAGCACCAGATCAAACAGTTCGAAATTCATGAACCCCGCGAGCACCGAAGCATGTAAATGCTGAGGGGACGACTTCAACATCGAAAGCCTTTCTGCACTCACTCCTCGAATAGACAGATATTCCTTCCAGCCAAGCCGCCTAGCCCCCGCCTCGACGCTTGATCCTCCTGCCTTCGGAATATGAATGAAAAGGCATGTCTTATCTCTTTTTATGAAAACCGGCATCAGAATAGTGCCCTAGCGATCTCTAAAGAAAAACGTCTTTGCGGCCTTGGACCGGAAAGCTGCGGGATCTCTTCCGCGCCTACGAAGCGACAGCGAGCGCGAATCATTTCACCGATCAGATATCCGCTCTGTGTCCCCAACATCTAACCCGGTCCGACCCTAGCTCGGAACCCGTTATTCGGAACCGAAACAGACGGAAGGAAATCAACTCATCCTATCAACAGCCATGAGAGCGGTGTGCCTCGCGCGACCGCGCGATTCACGGCCTTACCCAAGACCTGATCGAGAATTCCGGGAGGAAGTCCTAGTCCAGGCCGGATCGCACGCACGTTGTCCGGGGTCAGGACGTCGCCCGCCTTCAGGTCTGCGGTGATATAGAGCGAGCGCCTGAACTGCAGCGACTTGCGCTCGGCTTCGGTCGGCCCGTAACGCACCTCGCCCAGCGCCTGCCAAGCGCGCTCGGTCTCAACTACCAGCTGCGCCATTTCATGCGGTTCCATCGAGAAAGTGGCGTCCACGCCGCCTTCGCTGCGATCCAGCGTGAAGTGCTTCTCGATCACGGTTGCGCCCAGCGCGACGCTGGCCACCGACACGCCCACACCCATGGTGTGATCGGACAGCCCCACCTCGCAGCCGAACATTTCGCGCAGGTGCGGAATGGTGCGGATATGGGTATTGGCCGGCGTGGCCGGATAGGTGCTGGTGCATTTAAGCAGTACCAGATGACGGCAGCCGACTTCGCGGGCGGCGCGCACGGTCTCGTCCAGTTCGGCCAGCGTGGCCATGCCGGTGGAAATGATGAGCGGCTTGCCGGTGGCCGCCACGCGACGGATCAGCGGGAGATCTGTATTCTCGAACGAGGCGATCTTGTAGCACGGCACATCCAGCGATTCGAGAAAATCGACCGCGCTGTCATCGAACGGCGTGCTGAACGGAATCATGCCCAGAGCTTGCGCGCGCTCGAAGATGGGCGCATGCCACTCCCACGGCGTGTAGGCCTCGCCGTAGAGCTTGTAGAGCGAGGTACCGGCCCACAGGCTGTTCGGATCGGCGATGTGGAACTCGCGTTCGTCCAGATCCAGCGTCATCGTGTCCGGCGTATAGGTCTGGATCTTCAGCGCGTGCGCGCCCGACTTTGCCGCGGCTTCGACGATGGCCAGCGCCCGGTCGAGCGACTGGTTGTGATTGCCGGACATTTCGGCGATCACGAAAGGGGCGGCGCCGGCGCCTATGGTACGGCCGGCGATTTGGAAGGCATCAGTCATCTGGATGGATTCGCTTGAGAAAGCGCGCGGCGTCCGGGCGATAGCCCGCAGACAGGAACATGTGACGGGACGGCGCGTTGTCACCAGCCACTTCGGCGCGAATCTTACACACCCCGGCCGACCGGTCGAGCGCCAGCCAGCGTTCGGCGGCGGCGAGCAAGTCGCCGCCCGCCCCGGCGGCGTGTTCGCCTGGGGCGAGATAGATTGACACCTCGGCCTCGTCACCGGTCAAGTCGAAACGCACCACACCGACCGAAACACCGTTGCGCTCGCCGACCAGCAGCCTTCGGTCGGCGCGCGCCAATGTGTCGGCCAGCCACGCGTCATGCACCGGCCGCGGAATCGGGTCGCTGTTACGTGACACCTTGCGCACCGTCTCGCAGTTGCGCCACGCGAAGAGAGCATCTGCATCGTCTGCGGAGACGCGACGCAGGGTGACACCGGAGCAACCGAGCGCACGGCATACTCTTGCGACACCGGCACCATCGACCGCAGCCGCGCCGACGGCGGACAGCGCGCGCAGCAGATGGGGGCTGTCGCACAGCGCAGCGATGTGTCGCACCAGCACCTCGTCGTCGTGACTAACCTGCGATGGTGCATGCAACAGACCCGCATCGGCGGCGGTCGCGACCTGCTCGCGCTGGTTCTCGGCCAGCGGCCACACTAGCGCCGGCAGCCCGGTGCAGGCTCGTTCCCAGACCGCAGTGCCGCCAGCGCCGATGGCCAGATCGGCCGCCGCCATCAGCTCCGCCATACGGCCCGTCTGAACATAACAACTATAGCCTGCCTGCGTGCAGGCCGCCTCGATGCCGGCGCGATGCGGATGTGCGGCACCGATCACCACATCCACCTCTACCCGCGCGGGCAGCGCGCGCGGAAGTAGCCCGATCACGCGGCCGGTCTGGTTGGCCGCATCGACTCCACCAAAGAAGACCAGCAACCGCCGCACTGAGCCGTCACGTGATCGGCCGCGCACAGCGGCGAACCCCGGACGCAGCAGCGCATAACGCGGACCGAGCAGCTGACGAGTCACTTCGGGCACCCGTCGCGCGTACCGGAGCGCCATGTCCGGGTATAGGTTCTGGTCGAGCAGCAGATCGCAGTCGTGATCGCGGTCCGCCAGATCATCGATCACCATGATGCGAGGAGCCAACTCACGCAACACGCGCTCGCAGCGCGCATCGAGCGCGTAGTGATCAACTATAAGCCAGTCAAAGCTCCGCACGCCCACCGCAACCCTGACGTCTGAAACATCCTTTCGCCACCCGGTTCCAAGCCAATCTGCGTGAGCCGTGCGCTCGCCATCGTCATCCGTGATCCGTGGTGAAAGCTCCGGAAGTCGAATCACTTCATGGCCTTCTCGGGCCAGATGATCAATGAGGTCTCCCGGCTGCTGCCGTGCAATGAATGTGGTCTGTGCTCCGCGTGCTCTCAGCGCATCCGCAAGCGCGAGACATCTCATCACGTGCCCCGTCCCAATCAACAAGGATGCATCAGTCCGGAAGGCGACGCTAAAGGAGTCAGCGCTTTTCAAACAACCACCAAGTGATGTCGTCGAACCCGGCCTTGTCATACAGGTGGCCCCAAAGGAACCCATAATCAACAAGCGTCACATCGAAGTTCTCGATGAACAGCTTTCCGAAATCACGCTTGAAGAGCATGTTCATCTGACCGCGGTACTCAATTGAAACAGGCGTCCTGTTGAAGTACTCGCCCATCAATATGTAGCGTCGGGAGTAATGGAACATCCGACGCATGTGATCCAGAAGCTGATCCGGGTTGATGTGAATCAGCACCCCCATGGTGAAGACCAGATCGAACGAAGCTGGCTCGAAACCTGAATCGAGGATTGCCCCGTTGAATGCATGATCAAATCGATGCCGTGCCGTCACTGAGCTGAATGCCGGCTCGCTGATTTCAATGACGGACGGCGTGGCGTCCGGCAGAGCGGTCTTGAGCTGATCGACGTTACGACCGATATTGCAGCCGCACTCGAGATAATTGCCGACGTCAGCACTGACCTTCGACAGCATGGTCCGCCATGCCTGAGCTCCGAGCTCATGGTCGAACGCCTGGTTGTTTCTGATGTAGTCCTCGGCGTATTTGTTCGCCCAGAAATCTTCCTGCTCGGTTTTTGTACGGGCCATCACTTAAGTCTCCCCTCCACACCGGAAATCAAATCGAAAACCTTCCTAAAGTCTGCTTCAGTATCGATATCGGAAACCTGATCGTCAGGCACCACGGCTCCCCGGAGCCGTGACCCATAGAAAGTCCGGTCAGCAAGAAACGGCTGCCGGCGCCCCCAGTAAAACGTACCGTTGCTCACCACGAGATCAGGCTGGAACTGCGACTGCACCCCCCTCCACTCCGGCCACATGTAGGTGAGATAACCGGCTTCATCTGCCTTGAGCGCCTGAACCGGCGGATGTTCGTAGCGGGAGACGCCCATGACGTAATCCGCCTTGGGTTCTGCCTCCAGCAGCGCATGTGAGGCCTGCAGCGTCTCCGGTTTCAGCAACACAGCCGTTGCGTAGATGCAACAGAAGACATCGATCGAAGGAAGTGCCTCCAGGGCATGCAGACACACCTGCGCGACGGTCGACCGGTCGCCGGCGATCGAATCCGGACGCTCGATGACCGCCGCTCCGAACTCCCGTGCGACACGGGCGATATCAGCATCCTCGGTCGATACGCAGACCTGGTCGAACAGCCGGGACGCATGGGCGGTCTCGATCGCATACGCCAGCATCGGCTTGCCAGCGAGATCCAGAATGTTTTTTCTGGGCAGGCGCTTCGAGCCACCGCGCGCCGGAATGACCGCTACCGTGGACATCGGCGTCAGATCACCCGGAAGGTCAGGCTGGGCTCATCCAGCGCCGGGTCACCGGTCTTTTCCGGCGGGTTGGCCGGGTTGTAGTACATGCGCCGGTTCTCGTCCGAGAAAGTCCGGTCCGCCTCGGGTGCAGGCGCCACGCGGGCTTTCTCTTCCGCCTCTCCAGCGGGGTGCCGGGAGACGGCGTCGAGAACCTGCCACTCGCCGGTCTCGCTCTTCTTCCAGATACGCGCGTCGCGCATGGGTTCTACCCAGTCATAGAACTGGCTCTTGGTGATGCCCAGAAAGTCGCAATAGGTCTGGAGGGTGGAGGGCTCTCTGGCGTCATATCGCTTGACCATCTCGATACCCTCCTCACGGGTCATCCGACCGTGGCGGATTTCCATGCTCCCATCATCGGTTGCGCGCCCGTACCCGAACTTCAGATACTTGAGAAAGTCGTGAACATCATTGGCGTGGTCTTCGATCTTGCTGTGAAGATTGAAGGAGCGCTCCCGTTCGTATGCGATGGGTTCGAACCCCCACTCTTTCATCACGATGTCGGCCTGCGCCTTTGCGTTCCAGTAGATGAAGTTCGAGAGGTAGATGCCGCGCACCTCGACCCGCGCAATATCTTCGTCAGAGGGGTAGATGTACGGCGCGATATCCTGTTCCGTGATGCCCCCGTGACCCACCAGATCATGCGGTTCATACCCCCGCATGTCGTGCTCCTTACGGGTCCAGCGCGTGAACTCGACGAAGTCCTCGAGTGACACGATGCCCGTCAGCTCCGCGAATCCGTGTTCACCCCATACGATCAGCGGAATATTGCGCTCAACGGCAACCTGGAAAGGGTAAGTCCGGATACCGGCGTGGTAGTGCCAGGTCAGGTCACCGACTTTCTCAAGCATGTAGCGCGAAATGCGGCGGACTGAATCCAGGCCCGCGGTATAGCGGACGAAATCGCACCCGGACTTCTCGACGAGGTTGTAGAGATTCCGGTTGCCCGCCGGCGTGTTGAAGGCGTGGTTGAAGGTCACGAGCAGGGGATTCATGCCGTACTTTTCCTTCAGCAACCAGACCTGATAGTGCGAGTCCTTGCCGCCGGAGACGGGAATGATGCAGTCGTGGCTGTTGCCCCGTTCCCTGGCCATCCGCTTCGCTTCATCGAGAATCCGGACCAGCATGGCCTCGCGTTCGGCCCAGTCGATATCCAGCTGCTTGCTGCGGCTCTCATGGTAACGACAGCCGCTGCACACACCCTCTTCGTCGAAGATGATGGTCGGGCGTGCATTCTCGGGATACAGACATCGGGCGCAGTATTTCACGGGCTTTCTCTCAGATTGCAATGTGGGAAGGAGCAGGTACGACCGGCGACGGGATCAGCCCTGTGGGCGGCTGGTCGGGGCAGGCGTCTTTGCCGTCGCCAGAGACTGGCCCTGCTGCCGGACCGGAACACCTGCCTTGGCGAGGTGGGTTTTGGCTTTACGCGTACTTTGCTCGGTGTAATGGAACAGATTGGCCACGGCGACGGCCGACGCTCCTGCGTCAATGCCCTCGACCAGGTGATCCCATGTGAATACGCCGCCAAAGGCGATGACCGGCACGGAGACCGCGGCGCAGACCTTCCTGATGGAGTCGAGGTCATATCCCCGGCGGGCGCCGTCGTGGTCCACCGAATTGAACAGTATCTCTCCGGCGCCGAGCGCTACGGCCCTCTGCGCCCATTCTTCGGGCGTCTCGTGGATTACGCGGGAGCCACGGTCAACCGCAACGAAAGGCCGACCCGATTCGTCCCGCTTCACGTCCATCGAGGCGACGATGCACTGACTGCCGTAGCGCCTCGCCAGGCGCGTCACCAGTTCCGGATCATCCGCGAGCAGGGTATTCACCGTGAGCTTGTCGGCACCACTTCGCAACAGGCGCTGCGCATATGCCTCGGTCGTGATCCATCCCCCCGCAGTCAGAGGTACGAAGCACTGCCGTGACACCCGCTCGACGATCTGCGCAAACTGATCGACGCTGTCCGCGTCGCGACTCACGTTGATCATCACGATCTCGTCGACCGCCCATTTGTTGAAAGCTTCCATCGCATGCACCGGATCGTAGTGAATGACGTTCGTATGCTTGAACCGAACGCTCTGCACCACCTGACCGTCACGCAGGATGAGAACAGCTATCAGGCGCTTTTTCAGCATGCCATCTCCAGATAGTTCTTCAGAATGGCAAGTCCGAACTCCTGACTTTTTTCCGGATGAAATTGGATGCCACGCAGGTTGTCGCGCTGGATCATCGAATGGAAGCGGACGCCATACTCCGTCGTGGCGAGAACATCGGCGGGATCACTGCAATGCACGTGGTAGCCGTGTACGAAATACGCATCACTTCCAGAGACCAGCCCGGTGAGCAGTGGATCCTGATGTCCGAAATCCACCCCATTCCAACCCATGTGCGGCACCGGCAAGCCTTCGGCGGGCACGAAAGGCCGTACCTCCGCATCAAACCAGCCAAGTCCTTCCCAGTCGCCACCCTCCTTCGAGCGTGCACACATCAGCTGCATGCCCAGACAGATGCCGAGAATCTGCGTACCCGACCGCCGGCACTCATTCAATGAATCCGCCAACCCGGTATTGCGGAGGCAATCAATCGCCTCGCTGAACGCCCCGACGCCGGGCAGGATGATCTTGTCGTACGCAGCCAGCGCTTCAGGCTCGCTGACCACGACGACACGACCACCTACGTGCTCGATGGCGTTTTGCACCGAGCGCAGGTTGCCCATGCCGTAGTCCACGACAGCTGCGGTAGCGGACGTCATGCGCCGAGGTCGCTCCATTCCAACCGCTGCCCCGCCGCCTTGGCACGGACGAGCGGCCTCGAGAGCACCTCGGCCAGGCGGTCGGGAGGAATTCCGGTTCCCGGGCGACGGTAGTCAATATCCGCTTCGCTTAGCACATGCCCCTCGGGCAGGTCATGCGCAAGATGCAGGCTGCGCCTGATCGCATCGCGCTTGCGTTTCTCCACATCGGACAGAATGCGACGCGTGCTTCCAAGAGCCACCTCAATCTCCCGCACGATCTCTACGAAACGCCCCATGTCCTGCGGCTCCAGCGACATGATGTGCTCGACTGACCGCGTGGTCCGGTCTTCGGTAATGGTCTTCTCGAGCATGTCGGCGCCTATGGTGAGCGCCGCAATGTCCATATCCCAACCGGGGCTGTGATCCGAGAAGGCAACCGGACAGCCGAAAAGCCGCTTGATCGTCGGGATGGTGCGCAGATTGATGCTCTCGACCCGTGCAGGATAGCCCGACGGACAGTGATGAATGACGATCTGGTCATTGCCCTCCGCCCGGATCGCATCAACCGCGATCTCAATTTCTCCGAGCGACGCCATCCCTGTATCCAGCTGGATGCACAGACCCGTGCGTGCCGCATAACGGATGAAGGGCAGATGATTCACGTCTGCCGAGGCGATCTTGATCGACTGACACCCGATCTCCACCAGGAAATCGACATCATCGTAGAAGCATGCGGTGGCGAAGAACGCGAGCCCCAGTTCGTCACAGTGCAGCTTCAGGGCGCGCCACTCGTCGCGACTCAGCGCCCGGCGCATGAGGATATCGCGCAGCGGTTCGGTGACCGTCTCGGTCGCACCGCTGACGCGATCGGTCAGCACATCGTAAGTGAACGGCAGCGACGGATCCGCCACCAGTCGCATGGGGTCGAAGACCTGAAACTTGATGGCGTTGCCGCCAGCGGCCTTGGCATGGCGTGCCAGCCGCTTCGCCGACTCGAGACCCTGATGCGTAGGACCTGCTTCAAAGGTCACGAAGCAGGGCTCGTCACCGCCGATGCCCATGCCGTTGATCTCTACGCGGGTAGCGCGTTCTTCCATGGTGGTGAATCCTCTCTGTATCAGGTCAAACACTCTTGCAGGACGCGCACCACGGTGTCCTGCTCTTCGTCTTTCAGGCCCGGGAACATCGGGAGAGAAAGCGCCTCCGCGTAATAGCGCTCTGCAGAGGGGCAGTCACCGTCCACAAAACCGAGTTGCCGGTAATATGGCTGAGTATGGATTGGGATGTAATGCACATTGACCCCGATTCCGGCAGCCCGCAGACCATCAAAAACGGACCGGCGCGAGGCATTCGTTCTCGTGGGATCAATCCGAATAACGTAGAGATGGAACGCCGAGTATCCATCCGGGTGCAGCCAAGGCGTCACGACCGGCAGATCGGCAAGCATCGCATCGTATCTCCGGGCGCGGTGATGCCGCGCTGCGACGAAACCGTCCAGGCGACGTAACTGGCTCTTTCCCAGTGCGGCCTGCATGTCCGTCATGCGGTAGTTGAAGCCCAGAACTTTCTGCTGGTAGTACCACGCGCCGTGGGATTCCCCGATCATCTGTTCAGACTCACGCGTGATGCCGTGACTGCGCAGCATCTGCATTCGCTCCGCCAGTTCAGGATTCGCGGTCAGCGCCATACCCCCCTCACCGGTCGTGATGATCTTTACCGGGTGGAAGCTGAATACGGTGATGTCGCTGTACCGGCAGTTCCCGATCGACTCGTCACGGTATCTTCCGCCTACCGCGTGCGATGCGTCCTCGATGACCTTGAATCCGTATCGGTCACTGAGCATCCGTATTGCAGCCATGTCACAGGGCTGCCCGCACAGATGGACCGGAATCACGACCTGGGGCAGTCGACCGTTTCGCTCGGCGGCCGAGAGCTTCTCAGCCAGCGCGTCGACGCTAAGGTTGTAGGTCTTGGGATCGATGTCGACGAAATCGACGTCCGCGCCGCAATAGCGTGCGCAGTTCGCACTCGCCACGAAGCTGATGGGGCTGGTCCAGACGAGATCACCTGCACCGACACCCAGTGCAAGACAGGCGATGTGGAGCGCTGACGTGGCACTGTTGACCGCCACCGCATGCTCGACGCCGCAGTACTCGGCCATGTCCCGCTCGAAGGCCGGAACGGCGGGCCCCTGGGTCAGGAAGTCGGAGCGGAGCACTCGAACGACCTCTTCGATATCGTCCTCACTGACCTCCTGCCGACCATACGGAATGAAGCTGCTCATATCCGCCCCACTTTTTCCCGGTTCGCATGAATCCACGCGCGCAGGGCATCCACGCTCATCCAATCGCCGTTATTGTCCGACGAATACGTGAAATCAGGCGCCACCTTCACGCCATCGTTGATACGCCCCGGGTCTTCGCTCCACTTGTGAATGGCGGGGAGTATCTTGTAATGATCGTCGTACTCATAGGTGTGCGGCGCATCCTCGGGGCCGATCATCTGTTCATGCAGCTTTTCGCCCGGGCGGATGCCCACGATGTCGTGCCGCGCCTCGGGCGCGACCGCATGCGCGATGTCGGTGATGTTCATCGACGGAATCTTCTTCACGTAGATCTCGCCGCCCACCATGTCGTCAAAGGCATGCCAGACCAAATCCACGCCCTGCTCAAGCGTGATCATGAAGCGCGTCATGCGCGGATCGGTGATCGGTAGAACACCCTTGTCGGCGATCGACAGGAAGTAGGGAATGACCGAGCCGCGCGAACCCATCACATTGCCGTAACGCACCACCGCAAAGCGGGTGTCGTTACCGGCAGCGTAGGAGTTGCCAGCCACGAACAGCTTGTCCGACGCCAACTTGGTGGCGCCGTAAAGGTTGGCCGGGCTGCTCGCCTTGTCGGTCGACAAGGCCACGACACGCTTGACGTTCTGGTCGATGCAGGCGTCGATCAGATTCATCGCGCCGATCACATTGGTCTTGACGCACTCGAAGGGGTTGTACTCCGCGGTCGGCACGATCTTGGTGGCAGCGGCATGCACGACGTAGTCGACACCATGCAGCGCACGGGAGAGGCGGTCCTTGTCGCGGACGTCACCGATGAAGAAGCGCACCCGCGGATCGTCGCCATAGAGCTTGGCCATTTCCCACTGCTTCATCTCGTCACGCGAGAAGATAACCAGACGTCGCGGGTTGTAGCGAGCCAGCGTCATCGGCACGAAGGTATAGGCGAAGGAACCGGTTCCGCCGGTCACCAGGATGGATGCGTTGGTCAACATGGAGTCAGTCCAAAGAGGGGACGGCCTCGTCGGCCGTACGGACAAGATTAGCGAGCACTTCAGCAGGGATACCGATCTGCACCACACGGCCATGTTCGAGTTGGCAGAGCCGGTCGCAATGTTCTACCGTACTGAGCCGATGTGCGACGATCAAGATGGTCTTCTGGCCCTGCAGCGCGGTAATCGCCTTCATCACCTCCGCCTCGGTACCCACATCCAGGGCACTGGTGGCCTCGTCGAGCACGAGGATGGGTGGATCCCTGTATAGCGCCCGTGCGATACCGATACGTTGCCGCTGCCCCCCGGACAGTCGCACGCCGCGCTCACCCACAAAGGTTTCCAGCCCTGCTGGCAGCGAAGAGACCAGCGCGTCCAGTTGCGCAAACCTTATCGCACGCGCAACTGCCGCGTCGTCGATCTCGTCCTCCGGCACCCCGAAGGCCACGTTACGGCGCAGAGAGTCGTCAGTCAGATAGATCGATTGCGGAACATAGCCGATCTGTCGGCGCCAACTCTGGAGATCGGCATGGATGTCCTGCCCGTCCGTTTCCACCCATCCGCTGGTCGGTTCAAGCAGTCCGAGCAGCAAATCCACGAGCGTGCTTTTTCCCGATCCACTGCTTCCGACAATACCGAACATTTCCCCGGCACTGACCTCCAGATTCACGGAGGAAAGCGCACCGGTTGAAGTCCCCGGATAGCTGTAACTGAGATTTCGGAGCCTAAATGACCTTGTGAAACGTACGCACGCATCGGCTACATCCCCACCGCTGCGCGTGACGACAGCCGCTTTCGCGAGTTCCGCGTACATGAGATCCAGCACCACACGCCCATAACGCAAGCCGTTCAGGGAAGTCAGCACCCGATTGACAGAAGGCATCAGCCGGAACGCGGCGCTCGCAAAGAGGCCGACCGCTGCCGCAATTTCCGGAGGAGTCTTCCCTTGTAAGAGCAGCACAGCAACGAGAACGGCAACACCCAGCACACCTACGAACTCCAACCAGAGTCGCGGCAATTGCTGCAAGACGAGCTGCCTCCCCCCGACACGCGCCATGACTTCGTTATGAAACGCGAACTGTTGCAAAAAGGTCGGCGACCTCCCGAGCATGAGAACGTCCTTGATCCCTGACAACCCCTCCTGGATCAGTTGCAGGCGCTTGCCATCGTGAGACTGTCTCTCCTTGCCCCAGCGGGCCACCCGCTGACGTGAGTAGCGCAGGAAGAGCAGTGACGGAATTCCCGTGACCATCGTCACAAGCAATGCGCCCAAGGGCTCCAGGTAGAAAAGCAGACAGGAAATGCCAACGAGCACAATCGTCTCGGTGATGAGCAACAGACCAGGAACAAGAGCATGGCTACAGAAAAAGGAAGCTTCTGTCGTGACATTCCGGATCAGTTGCGCCGAGTTGTTCTGAAGATGAAAAATATAAGGTTGGTTCAGATAACGGGAGAACAACTTCTTCGCGACTCGCGCCTGCACGGCAAAAGCGAACGCCGCTTGCCTCCACGCTAGAAATGCCAGAAAGACGTTCTTCAGGAAATAGATGGTCGCCATTGCAATTACTGCGCCCAGCAACAACATCGATCTGGACGGATGCCCGAAGAACTCCAGCACGGCGGCAAGCCCGGGGCTATAGCTGGCGGGATCGTCCTGCATCAGCACCACCATCACCGGCACCACCAGACCCACGCCCAATGTTTCCAACGCCATGCCGACCAGCATCAACAGGAACAGCCCGCCTGCAACTCCGCGCTGGTCAGGGTCGAGCACCGCGAACACCTTCCGCGCCACGGAGAGCCGAGGCCTGATTTCGCTCATTGCCGCCCCTCGTCCCGAAAAGCTTCGCCGGCCTGCGCGCTCATGCGGCGCGCCTCGACCTGCAACTCCTCGATCTCCGAACGCAGCGTTTCGTACTCCTGCAGTTTGTGCTTCAGATAGCGCAGCGACACCCGCGCCTTCTCCTCGAAGCCGGCGGGCGTCAGGAAATACATGTAGGCGAGCTTGTTGCGGCTGTTTCGGAAGTTGCGCGCCTTGACCAAGCCACGCTCGATCAGCGCGTTGAGGCAGAAATTGACCTTGCCGACGCTCATACCCAGCGCCTGCGCGAGCTGTCGTTGCGACAGTTCGGGCTTCGCTTCCAGCAATTTCAGCAGGCGGTATCGGGTCTGTTCGTCGAGCATCGTGCGTTCATTGATTGAACGCGCGAATTACACACGTAGCCGCCTTCACTGTCAATTCGGCCGACATCCGCCTGCTATGCTCGCGCCCTCATGATGCGCGCCCTCTATACCCTGATCTGGCTGCTCGGCCTGCCCTTCGCGCTGCTGCGCACGCGGCTGCGCGGCCAACGCGAACCAGGCTATCTGGAGGACATCCGCGGGCGTCTGGGCTTGGGCCCTCGTCCGCCCTCGCGTCCGACCTTATGGCTGCATGCCGTATCAGTCGGAGAGACCCGCGCGGCGGCACCACTGCTGGCCGCCCTTCGTTTCCGCTATCCGGAACATCGGATCCTGATCACGCAAATGACCGCCACCGGCCGAGCCACGGCTCGCGCGCTGTACGGCGACTTCGCCGAGTTCGCGTGGCTGCCGTGGGATCTGCCCTGGGCACAGCGCGCCTTCCTGCGTCGCTGGCGACCCGCCCTGGGCATCGTGATGGAAACCGAGATCTGGCCGAATCTAGTGCGCGAATGCCGCCGCGCCGGCGTGCCGACCGTGCTGGCAAACGCCCGAATGTCGGCGCGCTCGGCCGCACGTTACGCACGGCTGGGCGGCTTCGTACACGCGGTGTTGCGCGATTTCTCCGCACTTGTCGCGCAAACCGCCGAGGACGCGGCGCGGTTGTCCGCGCTCGGCGCACCGCGAGTTGCTGTCGCCGGCAATCTGAAGTTCGACATCGAACCGCCGGCCAGCCAGCTCGACCTCGGCAGAGCTTGGCGCGCAGGCGTGGGCCCGCGCCGGGTACTGCTGCTGGCAAGCACCCGCGAGGACGAGGAAGCGCCGCTGCTGGACGCCCTGCTGCCGGCGCTTCCGTCCGACGTTCTGATCGCTCTGGTTCCGCGTCACCCGCAGCGCTTCGACGAGGTCGCCGACGACATCCTCTCTCGCGGCCTGACGCTATGTCGGCGCAGCTCCGGCGCGTTTCCTGACACGAACACCCGCATATGGCTGGGTGACGCGATGGGTGAAATGTTCGCTTGGTATACGCTGGCCGACCTCGCACTTATCGGCGGGAGCTGGCAACCGCTGGGCGGACAGAACCTGATCGAAGCGTGCGCCGTGGGTTGCCCGGTCGTTATCGGGCCGCACACATTCAATTTTACGACGGCAACCCTTGACGCCATCGACGCGGGTGCCGCGATCAGAGCGACTGACGAGGCGAATGCCGCAGCCATCGCTCGCGCGCTGCTGAACGACCCCGAGCGGCGGCAGTGCATGGCGACCGCTGCACACACATTCGCCCGCGCGCACCGGGGAGCAACCGTACGTACGCTGCAGGCGCTGGAAGCGCTGCTTCCCTCAAGCGGGAACGATTGACACACATGGGCGATAATTCGCCCCTGACTTCCGGCCCCCAGAGAATCATGCCCAAAATCGCACTCATCACCGGCGTTACCGGCCAGGACGGCGCTTACCTCGCCGAATTCCTGCTCAAGAAGGGCTACGAGGTCCACGGCATCAAGCGTCGCTCGTCGCTGTTCAACACCGACCGCATCGACCACCTGTACGAAGACCCGCACGTCGACAACCGCAAGTTCATCCTGCACTACGGTGACCTGACCGATTCGACCTCTCTGGTGCGCATCATCCAGAAGGTGCAGCCGGACGAAATCTACAACCTGGCCGCCCAGTCGCACGTGGCGGTGAGCTTCGAAGAACCGGAATACACCGCCAACGCCGACGGCATCGGCGCGCTGCGCATCCTGGAAGCCATCCGCATCCTCGGTCTGGAAAAGAAGACCCGTTTCTACCAGGCGTCGACCTCCGAGCTTTATGGTCTGGTGCAGGAAATCCCGCAGAAGGAAACCACGCCCTTCTACCCGCGCAGCCCGTACGCGGTGGCCAAGCTCTACGCCTACTGGATCACCGTCAATTACCGCGAGGCCTATGGCATGTACGCCTGCAATGGCGTGCTGTTCAACCACGAGTCGCCGGTGCGCGGCGAAACCTTCGTCACGCGCAAGATCACGCGCGCCATCGCACGCATCGCCCTCGGCCTGCAGGACTGCCTCTACCTCGGCAATATGAGCGCGCTGCGCGACTGGGGTCATGCCCGCGACTACGTCGAGATGCAGTGGCTCATGCTGCAGCAGGATCATGCGGAGGACTTTGTCATCGCCACCGGCGTGCAGTACAGCGTGCGCCAGTTCGTCGAGTTTGCCGCTGCCGAGCTGGGCATCACGGTGCGCTTCGAGGGTGAAGGCGAGAAGGAAGTGGGCATCGTGGCCGCTGTCACCGGTGACCGCGCCAAGGTGAAGGTGGGCGACGTGATCGTGAAGGTCGATCCGCGTTACTACCGCCCGACCGAAGTGGAAACCCTGCTCGGCGACCCGACCAAGGCGCGCGAGAAGCTGGGCTGGACGCCGAAGACCACGCTGCAGGAACTGGTCAAGGAAATGGTCGAATCCGACTACACCAGCGCCAAGCGCGATGCGCTGGTGAAGATGGCCGGCTTCCAGGCCTACGATTACCACGAGTGAGCGGGCGAACCATTCCATGGACAAGCACGCGCGCATCTATGTCGCCGGCCATCGCGGTCTGGTCGGCTCGGCCATCGTCCGCAATCTCGAGGCGAAGGGCTACACGAACGTCCTCAAGCGGACGCACGCCGAACTCGATCTGACCGATGCCGCCGCGACCGACGCCTTCTTCGCCGAACACAAGCCGGAATACGTGTTCCTCGCCGCCGCCAAGGTCGGCGGCATCGTCGCCAACAACAGCTACCCGGCTGAGTTCATCCGCGACAATCTGGTGATCCAGGCCAATGTGATCCACAGCGCGTGGAAGCATGGCGTGACACGGCTGATGTTCCTCGGGTCGAGCTGCATCTACCCGAAGATGGCGCCGCAGCCGATGCGCGAGGACTGTCTGCTGACGGGGCCGCTGGAACCGACCAACCGGCCGTATGCGCTGGCCAAGATCGCCGGCATCGAAATGTGCTGGAGCTACAACCGCCAGTACGGCACCAAGTACCTGGCGGTGATGCCAACCAATCTGTACGGGCCGGGCGACAACTACCACCCGGAGAACAGCCACGTCATTCCGGCGCTGCTGCGCAAGTTTCACGAGGCGAAGCAGCGGGGAGACCGGACGGTCACCATCTGGGGTACTGGCACGCCCCGGCGCGAATTCCTGTACAGCGACGACATGGCTGACGCCTGCGTCTTCCTGATGAACCTGCCGGATGACCGCTACACGAGCCTGCTGGGCAGCGACGAATCGAAGACCGGCCGCTTCGAGCCGCCGCTGGTGAACGTCGGTGTGGGCGAAGACGTGACCATCAAGGAACTGGCCGGACTGGTTGGCAATGTGGTTGGTTTCGACGGCGAGCTGGTATTCGACACGACCAAACCCGATGGCACGCCACGCAAGTTGATGGATGTATCGCGCCTGAATGGAATGGGCTGGCGAGCCGCGACCGCCCTGCGTAGCGGTCTGGCAGACGCCTATCGGGATTTCACCTGTCAGGCTACCTGACCCTCACCGCCCCCGCCTCCACCTTCAGCCGCTGTCGCCCGTGTCCGGCCGGAATCTGCACGGTGCCGGCCAGGCGATACGGACCGACCACGCTCGGCGCCACTTCGACCACGGCGCGGCGCCCGGCGGCCGAATGGCTTTCCAGCCACCAGCCTTTGTCGTCGCGCGTGGTGCGCATGCCGAAGGGCCGCGCCAGCGGCTCGCCGACGAACACGCCTTCGCCGGGCCAGGCGACGCTCTTCCAGTAGGCTTCGATCAGCGTTTCGCCCTCGGCGTAGAAGGTCATCAGGATGCCGGGGTGCGGGAACTTGCCGAGGTGGTTGCACGGCTCGACCACGGTGCCGTAACTGCCGGTGGCGCCGGCCCGCAGCCACTCGAGCGCGCTCATCTGCGTCTGGTTGCCGGTCAGCTGGCCACCGAAGGAGGTCAGATGATCGGCCGGCGCGCCGGGCAGGAAGGTGAGCGTGTCGAGCGCCGGCACCCTGACCGCACCGGTGAAATAGCCGATCACGTCGCGCCGCCCGCCCGCCTCGGCTGCGGTCGGCGTCTCGAAATGCAGGCCGCGCACCTGCTGCACGATTTCGTCGAACATGCCGGCGCGCACGTTGCGTGCGGCGTCTTCGGTACGGACCAGATAGACGCTGCCCTTCGGATAGCTGTAGTCCGCCGCGATGCCGCGGTCGATCAGCTGGCGCACCTGCTCGACCGAATCGCCGGCCAGCAGCATGGCCGGTCGCGGCATCGGCATGTCCTCGGCCATGCCGCGGCCGCCATTGAACATCCGGCTGGTCTGCGTCGGCCCGCAACTGGCCGAGCAGAAGCGTTCGTCGTAGCCGAAGGCGAAGGCCGAGGTGATGCTCATGCAACCGGCGCGCCACGGCTTGGTCCATGCCAGCGCAAAGGCCTGGATGCCGGGCGGCAGCTTCTGCTCGACTTCCGCCTGCAGCGCTTCGAACTCGGCGCGTGTCAGCGCCGCGCGGTCGTGCGGCAGCCGTACCTCGATCAGATTCGCTTCCGGTATGCCGCGGCGGATGCGGTAGTAGGTACCGGCATCGACGCTGGCCGGATCGGACACATTGACGATGACCGCCAGTTCGCCCGGTCCCAGCGCGTGCGCCACCTCGACCAGAGGCAGCGACAGAACCAGCAGCAGGGCACGGAGACAGATCAGGAGTTTCGGCATGTGACGTCCGGAGGGCATATCGGTCAGGCCGACAGTCTATATAGGCAGACGCCTGCGAGACACCTGTCCGCGCACGGGCATGGCACCATCCGGGCGCAGATCCAGCCCTGCGCCCACGACACTATCCAACGGAGGTTCACTCGAATGCGTTATCAAGCCTATCGTGAGCAGTGCAATGCAGACAGCCTGACGATGATCGACGCCGAAGTCCCGCGTCCCGGTCCCGGTCAGGTGCTGGTCAAGATGCGTGCGGCGTCGCTGAACTACCGCGACCTGTTCATCCTGCAGGGACTGTATCCCGGCGTCGATTCGAAGGATCTGATCCCGCTGTCCGACGGCGCCGGCGAGGTGGTCGAGATCGGCGCGGGCGTCGACCGCTTTGCCGCTGGCGACCACGTGATCGGCACCTTCTTCGAAACATGGATCGCCGGTCGACTGCAGCCGGCGTATTTCGGCAAGACCCTGGGCGGCACCGCACCCGGCGTGCTCACCGAGTACCGCCTGTTCCCGCAGGAATCGTTGGTCGCCAAACCGGCTCACCTGAGCTTCGAGGAGGCGGCGACCCTGCCCTGCGCCGCGCTGACCGCGTGGAACGCCCTGTTCGAAGGCCCGGCCCCGCTGCGTGCCGGCGAGCGTGTGCTGGTGCTGGGCACCGGCGGCGTGTCGATGTTCGCGCTGCAGTTGGCGAAGGCGGCCGGCGCCGAGGTGATCGCCACCTCGTCGAGCGACGCCAAGCTGGAAAAGGCAAAGTCGCTGGGCGCGACCACGCTGATCAACTACCGCAGCCACCCGGAGTGGGATCAGGAAGTGCGCACCGCCACCGGCGGCGCAGGCGTGAATCACGTGGTCGAGGTCGGCGGCCCGGGCACGCTGCAGCGCTCGATCGCGTCGCTGGGCCAGAACGGCCAGGCGCACCTGATCGGCGTGCTGACCGGCGGCGAAATCAACCCGCTGCCGCTGCTGTTCACCACCTCGACCGTGCGCGGCGTGTTCGTCGGCTCGCGCGAAATGTTCGAATCGATGAATGCGGTGATTTCACTGCACAAGATCCACCCGGTCATCGACCGCGTGTTCGGCTTCGACGAGGCACGCGCCGCACTCGCACACCAGCAGAGCCAGGCCCATGTGGGCAAGGTGGTGGTGAGTATTGGCTGAGGGTAGAGGGGCTAGGGGCTAGAGTCTAGCCGCGTCCAGTCTCCCCAGCCCCCAGCCCCTAGTCCCTAATCCCCAGCCCCTCTCACAGCGCCTTCGCCGAGAAGGTGTCGCAGGCCGCCATCTCGCCCTGTTCCAGCCCGCGGCGGAACCAGCGCATGCGCTGTTCAGCGCTGCCGTGGGTAAAGCTTTCCGGCACCACATAGCCCTGCGCCTGTTTCTGCAGCGTGTCGTCGCCGATGGCGGTGGCGGCACGCAGGGCCTCTTCGACGTCGCCCTGCTCCAGGATGCTGCGCGAACGGTTGGCGTGGTGCGCCCAGATGCCGGCGAAGCAGTCGGCCTGCAGCTCCATCCGCACCTGCAGCAGGTTGGCCTCGCGCTCGCCTGCGCGCTGTTTCGCGCGCTGCACCTTTTCGGCGATGCCCAACTGGTGCTGCACGTGGTGCCCGACCTCGTGCGCGATCACGTAGGCCTGGGCGAAATCGCCGGGCGCGCCGAAGCGGCGCTGCAGGTCGTCGTAGAAACCCAGGTCGAGATAGACGCGTTCGTCAGCCGGACAGTAGAACGGCCCCATCGCCGCCTGCCCCACGCCGCAGCCGGTCTGCGTGCCGCCGGTGTAGAGCACCAAGCGCGGCTCGCGGTACTCGCCGCCGCCGGCGCGGAACAGCGCGCCCCAGGTGTCCTCGGTATCGGCCAGCACGCGCGACGTGAAGCGCGCGAGGCCGTCCTGCTCGGCCTGGCCGGTCGATTGCACTCCCGGCTGTAGCGGCGCCTGCTGCTGCGCATCCGGCAGGCCGGCGCCCATGTTCAGAACCACCGACGGATCGACGCCGAAATACATCGCCACCAGCGCCAGCACGATGGTGCCGATGCCTATGCTGCGCCCGCCGCCCGGCAGACCGCCACGGGCGCCCCGCCTGTCCTCGATGTTCTCGCTTTCCCGTCCGTCGTCCAGTCGCATGTCCGTCCCTCCTCGCAGACGCACATGATAGGCGGATCAGGTGGTCGCGGTATCCATCACCGGCAGCCACAGCGTCACCGTCGTGCCCGCGCCGGGCGCACTGACGATCTCGATCTCGCCACCGTGCAGATCCATGATCTCCTTGACCAGCGACATGCCCAGGCCGGTGCCCGGAATGTTGCCCGACGGGTCGGCGCGGTAGAAACGCTCGAAGATGCGCGCCTGCTGCTCGGGCGTCATGCCGATGCCCTGGTCGCTCACGTGGATGCCGGCCATCAGGCGCGAGTTGCGCGTCACTTCGGTCACCGACAACCTGACCTCGCCGCCGTCCGGCGAGTACTTGAAGGCGTTGGTGATGATGTTGCTCAGCGCGCGCACCATCTTCTCGTGGTCGACGCGGATGCGCGGCATCGACTGCGGCATGTCCAGCGACACCCGATGCGTGTCGCCCGGCATCGCGAGGCCTTCCAGCGTCGCGTTGATGAGCATCTTGACCGGCAGGTCCTCGTAGCGGAAATCCTGGCCGGCGCGCGCCTCGATGCGGGCGAGGTCGAGCAGGTCGTTGATCAGGTTCACCAGCACGCGCGACTGCCGGTGGATGATGCCGTGCATGCGCCGGCGTGCCGTCTCGTCGTACTCGCGATTCAGCAGCAGTTCGGCAAAGCCGAAGATGGACGACAGCGGTGTGCGCAGTTCGTGCGCCGCCGTGCTGAGGAACTCGCTCTTCATCCGGTCGACTTCGAACTGCTGTGTGATGTCGCGGAAATAGAGCACCGTTTCCGAGCGCCCCTGCGGTGCCACGCGTGCGCTGCGCTCGAGCACGCGGCGCTCCGGGCGCAGCAGCCATAGCCGCTGCGCCTCCTCGCTCGACCCGTCGAGCGCGAGCTCCGGCCACGGCTGCGCCGGGTCCGACAGCCCGGCCATGCGACGGTCGAAAGCCTGCGCGTCCAGCCCCAGCAGTTCGCTCTGCGCCAGATGCGTCATGCGCACGAAAGCAGGGTTCACATTGGTCAGGATACCGTCGGCATCGAAGGTGACGAAGCCGTCGGGCGACAAGGCGAACACGGTGTGCAGGCGATTGGTACGGCGGATCAGCTTCTGCTCGAATTCGACCCGCTCGGTGATGTCGTCGAACACATCGACGTAGTGCGTCACCGTGCCGTCGTTGTCGCGCACTGGCGACGACGACAGCGCCACCCACAGGGTGCGTCCGTCGGCACGTCGCACATCGACCGTGGTGCTGAACGGTTTGGCGTGCGCGACGGCCCAGCGCATCTCGTCGCCGACGCGGTCGGCAGCCTCGCCGTCGGCGGCGTACGAGAACGGTCGTCCGATCACTTCCTGCGCGCCGCGTCCGGTCAGTCGCTCGAAGGCCGCGTTCACATAGACGACCGGCAGACCGCTGCGCTGCACATCGCGGATCAGCACCGCTTCACTCGACGATGCCAGTGCCCTGTCGTGCAGCCGCATGCGCGTCTGCGCAGCCACCTGCTCGCTGACGTCGCGCAGCAGCAGCGTATGCACGACGCGCCCCTCATGCACGAAGCGGCTGGCCGATACGGTCACCGGGAACTGACGCACGCCCGCACGCAAGCCGGTGCTGTCCTCGTGTCGTGCCAGGCGCGTCACGGACTGCGCGTCGTGCAGACCTGCGGCGAACCAGTCCGCGTCGAACTGAGGCAACAGGCGACACAGTGGCAGGCCGATCACCTCGTCCGCCCGGCGGTCGAACATGTCGGCCGCAGAACGGTTCATGCTCAGCACCATGCCGCCCTCGTCGGTCGTGACGATGCCGTCGGCCGCGGTGTCGAGCACGGCCGACAGCCGCGTCTCGCTGAGCGCCAGTTCGCGCGCTGTCGCCCGTGCGCTGCGGTGCGCCCGCGCCGTCTCGGCCAGCAGTCGCAACAGATGGAAGAGCACGGCACTGAGCGCAACCCCCATCAACGGCACCAGCCACAGCACCAGGTGGTCGGAACCGAAGCCGGCCGGCGCACGGGTGCGCACCGTCCATACATGGCCAGCGACCTCGATCTCGCGCACGTCCTCAAGACCCGACAGCTTCTGGTCATCGGCAGCATTGCTGTAGAGCAGCGTGGCCGTATCCAGACTGCGACCGTCGTGGATGGCGACGACCACGTGATCGGCGTAACCGCGCAGCGCGCTACCGAACAGATCGTGCGCGCGATAGGGGCTGTAGGCGTAGCCGATCAGCGCGCGCCGACGCGCCTCGACCGTGTCGACTGCGGCACCACGCGCATATATCGGGTAGTACAGCAAGAAGCCCGGCTGCACGCCGTCCTTGCCCTCCTGCATCAAAGTCACCCGACCTGACAGCGAAACGTCGCCGCTGTCGCGCGCGCGGCTCATCGCCGCCGACCGTATCGGCTCCGAATTCATGTCGTAGCCGAGCGCCTTGCGGTTGCGCTCGTTCAGCGGGGCGAGGAAAAGGATGCTGTGATACTCGGCACGCGGCGTGTCCGGCTTGATCGCGTAGTCCGGCATCTGCCGGCGGACTGACGCCTCGTGCGCTGCCTTGTCGGCCGCGGCCACGCGCACCGTCAGGCCGACGCCGAGGATGCCCGGGTAGTTGCGTTCGAGATTGAGCTCATTGACGTAGTCGTGCCACTCGTCGCGCGTGACCTCGCGACTCGCGCGGACCAGGCCGGCCGCGCCGCGCAGGATTTCCTCGTGCGCAACCATGCGCCGGCGCAGCTGGGCGACCACCTTGTCGACCTCGCTGTCGAAGCGCTGCGCGGTGGCGGCGTTCAGGCGGTCCCAGAGCAGCGTGCTCACCGCGGCGGTCACCAGCAGGCCGAGCGACAGCGCCAGCCAGGCCAGCCAGTCGGGAATGGTCAGCCGGTGGCGCAGGCTGGCGTCGGTCGCTGCCATCGTCGCGCTCCGGGCCTGCGGCCCGTCACCCTTCATCGCGCCGACGAGCCTCCGAGCAGCGCAGCGATCCGGTCAAGCAGTTCCATCGGGCTGAATGGCTTGGTCAGATAGGAGTCGGCCCCGGCTTCACGGCCGGCCTCGATATCCTGCTGCTGGCCGCGCGCGGTCAGCAGGATGACGGGCACCCGCGCCGTTTCGGGCTGCGCGCGCAGGCGACGACATAGTTCCAGCCCGTCCATCGACCCCGGCATCATCACGTCGAGCAGCACCAGGTCCGGCGTGTGCTGCTGAATCTTGCTCCAGCCGATGTCTGCGTTCTCGGCCTCGCTCAGTTCGAAGTCGCCGAACTCCAGGGTCATGCGGATGAGCTGGCGGATTTCCGGCTGATCCTCGATCACCGCGATGCGGGCGCCCATGTCAGTGCGCCCCCGGCACGCGGACTGGGGTGGCACTGCGGACAGGGGACACGTTCATTGCAAGCTCGCCGGAGAGGAATCCGGACAGCTTAACGACGTGAACGCGAATTTGCTTGAGTCGTGTGCGGGACCCGCCCGCACGACGCGCTCAGCCCGCGGCGAACACCAGGATGACCTGATCGACTGCCAGGCTCTCGCCCGCTCCGGCCGACACCTTCTCGACCACGCCGTCACGCTCGGCACGCAGGATGTTCTCCATCTTCATCGCCTCGATCACGGCCAGCCGCTCGCCGGCCTTGACCGCCTGCCCCGGTTTGACGGCGACCTCGCGCAGCAGGCCGGGCATCGGTGACAGCAGGAAGCGCGACATGTCGGGCGCCGCCTTGACCGGCATGCGTGCCAGCAGTTCGGCGGCGCGCTGGCTCATTACCTCGGCGTCGACGCGCACGCCGCGGTGCTGCAGCCGGTAGCGCAGGCCGATTCGTTCGACCTGCACGGCAAAGGGCTTGCCGTCCAGTTCACCACGATAGACCGGGTCCGACACCTTCCAGTCGGCCACCAGGCGATGCGGCTTGCCGTCGATGCTGACCACGTGGTCGTCGCCGTCGACATCCAGCTGTACGAAGTGGGCGACGC